>JBIKWR010000252.1:0-2909 GCA_044356225.1 Bacteriovoracaceae bacterium | reverse complement strand
CCCTTTTCTAACGGCAGCATGAATTTGTTGCTCCGTAAGCTCTTTGCCTTCCAACATATCTTCCATCAATTGATCGTCAAACATCGAGATAGAATCTAGCATCTTTTCTCTATGTGCCTGACAATCATCCAGCATTTCACCTGGAATATCTTCTACTCGTACTTTTTCACCATTATCGCCATCAAAATAAAGGGCCTTCATGGTCACTAAATCCACCACACCACGGAAGTTTTCTTCTGCTCCAATTGGCATTTGCATCATAACGGCATTGTGATTGAGCTTTTCTTTTAAGGCGGTGGTTCCTTTGGTCGCAGTGGCTCCCATGCGATCCATTTTATTTAAAAACGCCAACCTTGGAACGCGGTATCTTTTCATTTGACGATCCACCGTAATGGACTGCGACTGAACACCAGCGACAGAGCATAAAACGAGAATAGCGCCATCTAACACGCGTAAAGAACGCTCCACTTCAACGGTGAAGTCCACGTGTCCTGGAGTATCTATAATATTGATCTTAATTTCTTTTTCATCACCTTCAGCAAATTTGATTCCATCGCCTAATAGACCCTTCCAAGTCACGGTAGTGGCAGCAGAAGTGATGGTAATCCCTTTTTCTTTTTCCAATTCCATATGGTCCATCTTGGCGCCATCCCCGCCTCCACGGACATCTTCAATTTTGTGAATTCTGGCACAATAAAAAAGAATTCTTTCAGTTAGCGTGGTCTTGCCAGAATCGATGTGGGCAGAAATTCCAATGTTTCTGGTTTTGGAGAGGGCCTTCATAAATTGAACTCCTAAAAATTGGTTTAATTGCTTGATTTTTGGGCAAGTTATAACCAAAATAGATAAGAATTGCCAGCTAAATTGTAAAAATGCCGGCCTCTATTTTCATAAACACAGAAAAGTGCTTTACTCTCCTTTCAATTTTTAAATTTTGGTTGGAGATGGGGTTTCAGTAACTGTGAAAAAGACAGTGCTGAACAAAGTGTGTTAGCTAAGAAATTAAACACCGATGGAAACACAATATGTCTGATAATCTTTCGCAAAAACACCTCTACGAAGGGGTTAAGTCCATCATCGAAACAAATCATCAACACTTACATTTTTATCAACATAAACTTTTTACCTTGTTTAGCCTGGCCTTTCAGTTCTATCTCTATAAAAGTACCAAAGAGCCTGGCATTTATCTTATTCGAGTAGAAGATCGCCATTTAGCAGATAAACTGGCCCGCAAGGCGAAGGATGCCGACACTCGCAAGTTTTTCTGTCAACTGCTTCCCCATGGCCGTTTAAAATTTAAAAGTTCTAGTTTTTATTTAGATTATTTTCAAACCAGTTCCTGGAAGCAAACCTGTAGTCTGGACCCGCAGAAAATTAAAGGTTCATTAATTGTTAAAAATACTTCACGCAACCCTATGGAGCATGAATATTTAAGTGATGAAAATGAAGCTGAAAAACAAAATTTTCAGCAGCAACTTTACTACACGACTTTGCGGGGAATTGCCGCTCATTCAATTGTGATCGCCTACGAATCAGAATTTACGGAGTCTCATAAATGGGATTTCCCCTTTATTCAAAGAGACGAAGAAAGGGCGCTGGCCGGAGTTAAACTTTCCCAAAATTTTAAATTAGAAACCACCGACTCAGAAGACTAAAATGGCGCTGCCTCTTTTTAAAGAGGAGTTGGCCCTGTTACTTCTTTGATTGATGAAGATCACGAAAGTGATCATAAAGAGATTTGGGTTTTATTCAAAACCCTAAAGACAGTCGGTATGCAGATAGGTGACAAAACACAGAAGCGTTTTAACCAGGGCCTGACTCAATTCTCGAGTTACCGACCTTACTCACCACTATGTCATTGCATTTGGCGTGCCAATTTCTTGAGAGACAAAGTTGGGTAATTACTAGGCATTTACCCTGATGGGCTTGGGGCCAATTCAATAATCCAGAGTCGTTTTGCTATCGCGCGGTGCGCAGTTAGTGGTGAAATCGCACCCTGTAATTTTTTTAAATCAATGAGAAGTTAAAACAGGCCCAGTATCTTTTTCTTTTCAAACTCACCAAGAAATTGATCGATTTCATCCCACGCAATAGGTTTTGGAAAGATTTTAACAAACTGGCTTTTGGTCGCTAAATCTGAATCGCCCGTGATCAGCACTTTGGGAAGCTTGGGATCGAGCATTGAAGAGACTTGGTCTCCATTGATTCCCGAAAGGCGATAATCGGTAAAAAAAATATCTGGGGTATGATTTTTTAGATACTCTAATACTTGATGATGATCATTAAACACCTCGACCTTTCGATCATTGGCAGAGATAAATGTTAAAAAAAGATCGGTGATATCTTCTTCATCATCCAGATAGACAATATTAAGTGACATTTTTGGACTCCGCTTTTAAGAGAAAGACCATTTCAAAATATGTATATACCGGCACTGGTTCTGAAAACTTTTTAATCGGCAAAAAAATGAAGTGAGGCCGGTCTTTCTTTATTGATTTGTTTTGGATCTAAGTTAAAAAATGCAATGACTTCTGTTTTTTTATGTGAGCGAACGTTGTAAACAATTAAATCGGAGCATTTAAAAATTTGGAAAAGGCCCATGCCTGCACCACCTTTGTTCTGCTCGCGATTCATTTTGCCATAGACTCCTTCGGCACATGTTTGCAAATAACCGAAAATAGTCTCTCTTTTAAGCCCACCAAAAGGGTCGACGGCCGATATCGCCGCTAAAGTTCCATCACATCCATAACGAAAAAAACCTTGTTCATTCTCTTTTAATTGAACCGCAATCGAACGATCAAGGTGATTATATTTTGGCACTCCTTTTTCGTCAGTTGGAGCATCATAAATCATGTTCATCAGGAGTTCTTCTGCTACCATATTCATATTTTCGCGAACGGCGGAACGAA
>JBIKWR010000110.1:0-10416 GCA_044356225.1 Bacteriovoracaceae bacterium | reverse complement strand
TCCCGACCGGTTTCTTTTGAGATTTAGTTTTTATTTTTTTTAAAAAGTTGTTGATCTAGCGTCTTTTGAATGGCTTGTTCAAATTGCCAGAGCCGTCGATGTTCTCTCAGTTTTTCTGGATTGGTCGGAGTTTGTGCTGGTGCACGAGAAATTTTTGCTTGAACTTCAGTTGAGTTTGTAGAGTTAAAACCACGAATTCCTTCTTCCAGCGGCATAAAATCACTAATGGGTCGCATTTTATCGAGCTCAGGTTTTCCATCATGATTACTTCTATAGGTTGGGCGATAGAGAGCGTACGAATTTCCATCATCACTCATCACCACATAAACTCCAGGGCCATGAATTTTTTCCAACTTACTTGCTATATCGTAGTTCAATATATTCGCCAACGTTGGTGGGTTTTTTGGATCGATCGCGTTGAGTGCCTGCACTTGCTCCGCAGTGCTGATTTCATTAAACCGAAAGCCTGGAGACAAAACTGTGAGCGGGTATCTCTTTTCTTGAAAACCTTCTTGGTTATTTAATGAACGACTCGCTTGTGCTGGGGAATTGGTAGTATTCGCCGAAGCACTGTTGCCTGCATTGCTGGCAGGAGAAGGTCCAGAAGTTGAACTTGTTTTGCCAGCAGGGCCGGATGCTTTACTCCCTTGATTGGCAGCGCTGGCCAAGGTATTGGCATTGATGTCAGAATTGCTCTGGCCATTTTTATTTTGTGCTTTTTCTTCTTCTCGTTTCTTTTCCGCAAGTTGATTTGAAAGCTCTGATACTTTATTTGTGAGTTCTTGATTTTGGGTGAAGAGCTGTTGAATTTGATTTTGTAATTGCACCATGCCAGTCAATGCCGAGGCTTGCTGATTGAAGTTAGTGCCTGCCGTGGCAACTTTGTTAAGTTCCGCTTGATATCGCTGCTCCATATTCTTCAGTTGCTGCTCATTACTATTAACTGCACTTAAACTTGCATCTAACTTGTTTGAAATTTCTTGATAAGACTGTTTTGCTGAAGAACCGGATGGCGCGTTTTGATTTCCTTGACTACTGGTCAGTGATGCAGGATCAGTACTAAATCCACTAGATGGACGTGCCGATGACGTCGATTGACTAGTGGTTGAAGATGCCGAAGAAGCCGCTGCGGCCAAACTCGCTTCTTTCATTTTTTTATAAGTGGGATCAAAAATCACTCCATCAAGTATTTGATTGAGTTTTTGTCCATTGATTGAAACTGTGTCTTGGTATTGCTCAAGAAAACGAGTGAGTGAAGTACTGGGGCCACTGTTATCGCCATAAAGCATGGATTGACCGACTCCACCGCCGCCAGGCCCTTGATAAAAAGTGGCCAGCTGATCCTGAGTCGGAGTTTGGATTACATTTTTTGGTTTTATCATTTGAAAGCTGATGTTTGATTCATCTATTAGTGAGTTATCTAAGTTATACTGAATCCCATAGCAGGCGTACTTGTTAAAAATTTCGTTAAAGTTTTTGTTTTTAATATCTTTTTTTTCTTCTTCACTTAATGAATCTTTACTCCCCCAAAATTTTTTATCATTTTTACTAAGCGTAATTATCTCAGGAAATGTTTCTTGGAGTTCAGTAAAATCGATAGGAATTTTACTTAATTCTGCAAACATATTAGTTTCAGGATCAGCGTAATGACAAAGTTCTACAATTTCCGATTCAATTTGTTTGCAACGAGTACTAGAAAGTTCGGCTTGTGCTCTTTTAAGCATCACTTCGCCTAACGCTTGATTAGAGAAAGGGGGATTTTTTTCTTTTTTAAGGCGATTATAATCGGCCAAAAAAAGATCGAGACTCTCAATGGTTTTATCATTACTATCTGTATCGATTGGTACTCCGGCGATTGTTGGAATAAATAAATGAGAGGTGACGGGACTTGCTAAAGACCATACTTTAAGATTTGTTAGGATATGGGGTTCAGAACCTTCTAAATCTATACGATGTAGATTTTCTCGGTATTGGGCCACGACATTTGGGATTTCAGAAACGCCAGTTTTTTCTTGAATAGCAATTTCAGTCAAAATATCTTCGATGGTGACATCTTGATTTTGAGAATGTTTTTTCTCACTAGCACGATTTAGAATATTAAAAATAGGATTTTGTCCACGTAGAGAATTGATGATCAGTTTCGTTTCAGCATTTAGATGATCTTCTTTAAAAGTTGTTGTTGAAATGTATCTACCTTTAAGGCCCTTTATTTTATTATATATCTCTTCATTATTTTCTCTCAACAAATCAAGTTCTTGTTCTGAAGGATCATATGTTAAACGTGAATTAGGAAATTGATTTCTAAATGCGTTGTAGAAATTATCGAGTTGATCAATAGTAGAATTTAATATTTCTGGGTTACTTTCTTTTAAATCGGAAATAACAGTTGAGTTAAGTATATTGGCCTTTAGAATATCTTGACTTTGATTGATTGATTTAAATAATGTATTGATCAGTTTTTTTGATTCATTTCCACAGGACGGTTTTTGAAACATTTCTTGATAACTTGGTTTGCAGGTAGCTAAAAAGTTTTCGGTGTTTGGATTGGCGGTAATTTGCAGCTTTACTGCATCGGTTTCCAGTTTGTTGATGATGTTTATAACTCCCGTCAGTTTCTTAAATGTAAACATCGCTTTAAGATCTTTATGATCTTGGGCTAATTCATCCGTTTTTAAACACTGAATACTTTTATTATTGATATCCCAAAAAATTTTTCGGGAACAAAACTCTTCTCTTGCCTTGATACTTTCAGGAGACTGATCACCTGGAAGTGATAAAAGTTGTTGTTGACTAAGAAGAAGCTCATGCCCCATTTTTTTTCCCACATTGAACACTGCCATGACCCCAGAAAAGGCATTGTAAATGGGAATACTGCCCGCCACTAAGTTTTGTTGCAGCATTCGACAATGATTCAAGTAAGCATTTTCGATGGGTTTACTTGGTCGACCATTTTCTTCACACATGAGGCCTTGAAAACTATCTTTGAGAGAAACTGCCGGTGGAGCTTGTTGAAACTGTTCGACGTTGACATTTAATCCTTCGGCCAAGGCCAAACTAGGATCATCTATTCCCGTGAGCATAATGCCTAAATAAAAAAATAGGGCAAACTTTTTGGCCATGTGGTTCTCGTCGTTTACATGTCAATATCGGCTATTTGGGGAGAAAAATAACGGATGGTGATGATCTATAAGCAAATTATAACCATCAACAGATAAAGTTAAAAAATGTCTGGTAAGACCCTGAATTCACATAAGGTTCTTGGTTTGAAAATTATGCAAAACCGCCTTTTTTTGTGGCCAGTGAGGAAATCTTAAACACTGTGATCATGTTTTGGTGAGAACCCTAAAACATTTACTTAAGGGGTTTTATATAACTTATTGAAATGATATGGAGAAGAAATTCTTTTTTAAAAATTATTGGAATGCTTATTGCTTAAATAAAAGAAATTTTGCAGGAGATTAATCATGAATAGTTGTACACCAAAGTTCTTGTTAATAATCTTAGTTGCCACGACTTTTTTTACTCAAAAAAGTTTTGCTACGAGCTGCCATAACTATCTTAATAGCAGTCCTGAAAATGAAGCAATTAATGAAATAAAACGATTGTTTGAATCGGCAAAAATAAAAGAACCTTTTAGTCATACTCGACAACGTAGATTGGTCGACCCGAATGAAGATCCTATAGCAAAATCGATTGCTCGTGGGTTACGAGTAAACAAAATTCCAGATTCAGAATTATCTATTTTATCTTCTTGTACTTATAGTTTAGTAAGACCTGCTGGAAGTGATGCAAGTAAAGGCTCACCATTTATTTTAACCACTGCTCATTGTGCAAATCAAGCCTCCGATTATTTTGCACTGGCCTTTGGCTATCGAAAAAATGAGTTTGATTTTGGGGTTTTAGGAAAAGACATCAATGCTTTACCTAAGAGAGTCGGTATCGCAAAAGAAGGTGAATGGGCCATTTTAAAATTGCCAAGGGCGATAAGTGAAAATGAAGTACCAGCATTAGAAGTTTTGCCCCTAGATTTAGATGTCGCAGACATTCTAAGTGATGAAGAAAAGGGACATAATTTTGGAAGTTTATATGGTTATAGTGCAGATAAGATGGGAGAGGGTGGAGAGGTCTTAACTAAAAGTATTGGAGCTCATAATCTGGCAGGAGCTGGAATTGCTTTTTGGTCAAAACGCTCTACCAATGGAGCAGGTTTAACTGGATGGAAAGGTGTTTCAGGTGGCCCGCTCATGTTAAAAATTAACGGTCATGACTATGTCGGTGGTGCCGCGGTCTCGCAAGATAATACAGGGCATATTACCTATGCCCCCGTGCCCGCTTTTCGCGAAGCTCTGGAAGAAATGTGGGAAGAATGGCAAAAAGAACCTCAGGCCGTTGCAAGTCTTTCTGACTAATTCTTACTAAAAAAACTTTATAGAGCTGATAAATTTTACAATTCTTTAATTTTCTCATCGTTAGTTAAAAAAAATTAATGCTCAATTGCCAATTCCATTCATTGGCCATAACTACTTACTGCTCTAGTGATCTCTAACTAAAATAAAGGACATGACTTATGAAACCTTCCTTAAGTATTTTTGCCATCCTCATTTTTTTTAGTCCCTTTTTCCTCTCGGTGAAATCCGCGCTAAGTTTTGATCAAGTGAAATTTGATAAAAGTCTGGTGACCTTGACGGAGTACCACCAAAACGCCAACAACTTTTTTGAAAAAAATGATTTTGGTTTATTTTTGTTTTTGCAAAAACTCAATGGTTTAAATGAAGCGCAAAAGTTTTTAGAAAATGAATGTTTGCAAAGTAAAAACTATCTACCCATTGACGGCGATGAATTAGTTCGTTTGTTGACTAAAAATATTATCGGAGTCGAACCAGTGATAAGCGAAGGAAAGAAAAACCTCGCGGACAATCCAGTGATTTTTTATGAAGTTTTGAACTTAAGTGAATTGTTTAAAAAATTAGCATTATCGATTTGTACCGAAGTGACCAATCCTCCTTACTCCAAAGGAAATGTGATGAGTTTTGTGAAACTAGATAATCAATTTCTTTTTATGTTTGGAGTGGGTTTTCCGGAATAGTTTTTCCAATATTTGAAAATAAATTTGTATTAAATCATCTTCTGGGTGCTTAAATCCTTAAACCAAGAGTTTCTCTCGGTTTTTTTATTGATAAAGTCTTTAAATTGACTTCAAGATGCCTTCTCAATGACCGATATATTAAGACATGTTTTTAAGAAAAATACGCTTATATTTTATTATGAGCACCATCATTCTTGATCTTCTTAGCTCACAAACTTTTCCTCAAGTGGCCAATCAGCCGTCATCCATTTTTGAGCAAATTAACAATGAAACTGGGAGCATGGAAGAAAAGTTAAAAAAGACTTTAGGGGAAATTGCAACTTCAACGACTGAATCAAATCTTCATGACTCATTGTTGGCCCCTATCGCCCAAACGTTTAAGCAACTATTAGATCAAAGTGATAAACTCAAAAAATGTTTAGGTCGATATGAATGTCAAAGGCGATTTGGCAATGAATTGGAAAATCTTCCAAATAATTTTTTTTCTTATGAAGAAGAAAAAGATTTTTTAACCTTAGATCAATTTGAAAGATCTGAAAAGAAAATTGAAATTTGCAGTTCTCGGATATCATCTCCTTTATCTAGTGATGCATCCGAAAGATACTTAACTTCAAGTTTAGATCATCTATCCAATTGTATGCTCGAAGAGAATCATCAAGTTATTCGTGAATTACATTCTTTTGCGAAAGATCTTTCGGCTGCAAACAATCAAGTCAAAAGATTTCCTGATAAAGAAAAACAAAATTTAAAAAAATCACTTCTCGTTAAAGTAAAACAGCAAATGGCCGCCAGTTATTTAGATTGGTCGATTAAATTAGGCCAAGAAGAAATCAACGATCCCGTTGCTGTGATTCTCAAAGATTTTTATCAATGGCCAGTGACTCCAGCTAATCGAAGAAAAATTTTAGCTGATCCAGCCTACGAAAAATTTTTACCTCTTTTAGAAACGGTTTTTAAAGATGGAACTGTTTTTCCACAAGATAAAGATGAACGACAAAATTATCGAAAAATTTTTATCGATCAAACCATCGAGTCAATTGCCGATTTGACCATAAAAAACCAAGCTTTTGAAGATGCCGATCGACGATTACCTCAGATAAGGGGCCAATTGGAAAGATATTTTAATGAAACAATTTCCCAAAATAGATCTCTCACTGCTGCAGAAATTTCTGCCCTTGAAGAAATCAATAATCGGTCATTTGCAACTGATGGGAATCTAAGACTCGCAACTCTAAACAATAATGCCTGTATCAAGTCCCATGCGGACAACAATCTATTGGCCCCAAGAATGTCAAATCCAATTTGTGAATTTGAACAATTAAGGCAGCAACTTTTAAAACCTCAACTTCAAGACCATCCAACCAGGGACCAATTTCCGGAAGGTGATGAATATGCTGACATAATGGTGGGAAATTTTGAGCAACTGACGATCCAGCGATCTCAGGCATTAGCAGATAAATTTGTTTTAGGACATTTTGTTAAAAATAATCCATTAGTCATTGGAGCTGGAGCTCATGATTATGGTCATGGGTATAAGGCAAAAACATATCGCGATATGATTTTGGAAGGAAAAGTTAGTTTTAATTCAAACAAACCAGAGGAGTTAAACGATTTTTTATCGAGCTATTTTAACTCCCACCAAAAACTCGCACAAAAGATCATTGAATGGGAAAAAAGTTCAGACCCAGATGAAGCGATTAAAAATATTCTCTACTCTAATCCACATTTAGCGGCAGATTTAATCGCTGAAGACCCTTCACGTGTTTCATTAATTTGTTCTTATGCTCTGACTGCAGTCAATGAAATCAATCAAGATAAAGAGCAAGATGAAATGTGGGGGCAAATTTATGGTTGGGGAATGATCGTAGCAGGAGCGACTCTTGCCATAGCTTCATTTGGAGCAGGTACTCCTTTAGCATGGGGAATGTTGGCGGCGGGAGGGTTTAGTTTGGGAGTAGGTGGGACCATTTATGATAATCATCAATATCATCAAACAAAAGATAACTTATTATCGCAATTGGCCTCTCAGTCCCTCAGTCAAAAAAATGGTCAAAATCTAGGATTTACTGACCAAGAGCTCCAGCAGGCGATAGAAGATGTTATGGCAAAACAAACCATGAAGAATTGGGCGTTAGCACTTTTACCACTAGAAGCTTTTGCGGTGGGAGATTTTGTCTTGGCCGTTCGTACCATGCGTTTTTCACGTACTGCCGGTGCAGAGTTGATACGTCGATCAGGACTTAACGCCACTGAACGGTTTTCAGAAATTCAATTAGGACTTAAACGTGAAGGACTGAGTCCCATCGTTCAGTTGAGTGGGCAGACACCTGATCAATTAGCAAAAGCGATTGAAGAGGCGCATTTGTTAGGAGGAGTCAGACCAGCTGAAGGTTTTTCACCATCAGTTCTGCGACAAAAAGTGCAACTTCTTAAAGAAGCCGGCTTAACCAAAGAGCAGCGCGAATGGGTGATAAAAAACTTTTATGCCGGTACTATACGTCGCACTCATCACGGTGAAATGGCATTAGGCGATTTGCAACGACCTACTGTTCTGGTTCATAAAAAATACGGACTCATTCATTGGGATCCTAATGGAGTCAAATATGAAGATAACGTTTTGACTTTTAACTATCGAAAATTAAATAGTGATAAAGTGGAAGTGGGTTTTGCTAAAATTGAAGATCTCGCTTTTTTAAACTCATCTTTGGCGAATAAATTTTCGCTAGAGCGAGCGCGTAGTGTTTTTGGTTTTGCAGATACTCAAGTTTCATTTCATTTTGCTGCTCAAACGCTTTCAAGACGATTAAAAAATTTAGGTGAACAATCTCATCTGTTTCAACAATATCAGAAATATTATAACTCAATCGGAGGAGAGGGTTCCCTAAAGGATGCACTCAACCGATGGGCGCAAAGTTTAAATAGCACTGGCAAACTAACTAAAGATGAGCAAATTCGATTTCGCCAATTGGTGGTGGCGATTCGTGAAAATTTAGGAGAGGACATTGTACGCTCTGGGGTCTTAGAACAAATGGCCAATGTTTCTCAAAGCGCTGAGACTTTAACTCTCTCTCCACTCAAAAATGAAGGAAGTTTTTTTTTAGGTAAGCCAATCAGTGATATTCCCGTGGATATAACTTATAGTATTGTTCATAACTCAATAAATTCAGGAGATGAGTTAATTGAAGCTTCTCAAAGAGCAGATTCTGTTGGACGACGAATTCGTACCTTTGGCGTTAACAATCAAGAATCAACTAACTATCTCGCCAGAGCGCTCCATGTTTTAAAAGATGATCCCCTATGGAGAAATGCCGAGCAGGTCTTAGATCAAATAGAAGGTCCACTATCTCGATCAATTCCTTTGGAAAAAATTGATTTAATCATACCAGCTCCATCGACTACTCTTGGCCATCGTGCTTCAGATTTATTAGCGGAGGTCTTGGCAAAGAGATTAAATAAAAAATTTACAGCTAATGGATTTATTCGCGAAACGCGCGATAAACAACAAACATTACCCGATAGTATTCAACGTTTTTACAATATCGCTGGTAGTTTTTTAGCAGACGATGACATTTTAAGAGGTCGAACCATTCTTATTATGGATGATGTTGTGGACTCTGGGGCCACAGTCGATGAGATGGTTCGACTTGCCTATGAAGCAGGGGCAAAAGAAGTTTATGTCGCAGGGATTTTACGATCCGCTCGCCACGGCCCTTGAGAGCTAACAATGAGAGCTAACAATGAGAGTTAACAATGAGAGCTATTGCTCACAATCAATATTTTTACAATGAAAACTACTTCCTGCATTCCCCGACTTACATTTTTCTAAAGTTTGCGCTTTAGCAATCGCCTTTGATGCTCCCGTGGCACTAAATTTTTCACCCATGGCGGATACCGTACAAACCCAAGTTTCCACTTGAGGAGCTGAAGCAGAAGCTTTGCCCGTTTCAAGATGAAAAACTTTTTGTTGTAATTGCCAAACGGCTTGTTCTAATCGCCAAATTCTTTCTCGTAAGTCTTCATTGGAATAATCTTTATAACTTTTGCCAAATTCAATCTTGATGATTTCATTAGAATAAGCATGAGTAGAGAGGATAAAGATAGCGATTAAAAAAGTTATAAATTTCATCAAAGTCTCCATGTTTGTGAATGAGTTAAGTGAACCAGTATCAATATAAATGGCGAATGAAAATAAAACCAGAATCAATTTTTTGTGAAGTGTGAAGCATGACAGATTAAAAACTCCCATAAAACAAAAAATTTGATTGTCAGGACTTTGTAATTCTGCGAAAATCCGAGCAATTAACCCCCTTTAACGCAGGATGTAAAAATGAAAAAACTCAGTGTTTTATTTTCACTGGTCTTGGCCCTGGTCACTTTTATCAGTTGTAATAAAAAAGGTGCTGACACTATTTTGATTGGAAATTATGGATCATTGACCGGTACCGAAGCCACTTTTGGCACCAGTACTCGCGATGGAATTCTCTTGGCGATTGAATTAGTGAATGCTGCTGGTGGCATCAATGGTAAAAAAATTGAAATGAAAGTTTATGATAATCAAGGAAAACCGGAAGAGGCGAGACTCAGTGTTGAAAAATTAATTAACGTGGATAAAGTTGTTGCGGTGTTAGGAGAAGTGGCCAGTACTCGCAGTTTAGCTGCTGCTCCCGTTGCCCAACAATATCAAGTTCCCATGATTTCTCCTAGTTCAACTAACCCAGATGTCACAAAAAAAGGAGAGTATATTTTTAGAACTTGTTTTATCGATCCCTTCCAAGGTCAAGTGATGGCGAAGTTTGCGGTCAATACTTTGAAGCTAAAAAAAGCCGCTATATTGCGAGATAGTAAATCAGATTACAGTATCGGTTTGGCGGATTTTTTCACTAAAACATTTACCGAACTTGGTGGTGAAGTTGTCTCCGATGAAAAATACACCTCTGGAGATGTGGATTTTAAAGCGCAGTTAACAAGTTTAAAAAATAAGAATTTTGATTTTATTTTTATCCCTGGTTATTACACCGAAGTGGGTTTAATTGCCTTACAAGCCAGAGAGCTTGGCTTGCAACATCCTTTGCTGGGAGGGGATGGATGGGATTCACCAAAACTTGCAGAAATTGGTGGAGCCGCTTTAACTGATGCTTATTTTAGCAATCACTACACAGCTGAAGATCCAAGACCAGAAGTTCAAGAATTTTCTAAAAAATATGAAGAGCGCTTTAATGTTAAATCTGATGGATTGGCAGCCGCTGGTTACGATTCCGCCATGGTTTTGTTTGAGGCGATGAAAAAAGCCAAAAGTTTAAGTGGTCCAGATTTAAGGGAGGCGATTGCCG
>JBIKWR010000251.1:0-2932 GCA_044356225.1 Bacteriovoracaceae bacterium | reverse complement strand
CCTTGTCCTCTTGCTGCATCATAATTCTGAGTGTCTACAGCACCAATTGCTGCTTCAGCAGTTCCATCTCCATCATCATTCACAGTTGTCCCATCAGTTGTGTTCGTACCACAAACAGATGAGCCATTACCCATTGCTACTACATTTAAAGCAGCATGGGCTACAACGCTATTTGCATCAAATCCTACTGCATAATAGTTAGAATTTACTGCGCCAAAACCCATTGAATCTAAACATGATGAAAATGTCGAATAATCGGCACTCCAAGCCTGCATCGCTGTGTAAATTCCCGCTAAAAGCAATTTAGCCTCGGAAGTTTTTGACTTCGCCTGATACTTCTGAAAATTCGGAATCGCTACCGCAGAAAGAATCCCAATAATCGCCACAACTACCATTAACTCGACCAAGGTAAAACCCGCTCTGCGGTTCATACCGGTCTTTGTAAACAAAGACGTTCTCATTTTTTTTCTCCTTAACTGTGAATTAAGATCACAATTATTGCTTTTTATTTTTTGTCTAAAACCAAAAAATAAAAAACTGGTTAATATTTATTTAAAGAAATTTTCTAATACATTTTTTTAAAAATTAAGATTTTAAAAAAATCACTCTATTAAAAAATGCCTTTAAATCCTTAAGATAATCGTAACATAATTTTAAATCATTCAATCTCGAAAGTTGAGACTAAAAAAAATTCCCTCACAAAAAAGTGAAAACCTTATGGTTTTAGTCTGTTATTAAACCCCCCTCACCAAATGAATCATTAATAATACTGTTTTAGTTTTTAAGACCAATCCTTATCACTTCATAATTTTGCCGTTTTTTTAAGGCAGTTAACAGTCAAAAGCTATCAAATATAACAACGCGATTTTAAAGTTAAGAAGTCATCTTTGAATTTGGTCACTTAAATCATGCAGTCCACTGCATAATGGTCAAGACCAAAATGCAATAGGCTGCATTTTCGCTATCATCATTATCCCTTCTCTTCTCTAACTTGTACTAGTTGAAAGTTATGAGAACTGAAATACTAGCTATAATAAGAAAAGGTGAGCTTTATTATTCAAGGGATGAGTAATTGCATGAAGTGGATTTTCCAGTGATGCGTGAACGAAAAATTGAATCCCTCATCGAAGTCAAACTTACTGATACGACGTTTTCAAAACATTTAATGTATTTTATTGAAAAGCTAAAACCCCTTAATGCTTTCCAGCTAGTTGGAAATTTAAAAACCTCGCAAACGAGAAAGGTAAATTCATCGAGTGCTTCGAATTTGGTCATGCGAAGTGCGGTGGATTATCTGCAAATGCTTGAGGTTTAACAAAAACACATGAATGAGTAAAATGGATTCATACCCAGAATACTCAAAGGGTATCCACATCCCTATATAATGTTTTAAAAAAAGTTTCATTTAATTGAAAAACCGGGTCTACCTTACAAAGTTGATTTGTCGCTTTATGCGTTGATTGAAAATCCGAATTTGAAAAATCATATCGACCTTGTGGGGTCGGTTTTTGTTTCCTTAAACTTTTTGAATTTTTTAATTATGGCCAATCTGGGATATAAACCCGGATTAGTCATAATTATTCAACTAAATTTTTAGTACATAAAATATTATTCAATAATATCAGATTATTAGTGATCATTATGTAAATTGGAAGTCAGACTTCCAATTTGCATAAATCAATACTCATTATTTTACATCGATATTTTTGGAGACTCTTTAAATCTTTTCATCGCTGCTAAAATTTTTTTTGCATCAAGAATACTTTCACCATCATATTTTTTATATGATTTTATGTAAGATTTCTTCATACTTATTCCTTTCGTTTTTATTTGCTTTTCTTGTACTTATAACTCGAATAAAGAAATCTCTAAAAACCAAAAAATCACCATTCAACTTATTTTTAAAACCCCGGCCCAATTTTTACACTTTTGTATTTCATCAACTACGATCATTTTTTTTCTTCAACTGCTTTATTTAAAATATCAAACAACCACTGTGATGTGGAATTAAACACTTGATCAGTAGCATAGTAACTGGCTTCGCCTTGGAATTTAAGGGTGAGTGAGTTTAACTATATTTACTAGGTAGACCTAGTATTTATAACATGCGGTCTTCCCATAATTTTTCACAAAACTCTCTCCATGGAAATATCTCGATTCCGTCTTCTGTTTTTCTGCTCTTTAAATCGAGTGAAACAATCACATATCTTTTAATTATTTTTTCTTCTTTAAGAGCACGAAGCCCTTTTAAATGTTTATCTTGAATTAATGATGTACCTTTAATTTCAATGGCTACATCTTTACCAACAATTAAATCCACTTCAAACTGTGATGTACTTCGCCAATAAAACATTTCTCTCTCATCACGCCTATAGCTTAAATAGGCCCGCATTTCTTGCATGATAAAATGTTCAAAGGCCTTGCCAAAAACTTCAGTCTTTTCCGTAATCTTCCCTCTTTGCGTCAGTGAATTGACCACACCCACATCAAAAAAATAATGTTTTATACGATTAATCGCCTTTCTCTTTTTTGTGGCGGTAAATCCTTTAAGAGAAAATCCTAGCAATGTATCTTCAAGAATTTGAATATAATTTTTCAGTGTTCCAGCAGAGACCCCACAATCGCTGGATAGAGATTGAAAATTGACTTCTTCTCCATTACTTAAGGCCATGACATCTAAAAAATGAGAAAAACTTTGAAGATTTCTCGTCAATGATTCAGCTTGTACTTCTTGGCGAAGATACATGGCGATATAAGCCTTTAATTCTTCATTGTGATTGTCGGAGAGATAAACCTGGGGCAAACCACCATGGTTAAGAAAACGCAAAAGATCAAAGGACTCTATTTCATTAAAAGTCAGCGGAAAAAAATCCGCGCGCCAAGCCCTCCCAGCTAAAAGATTGACTCCTGCACGATTAAGTTTTCTGGCCGA
>JBIKWR010000250.1:0-2934 GCA_044356225.1 Bacteriovoracaceae bacterium | reverse complement strand
CGGTCGTAAAAATTAAGACTTTGAAGGAAAAAACCTGGTAGTGGAAGTTATACCGGCATCGGTATTACTTCCACTACCAGGTAAAGATAGATTCTTACTTAAAAAGTTTTTTTAACTCGATATTTTTCTTTTCCAGTTTCAAAGGCCCAAAACTTTCAGAATTAAGAAATGAAAG
Source organism: Bacteriovoracaceae bacterium (assembly GCA_044356225.1). Taxonomy (GTDB): domain Bacteria; phylum Bdellovibrionota; class Bacteriovoracia; order Bacteriovoracales; family Bacteriovoracaceae; genus JBIKWR01. The sequence continues at coordinate 2,759 of JBIKWR010000250.1, read as the reverse complement.
GTTGTAAAAAAATAAATAGAAATCTAGTTCAACCGAAAACGTTTTATCAGAGGGGATCGCTAATTGAACTTTTGAAAAATCTATGGTCACAATACTTTCAAGCTCACCTTCTAAAGGTCCTAAAAGAACATTTTCAATTTGAAAATGCTCGGGCTTTATTGATTTAAAAATGGATTGAAGTTCGGACGCTTTCTTTTTACTGTCAACCTCCATAAAATTTAATTCCACTAAAAAAGATTCAGGGTGAATAATTTCACCAACTCGAAAACTAATTTTTTCTCGACTTAAAGTAACATCTTCCAATGGATGTTTAAGCGTTTTTAGGTAATTGGGAGTTTCGACTAAAAAAGTATTAAATTCATGACGAATGCTTGTAACAACACCTTCCGTTTTCTCAGTCTCTTGATATTCTGCGAGAATAAAGAAAGGTAAGTTATCTCCAATAAAAGTGGCATCTTTAAAAATACTTTTGGGATAAGCCATTGGAATAGTGGTTTTGATACTTAACAGTTCAGAAAAATCCAACCAAATATCTGGATTAAAAATATATTTCACTGAATGAATATGCTTTTGTTTTAAAACTTCATGAGCAACGCTGATAGTTTTAGTACATAAATAAGGCTGACTAGTGTATTTCGTTACATCGACGCAAACTTGATGATTTTTTAGAACATCTTCACAAACATAGGTAGAGTCATCGGTTTTGCATTCACGACGATAATGAGTTGAACAATCTCTGCGATATTCGGTACGACACTCTTCATAAGGAATGTTGTGGCAAACTTGGTCATATTCTGTATCACACTCTTTAACAGTTACGTTCTCACACTCTTCTTCGTAAGTAGTACGGCATTCATTTTTTGTGACCTTGACATCTTTGCAACGCTCATTACCAAGATTATCTTTGATGCATTGTTTTTCAATATGGGTGACATCTCGACACTGCTCTTTGGGGACGCGATGGCACTGGCGTTTAACCACATCACGGCAACGAGTTAGGGGAATTCGTTTGCATTCTTCACGGTGTTTGGTCTGACAGGAGTTAAAGGGAACATCTTCACAAACTTGATAAGGTTCATCCCAACATCGAGTTTCACCCGGCACCCATTGGCAATCTTTATCCCAATAATCTTCATAATGACACTCCTGCGCAGTATAAGGAACATCTTGATAACAGGTATCTTCCACATCTTCATCACGATATTCCGTCTGGAATACCTGGTTCACCAACTCAAAATTTTCTTCCTCTTGGCCATGATAAATAAACTCATGGTCTTGAATCTCATTGGCATAAAGTAAATGAGAATAAGTAAAAAGGATCATCAAAAAAGCAGAAATTTTTTTTGGTTCACAAAAAAGCAAAATCACATTTAATAGTTTCATTTCTCCACTCCATTTAAAAATGTTGATCAAAATTTATATCGTGATCCCAAAGTGTGCATTTATTGTGCCAAGAAAAAAATTACTTCGAACTCTTTAATCGATTTTGAGTGGAGCATAAAACCGCCAAGTTTTCACCAGTCGTAGGGCCTTCTTTTACATTTGTCTTTTAGGATCAAAAGTTATTTTTGAAAAATATTAAAGTTGGAAAAAAGTGTTTGACTCAATTATTTCTATTGAAATTGATCCTTGTTTTCAATAATTGCCCTGATTATCGAGACAAAAATGTTAGTACTTTTCCGAGTCAACTCCTTGTAAAATTAATTGTGCGGACAATAGGGGGTTACAAAATGAAAAATCAAATCAAGAAAAATGACCGGGGATTTTCTTTAGTTGGGGCGATGATCGCTTTAAGTATAACTGCCGTAGTAGCAGTTAATCTCATGCAAATTGTAAGTAGTGCTAATCATCAGCAAGTAGGGGTTGAAAACAAATCACAAGCTCTTGATACGAAGTCACTCTTAATGTTTTTATTATCCAATCCTAATAAGTGTAAAGATTTTGTAAAATCAAATGATGGCAATCCAGCACTTTTTTCTGAGCCTAGTGGAATTAATGAATTTGCTTTGATCGATTTCGGCTCAAGTCGCCAGTATCGTGAAGGCGATGCCTTGCCTGGTAGTCCAGACATGAGAATTACCGATTTAAAATTTGGTGATATTTATACGAGCGCTCTAGTTGCTGGTAGTAGTACGGAATACACTTTGAATTTGGAATTTAAAGTTTTAAGAAGTGATAAAGGAGTCGGTGGCAAACAACTCAATCATGATTTTGTGATTAAACTGGTTTCAGATGATGCTTCTGGAACTATCAGCAGCTGTAACACTATTATGAATGATACGATTTCATTTCAGTTGATGTGTCAGACTTTGGCCAATGGCACTTGGAATAACATAACCATGGAATGTGAAACAAAGACTATCGTCAAGAGTTATGCTGATGCAACTGCCGCGGCTAATAGTTCATCTAACTGGGAAATCTTTTATGTGGAATAAGCATTTAATTGTAGTGACCATAGTTTGCAGTTTAAATATATGGGGACAATCAAAAATTGGGATTTATAATAAAGGAACCGGATCAATTATCGAAGTAGAAGTAGCCGATCCTACCAATCCAGCTACACCATCAACTCAGTCTGTCTCAATAAAATTAAATAATGGAACATTTAAAACACTTTGTTTTGAGACTACTGGGCAAGATACTCCCTACGCAAATAGTGTTAATATTAAAAACCCAAAAACAGGAAAATTTCATCAGTCTGTTGCCTGTTCAAAGGTCAACGTCGCCGCAAATTCCGGATCACCTCCTAGTAGTAATGT
>JBIKWR010000108.1:0-10452 GCA_044356225.1 Bacteriovoracaceae bacterium | reverse complement strand
ATGTTCACTTAGGGGGACTAAAAGTTTCAATGTCTTCAAAGTCTAATGTCGAAAACATCAATCATCATCCAACTCTAGAAGATCAACATCATGGTAGTTTTGAGATTTCCTGGAATTTTTTTCAAAAATATTTTCGGCATTTATCGTGTACGTGGGAACAAACAGTCGCTTTTACTCCAGCAACCATTCATTCTTCCATTTTAAATGCAACGGCGAATCAAGAATGTCGGCCTGCTTTAATTGGTATTGACTTGGATTTAAATTTTAAAACTTTAAGTATCCTAGAAACTAATCAAAAACTCTGTAAAAATATTCCAGAAAATGAGTTGAAAGATTTTTCTGTTGAAAAATATATGCCTTTGGTCGATTTTCCAATCCAGCATCATTCTAGAGGAGTTGAAGGATTTCTTTTACTTGCTTTGCAGTTGGGAAACTTTTGCTCTTGGCTTGGTAAAAAAAGAATACTACTCAAGGTCTATTTACAAGATAAGTTGATAGCAAAGCATTGTTTATCCACGCGAAAAGAGATTTCGCCATTATTGGATGATGACACTGGAAATATTATTAAAACTTTTCAAGCAAATCAGTTACTTTATAAAATTCTTTTTACTGAATATAGCGAGATTTCTAGCACCGCTGTAGAGTAAGAAGATTAAAAAACAAGGAGAAAAAAATGACTGAATGTACAAATGTTGTAGTTGAAACAGTAGTTTTAGAATTAGAAAAAATGTTATTGGATCTAGAAAATGAAGTGAAAACTTTAAAAGGGCAAGATCCGATGTAGCGATTGCCTAACTTAGGCAGTGGAGTCACGTTTTGAGTTATCTTTATTTCTTGGTGCTACATTTTATTTCTTCTTTTGGAGATGCTCTTCTTTATTTTGCTTTGCCATTAGGCTTGGGTTTAGCAACGGAAGATATTCGATCGACGATCCTCATGTTTTTCATACCCGGTTTGGCGATGAGGTTTTCAGCACTGTTTACTGAGATTATTAAAAAACGTTTTAAGTCAGTCGCTTTTGACTATGGAGTGCTTTTATTAGTTTTGGGTGTGGTGGAAATAGTGACGGCCTTTCTGGTCGTCACTTCGTTATCTAAAGAAAACTCTCATTATTTAGTTGTAACTTATGCAGCTATTTTTGTTTTTATATATGCATTTTTAAAAGAGGGAATTCCAAGAATTCTCTTTTCAGTCAATATCTACAGCTATTTTGTTTCACCTAAGGATTATCAAAAAGCGATTAGTTATGGTCACATTACAAGAATACTTGCCACATTCCTAGGAGGCCTGACAGCCGGCCTAATCCTTTATCAACAAAATTGGTATCTCGCTTTTTTTATCGACGCGGCCAGTTTTTTAATTTTCGGTATAGGTTTAATAATTTTAACGAAGAAATTTAATCCCAAAGATCCATCCTTGTTTGACCAAAAAGGGCAGGGGAAAGCAGAGCAAACTAAAGCAGATACTGCAGATCAAAAACAAGTTTATGACTCAATAACCAAACCTGAAAAAAATGCTTTATATCTTTTTCTTTATGTTATTCCACTGATGTCCTTTGTCTCTTGTTTGTATTATCCCTATATTAATTATTTATTAGAAAAATTAAATATCGCCAAGACTTATCAGGGAGTTTACCTCGTTTCATTTGCTGGATTAGTCGTTTCATTACTTAACTTAGTTTTGGCCAAGTCCAATATGGCCAAAAAATTTAATTTATGGACGACGGTTTTTATCCCACTTGTTTTTATTGTTTTTACTATCATTTTTTGTTTTCAACCTAATTTTATATCTTACTTAGTCTTGGTTATTTTCAGTTATTCTTATGGAACAATTTTTAACACCTTCGACTATGCTCTGAGGGCCAAACTTCCTAATAATGAGATGGTCAATTTTAATAGATTAGTTTTAGAAAAATTCTCAAATGCGCAAATAACATCATGTCTTTTCGCCTTATTTTTTTACTCCTTTGATTGGCCTCTTTTTTATTTGATCCCTGTCATTTTTCTAGCGATTGCCCATTATACTTATCATTGGATTAAAGGGCTTAAATTCCAAAGTGCGACAGCTCTATTTTTGCTCTGTTTTTTTGGTACATCTTGTATGTCAAAAAAACCAACTACCGTTTTTTTACCTTCTGTTACCAAAGATTATACCATTTCAGTCAACCTTACTTACTCGGCATTTATGGTCTTGGCCGAGACTTCCGCTTTCCTTGGACGAATTGATGAAAATTTATCGGTTAAACCGATGGTGTTAAAAAAATATGAAAAAAATGGAAATGTTTATCATATTACCCTTAATCAAGATTATCGATCAGTTAAAAATGAGAGCATCACAGCTCATGATGTTAAATTTTCGATACTTTATTATTTGCAAAATCATCCTCAGTTATCTTTTTCACTTAAAAATATTCGTGGGGCCACTGCATGCATCGTAGAGAAAAAGTGTGGGGCAGTAGAAATATTTGTAAAGGATGATGACTCACTTGATTTAGTGATTGAGCAAGATTCTGGACATTTTATAGAAAAACTAATGAACCCCTGGTTTATTTTGTTTAAAGAGAACCGACCACTTTATGAAAAAATAGGTGATTGTCTTTTGCCTTATGGAACGGGAATTGGACAAATCATTAAATGCGATGACAAACAAATTCAGTTGGCGATCAATGGCAATATTTTTCAAATTGTAAAAAGTCACGCCCAGAACAATAAAGAGAATTTACGGCCTTGGGCAGAGTTAATTAATGATAATCCTGGATTAGATTTTAACCCAACTTTAACGGTGATGACTTTATTTGCAAATCCTAAAATGGACCCAAGCCTTTTGTCTCAAAAAAAGGCTTTTATGCATGAAATTCGCATTATCAGTAAAAAATTGGCAAATGATTTACACTTAAAACATGCACCCAGCATGATGTCTTCATGGATGGGAATAGACATGAATAATGAGATTATTTTAGAAGAAAACAAAATTCACTTTTCTAAAAAAATGTGTCCCAATCGACCTCTTAAAATCTTACTCGATAGTTCATTACCTAATCATCAAACAATTGAAACAGCATTTAGAAGTGCCATCCCTTGTGAATTTATATTTCTCACGACCAATGCCGATGAATATTTTAACAATTTTTCAAAAGTCGACTTTGGGATGGCGTGGTTCACACCCGATGAGTTGGAAGCTTATAATTTTTATAGTTCTCTCGATTGTTCAGTTGGTGGAAATTGTTATTTTAACTGGAAAGATTCTAAACTTAATCATTCACTTGAAAAATTATCTCGATATCAAACCCGCGATCAAATTATATCGCTGGCAAAAAATACCGAAAAATATATTTTTGATCAAGGTTATGCAGCTCCGATTGCGGAGTTAAACTGGTGGGTACTAGATGACAATAAAAAATATCGACCCATTCATCCTGCTGGCTTGGCGCAAATGAAAATAAGCGATTTTAAACTATGAAGACGATAAACTCTTTAAAGCTTGAAACAGTATTTAATCGTTTACAATATGTTGGGATCGCTTTGATGGGGATAATGATTTCGGGCTTTTTTTTTCAAATGACATCTTTGTATTCTGTTCGCAAGGAAAATATTAAGCGCTTTGAAATATCATTAGTTTCGGTGTTGTTTGATTCTGCCGAAAAAAAAGATATTGTGATGATGAAGAGAATTATAAAAGGATTTCATGATTCTCATCAAGATTATCAATTTTGTTTGAAAGTTGATGGCGTTTTGATTTTTGGTGGTTTTGAAGATTGTCAGAAAAAGTTAACTGTTTTTTGGCATCCACTCGGCCAAGTCAAATTTGAAATCTATGTGGTCGACACTCAGCTTGAAAATATGCTCTTAAGATATTCATTGTTGTTTATTTTTACAATAATGATTATTTTTTATTTGCAAAAAAAAATATTATCCTATTTTCTAAAGATTAAACTCGATGTCGGAAATGTTCATTCGGGATCAGCGTTTTACTTTGAAAACTTTAAAAATCTTCGAAAATTGCTCGAAGAAGCAGCTCAACAAAAGGAAAGTTTAATTCGAAGTGAGTCCATGCTAGAGATATCTAAACAAGTGGCCCATGACATCAGGTCCCCCTTAGAATCACTTCGATGCCTAACAGTTGAGCTCGATCAAGTAGGCAACGAAACAAAACAAATTTTAAATAAATCGATTAATAGAATTTCCGAAATCGCTCACAATTTATTAATTAACCATTCAGAATTTAATGAAGAAACATTAACGCCGATAAATTTAAAAATATTGTTAGAAGAGATCGCTGAGTCATTCCGGCCATTAGGGCAGGTGATAACTCACTTTGAAAAAATCTCATCCTATGATCAATGCTTTATTCTCGGCAACGAAAATGTATTATATCGAGCGATTTCAAATTTAGTGATGAATGCCATCGAGTCTAACTCTTCAAATTCTTCAAATTATAATGTCAACCAGGTCTCTTGTTCCCTGAGATTAAACAACAACAAACTCGAACTAATGATTAAGGATTTTGGTGGCGGTATACCTCCAGGAAACTTGGCCAAAATTATAAATGGAGGTTTTACCACAAAAGCGACCGGTAGTGGACGTGGAGTTCGTTATGCTGTTGAAACGATCAAGAAACTTGGAGGTGATTTTAATTTGAGCAATCACCATGAGGGAGGGACACAGGCTTTTATGTCTTTCACACCTCTCGCTGCTCCTGAATGGTTTAGATCTTCTTTCAATATCCCCCAACAATTTAAAGAAATAGTTTGTATCGATGATGATCATAGTTTTATTGAAATATACAAAAAGAAACTTCGACATTTAAATTTAAATTTTTCCACTTTCTCTGATTTGAGCGATCCGGTGCTACAAGAAATCTGTCGTTCGCCTTTAGTTTTGGAAAAATTTTTCTTTGTTGATTTTCAAATTAACAAAGGAATAAATGGAATTGAATTCATTTCTCAGCATAACCTGTTTACTCAATCTCTTTTGGTAACAAGTTATTATCATGATGGGTATATTCAAAAAAAATGTCTAGAGTTAAATATTCTGCTAATGCCAAAACAATTATTTAATTCTGCCAATATCTCCATCGAGCGAAATGATCTTCGACCCATCGTATTGATCGACAATGATGAATTAGTTGAAATAAGTTGGCGTTTAAAATGTCAACGACTCAATCGGGAATTTTTATTCTTTGCTTCGGCAGATAGTTTTATCAACCATCATACAACTATTCCCCAAAATGCTTTAGTCTATATCGATTCCAATTTGGGCCATGCCAAAAAAGGTGAACAATGGGCAGAGCAAATTTATCATATGGGCTTTAAAAATATTACTCTCACTACTGGCTATGATCCTCGCTCAATCACACCCAATCAATGGATTTCGAAAGTCATTGGTAAATCCCCAGATTTTTAATGATTTTTTATTTTCTAAGCCAAATCTGGAGAATGTCTTACGATGACTCCTTCCACCATATAAATCACATCTTCGGCAATATTGGTGGAGTAATCGGCAATTCGTTCTAAGTTTCTAGAAACGGCCAAATATTGAATGAGGGTTTCCACATGTTCTGGTGTTTCTTTGATTGCAGCAAAAACTTGTTGATACATTTGGCGATTAAGATCATCGACTTTTGAGTCTTCTAAACAAACTTGTTTTGCTCGTGCTTTATCTAATCCAATTAAGCTATCGATCGCCCGATGGAGCATGGTGCGAGTTAACACAGACATGTGCTGATAATCAAAGGGAGACTTAACGTGAGGCCGTTTATTGATGGTGGAAACTCGCTGAGCAATATTCACTGCCAGATCGCCTATTCGTTCTAAGTCATTATTCATTTTAAGTGCACCAATAATATAACGAAGATCGATCGCCACTGGTTGGTGTAACGCCAAAATTTTTAAGCACTCTTCTTCGATATGCACTTCATTTTCATCAACTTGTTCGTCCATCAGAATAACTTGATTGGCCAATTCTTCATTTTTTTCTTCTATACTGCGTACTGCTTTAGCGACCATATCTTCCACCATGGCGGCGAGGCTTAAGAGTTCTCTTTTTAAAGCACTCATTTCTTTTTCAAGATGTTTAGACAAAGCAATTCCTTTTGTTAACCAAACCGACCAGTTATGTAATCTTCAGTTTGTTTTTGTGATGGCTTAGTAAACACTTTATTGGTTTTATCAAATTCAATTAGATGCCCTTCATAAAAAAAGGCAGTAAAGTCGCTCACTCGTGCCGCTTGCTGCATATTATGAGTCACAATAACTATAGTATAGTCAGTTCGCAGCTCACTTATCAAGTCTTCAATCCGAATGGTCGACCGTGGATCGAGGGCGGAGCAAGGCTCGTCCATCAGAATAATGTTAGGCTTCATCGCAATGGTTCGGGCAATACAAAGACGTTGTTGTTGGCCTCCCGACAGATTGGCCGCTGATTCGTGCAATCGATCTTTGACTTCATCCCATAAGGCCGATTTTCTTAAGCTATCTTCCACTAATTCATCAAAATCTCCTTGGAACCCATGAATTTTTGGTCCCCAAGAAATATTGTTATAAATACTTTTAGGAAAGGGATTGGGTTTTTGAAAAACCATGCCAATTTTAGTTCTTACTTCCATGGCATCTTGTTTAAAAAGATTTTTTCCCTCAAAGATGACTTCTCCTTGAACTCGGGCACTTTCGATAAAGTCATTCATGCGATTATAAGAGCGCAAGAGAGTGGATTTCCCACAACCGGAAGGCCCGATAATGGCAGTCACTTTATTTTTATAAATGTCTAAATTTACTTTTTTGACCGCTTCATTTTGACCATAAAAGATGGAAACATTTTGGGTTTTTAGCACAACTGGTAAATTGATTTTTTGTTCAGCTTCCATTACATCCTCACCTTTTTCTGTGCTTTTAAACGAATAACGACAGCAATAAAATTCATAATCAACATCGCACTAAGCAAAACAATGATTCCTCCTGCCGCTAAAGAATGAAAAGAGACTTGAGGTCTGGAGGCCCAGTTGTAAATTTGCAGTGGCAAAATGGTAAATTCATCCATTGGACTTTGAGGAATAAACGCGACGTAAGTAAGTGCGCCAACAATAATCAAAGGTGCAGTTTCACCGATGGCGCGAGAGAGCGCTAAGATGATTCCGGTTAAAATTCCCGGCAAAGCAGCGGGTAAAACTTGGCCAAAGGTCACTTGCCATTTTTCGGCTCCTAAGGCGTAGGCGGCTTCTTTTAAAGTTTTAGGAACCGCTCGCAAGGCTTCGCGACTGGCGACAATAATAACTGGCATAATCAGTAAAGAAAGGGTCAAAGCTCCAGATAATAAGCTGCGTTCAAGTTGAAAAAATCGCACAAATAAAGTGAGCCCTAAGAGTCCATACACAATGGATGGAACTCCCGCTAGATTGGCAACATTGATTTCGACCACTTTTCCCCACTTACCTTTGATGCCGTATTCTTCTAAAAAAATGGCAGAGGCGACACCTATGGGAATTGAGATACTCGCAGTGAGGCCCATCAACCATAATGTTCCAAAAATTCCCGCTTTAATTCCAGCTTTATCAGCAAAACGCGAGGGAAAACTGGTTAAAAATTGCAGATCGACCCAAGATATGCCTTCATTGACGATGTGATAAAGTAAGACCATTAACAAGGCGACCGTTAGCCAAGTCAGTAGTCGACAAATAAATTTAAAAACGTAATCAATTTTTTTGCGTTTTCTATTTAACATGATGATCTCATTTTTCGGGTCTCATTTTATAAAGTAAACTTTGCCCAACAATGTTCATCAGTAAAGTGATCACAAACAATAAGGTCCCAACCGCAAAACAAGTTAGATACTCAACCCCACCATGAGGCGTATCCCCCATACTCACTTGGACGATATAAGCAGTCATGGTTTGCACACTCTTAAGTAGATCAAAATGAAATTCCGCATTCGCACCAGAGGCCAAAGTCACCGCCATGGTTTCTCCAATCGCTCGGGAAATGGCGAGAATAAAGGCGGCCAAGATGCGAGAGACAGAATAAGGAATAGTTATTTGCGTGATGACTTCAAATGAAGTTGCCCCTAAAGCATAACCACCTTCTTTTAAGTGGCGAGGAACAGACTGAAAAGCATCATCGCAAAGAGAAGAAACCATCGGTAGAATCATGATACCTACGACGATCGCCCCACTTAATGCATTAAAAATTTCTAATGATGGAATGGCCATCTTGAGCAGGGGGGTGATAAAAGTAAGAGCAAAAAAACCATAAATTATCGTAGGAATACCAGCGAGAATTTCCAGCACCGGTTTTAAAACATCTCGCACTTTAGTGCGCGCAAATTCGCTTAAGTAAATCGCCGTCATGAGCCCAATCGGAAGGGCGATGATGGCAGCACCAGCAGTGACCAAAAACGTGCCAGTCACCAGTGGTAAGACTCCAAATGATTTTGGTTCTAGTAAGGGTGCCCAAGTGGTTCCGGTTAAAAAATCCCAGATCGAGACTTGTCGAAAAAACTGCAATGATTCGTAAGATAAAACGCCCATGATCGACAATGTAGTTAGGATCGACAAAAAAGCACAAGCTCCTAGTAGGAGCTTGATGCTTGAACCTAAAAATTGGTTTCGTTTTACTATCGTCATAGTTTAGTTATTATTGGACATTTTTAACCTTCGTTAAATTTTCTAAATACTGCTCAGGCTTTAAAGGAATATAGCCAACTTCGGTCACTAAACCTGCAGCTTTTTCAATATAAAAATTAATAAAATTTCCAACTTCTGGACGCTTGAGAGAAGCATTTTTTACATAAATAAAAATTGGTCTGGAAAGAGGAGCATAAGTTCCATCCATTATGGTCTGTTCATTAGGCAGGACAGGTGGTTTACCTTCATGCGAGATGGCCAAAGCTTTTAGCTTGTCTTGGTTTTCAAGATAATAAGCATAACCAAAGTATCCTAATGCATCGACGTCTCCAGCGACACCAGTGATTAAAACATTATCATCTTCAGATTTTTGATAATCATTACGAGAACGACCGGCCTTGCCATTAACTGCTTCACTGAAATAATCAAAAGTTCCAGAGTCAGTTCCTGGACCAAAAAGTTTGATGTCTCGATTTGGCCAAGAAGCTCTTATTTGATTCCATTTTTTTATTTTAGAATCCATATCCCACAAACTTTTAAGTTCTTCCGAAGTGAGATCGGTGGCCCAAGTATTTTTTGGATTTATAACAACAGTCAGCCCATCATACGCCACCGGAATTTCGGTAAAAGATATTTGATTGCCTTCAGCTTCTAATTTTTCTGATTCCTTAATTGGTCGAGATGCATTGTTGATATCGATGGTATCGTTGGCGTCGTTACGAACAAATTTTTTAAATCCACCACCAGTGCCAGAAACTCCAATATTAATTCGAACATTTGATTGAGTTGTTCGATAAGCTTCTACCACGGCTTCTGTGATGGGATAAACCGTGGACGATCCATCGATGGCGATCGTGCCTGATAATTTTTCGGAGTTATCTCCAACTTGGGTTTCATTTTTTTTATTACAAGCTACGGTAAAACTGAGAATGAGGGTTAAACAGAAATAGATAAAGGGTCCGTAAAAATGTCGTCGGTTCATGATAACTCCTTAAAAAAACAAGTTAATGGTCTATTGAATAACAAAGGTTATAGCGTTAAATGAAATTTTTGAAACAAGCAAGTTGTTAGTATTTTGTTAGGAGGGGGCAAGCAGAGTTCAAAGTTTAAGACAAGGGCAACTTGATAAAAAAGATACTTCCTCCTTCCTTAGGACATTCAAAATAGACTTGTGCCCGATGGATTTGGCCAATGTGTTTTACAATAGATAGCCCTAATCCTGATCCACCCAGCTCTTTTGACCTCGCCTTATCGACACAATAAAAGCGTTCAAATAAACGGTCATGATGCTCTGGGGGAATTCCAGGGCCTTGATCCCTGACTTTGAAAACCATACCGTCATCGTATTTTTTACACTCGATTTCTATCTGCGAATTGACAGGAGAATATTTAACTGCGTTTTCAATTAAATTAAAAAAAGCTTGCTGAATCAGAGGACCATTAACTCTGGCCTGGAGTTCGTTTCGAGATTGCAGGCCATTTTTCCATTCGATGATAATTTTTTTCTTGGCAGAAGCCAAAGAGGCCAGGTTAATCGCTGCTTCGATCAAGGGAGAAAGGGGTTGTAGCTCTATCCCTAAAGGTTCTAAGACCACATCGGATTCCAGCGACATTTGGACTCTTGGTACGGTTCTTTCCAATGCAGAAAGGTGCATGAGATTTTCGATAATTTCTCTTAAACGATTGGTTTGAAACAATATTTTTTCTAAAAAAGATTTTTCTTGCTGACCAATTTTTTGATCTTCCAATAATGTTTCGGTGTAGCCCTGGATAACAGTCAGAGGAGTTTTTAACTCATGGGAGACATTGGAGGCGAACTCACGTCTTAAGTTTTCTAAT
>JBIKWR010000248.1:0-2961 GCA_044356225.1 Bacteriovoracaceae bacterium | reverse complement strand
ACAAAAAAATATATTTGCAATTGGCCGAACAACTCAGTGAAGATTATTGGGAGAAAATTCATGAAGAGTATCGTTTGCCAGCTGGAACAGCGATCGCCAAGTTAACTGCTCATGCTGCAAAGTTCGGTCTTGTTGGATTTGAAGTGTTTACCGGGGTGCCCGCAACTATTGCCGGGGCGGTGGTGATGAATGCGGGTACGGGCTTAGGAGAAGTTGGTCAGATAGTTAAAGAAGTTAGCTTAGTAAGCAAGGATGGTATTTTTAGGACACATAAAATTAAGGAAGGAGATTTTTCTTATCGGCAAAATCATTTTATACATCCTGGTGAAATTATTACTGAAGTTGTTTTAAGACCTATTTCAATTAATGAAAATATCAAAAAACAAATTAAAGATTATTTAGAAATGAGAAATCGTACTCAGCCGATGAAGGAAAAAACATGTGGATGCGTTTTTAAAAATTATTCCACCGACCTTAGGGCCGGAAAATTAATTGATAAGTTGGGACTAAAAGGTCTAAATTTGTTTGGTTTTAAAATCAGCCATACACATGCAAACTTTGTTGAAAATCATGGAGATGAAGGAGCGGAAAAATTTATCGAATTTATTTCTATGATTAGAGACGAGATTGAGTTGTTTTACGGAATTAAGTTAGAGTATGAAGTTCTTATTTAATACTTTCTTTAATTTTTCTTAGACCATCTTTTAAACCTATACTGGCTTCCCAACCAAGAATTGATTTTGCTTTACTCATATCGGCAACAAGTTCGCGGGCTTCCAGATCTCTGATTTGATTTAATGAAATAACTTTTTTTGAACTTCCAAATATTGCTTGGATAGCAGATACCACATCTAAGACAGAATGAGATTTTCCTGTACCAAGATTGAATACATCGTGGTTCTTAAAATTTAACAAACGAATAATAAAACTAATAATATCATCAATGTAGATATAATCTCGTTTTGGTTCTAAATCAAAAACTTCGATATGACTTTTTCCTGCGTTGGTAACTTGGTCAACAATTTTTGAAATAATAAAGTTATTAGATTGCCCAGGACCATAAATATTGAAAGGTCTAACAATGACTGAAGGAAATGAATAGTTTTTAAAGTAAAATTGCAAAATATCCTCAGCGGTTTTTTTACTAAATGCATAGGGGTTTGTCGGATTTATAATTTGGGTTTCAGATATGGGATTCTTAACATTCTCTCCATAAATACATCCAGAAAGATAGATAAAGTGAGCTTCACTTTTTCGTGCATATTCAACCGCATTCAAAAGACCATAAGCATTGACTTTAAAATATTCACCAGGCTCTTGCCAGCTTTCAGGGATCCCGGATTTGTCGTTGAGATAAATAATTGAAGAAAATTTGTCTTTTACTTCAATGGTTGAATACGGATCTAAATGATGTTCATCGGGTGAGAAAAATTTAACGCCATTTTTAACGAGATATTTTTTTAAAAATCCACCGACATAGCTTTGGCCACCAAATATGAGAATATTTTTATCTTTCAAGTTTTCCAAGATTTTTAGTACCTGTTTGTGTATGTAGCGCCACTGGAAATATCAACGAGCCCCAGTATATTCAATTTAACTGAACACCGCTCTATAGAAAATGATTAAATTCGACTATAATGAATCTATGAAAAATATTTTTCTCATTTATCTTATTCTCATACTAATAAAGTCGGACTTCGCTTTTGCTAAAAAGGAAACCCCTCCGAAGTATCGAACATATTTTGGTACATGTCCTAGTCGATCTGCAGGCAAGCTTTCTTTGAAAACCATGGAAGTTTTTGAGAATAAAAAATCATTAAAAGATGTAAAAGAGGCTTATATAAGGGATGGATTAGCAGAAAAATATTTTTTATCATCATATAAAATTGATTATCATCCACAGCAAAATTTTTTAACAATTAGTTTTGAGTGCCCCAAGCCATTGATGAAAGTTCAAGTTTATAAAGAAGATGGTGCTGAATCTTATAGTGCAATTTTAGTAGAAGGTGGAAAATTACTTGATCCAAGTTATGAAATTCTTTTACGTTCAGAAGGTAAACTTAATATTGAACTTCCCTTCTTTGCTCTTCCCCTTAAAGATATTGACAGTTTTAATCAAGAACAAATGGCCAAATCGTTATCAGTTATACCAAAAGAAAAAAAGTCATTACTTTCAGAAGTTATCATTGATGAAAAGGGTGATTTACTCTTTATTCTTTCTTACCAAGACAATCCAATTAGTGCTTTTTTGGGTAAAGATGAATGGGATTTAAAAATCAAAAAGTTATTTAAGATGGTTGATTATTTTGATCAACATAAAAAAATTCCCACCATTGTTAATCTTACAAATCCCAAGAAAGTGGTTGTCAAGTTCAGCGACAAATTCTAGCATTAACGTAGGGTAGAAGTGCTTAAAATTAGATGATATGCCCCCAAACATTTTTTGCTTAATTAATGAGAAAGGACTCTCATGAACGAAGGTACAATAGTTGTAGGACTGGATGTTGGTACAACTAAAGTTTGCACGATAGTTGGCTACCGAAATCCCAAAACAAATGAATTGGAAATTATTGGACTTGGTTCTCATCCAAGTCATGGCCTTAAAAAAGGCAGCGTCGTCAATATCGAAAAAACGGTAAGATCAATTTCGGGATCAATTGAAGAAGCAAAGCTGATGGCAGGTGTAGAAATTCATCGGGCGACTATTGGAATCGCTGGTAGCCATATTTATAGTTTTAATAGCTCAGGTGTTGTTGCAATTAAAGGCAAGGAAGTAACTCAACATGATGTTGAAAGAGTTATTGAAGCAGCAAAAGCAGTAGTCATTCCAAGTGATCGTGAAGTGATTCATGTCATTCCTCAAGAATTTAAAGTTGATAATACGCCGGGAATAAAGAATCCTGTTGGAATGTGTGGGATACGTCTAGAGGTCAATGTCCATATTGTTACTGGTGCCATTTC
>JBIKWR010000107.1:0-10572 GCA_044356225.1 Bacteriovoracaceae bacterium | reverse complement strand
GACTCAGACTTTAATTAAAACTGATTTTGAATGGGGGCAGAATTCTGATCTAAGTTTAGGAATGAATGTTCAGTATTTAGTTGGCAAAAAATGGCAAAATGAACAAGCTGGAGGGGCCAGTTTATTGCTGGATGATTCCGCCGAAGGACTCTATGATCCTCAAATTTTTGGAAGGTATCGATTTATCCGTCCTCTGGTTACGCAAGGAGAAGGATGGGGAGTGGCAGATTTGTTGCTTTTTTTATCTCCGGGTTTGATTCCTGCCCAAGAAGTAGAGCCGCGAGAAAGTAACAGTCAAAATTCCCAAACCACCAACGAGACTGCGAATCCTGCCAGAGGAGGGCATGAGATTGGATTGGGATTTGAAAGCGGTTTTGTTCGAGACGAAAACGAAGTTAAGGTTGGGGGACATTGGTTTCAAACAACTTTACTCAAAAAAGATTTAGTCGTCGAAGCTGGGGGAGTAGAAGAAATTGAAATAGACCCTATGTCTCGACTAAAACTTTCACTGCAAAATCTTTATGCATTTTCAGAACGGATTCATTTTTTATTGAAACTTGAATACGAACGCCAATCGGCAACTAAAATCACTCGACCTGCCATCCAAGTGAATCAAGCCGCGGTTAAAGAAAAACGACAGGCAATCTCATTTTGGGAATTGCAATTGGGACCAAGATTTATTTTAGCAATCAATGAAAAAATGTTTTTTGATTTAAGATACGGTTTGCAAAAACAAAATCCTTATACGGTCAATCGTTTTGGCTCACCTTATGAAACCTTTGAAGAGACCACGGAGCATCGTTTGCATTTAGCGATTGGTTCTCAGTTTTGAGAACCTGGTATTCCTAAAAAATAAAGAATTGAAGTCATCGGGCCGTGACTTAAGTTATGATCACTTTTTCTTTTCACCATTTCTTTAGCGTGGAAAGCAATCCCTAAACCGGCGCGACTGAGCATCGGAAGATCATTTGCCCCATCTCCTACCGCCACCACTTGTTCTAAGCTGATATTTTCTTGTTGGGCCATCAGATTCATGATCGTCGCTTTCTGTTCAGCATCGATGATAGGGCCAACGAGTTTTCCAGTTAAACAACCATTTTTAATTTCTAGTTCGTTGGCAAAGGCATAATCGAGATTTAAAGTCTCTTTTAACTTATTGGAAAAAAGAGTAAACCCACCGGAAATCAATCCTACTTTAAATCCTAATTTTTTTACAGTGGAGATAAATTCAGGCACTCCTAAGGTGAGTGGTAAATTATCGATGAGTGGAGATAAATCACTCACCATTAAACCTTTGAGCAGTTCCACTCGTTTAATCAGTGATTGTTTAAAATCCATTTCGCCATTCATCGCCCTTTCGGTAATTTTGGTAATCTGATCGGCTTTGCCAAAGAGTTTCGCCATCTCGTCGATCACTTCAATTTGAATCAAAGTAGAGTCCATATCAAAAACAATGAGTCGTTTATTTCTGCGATAAACATTGTCTTTCATAATGGCCACATCTATTTTATGTCGGTTACTAATTGCCAAAACATCTTCTTTGACATCGTTCCAAGGGGTTCCTTCGGCGGAGCTGGTGGTTATTTCCACTGAATTAAAATCTGGAGTGAGGCCATCGATTCGTAAAATATTAATCTTATGTTTTGCCAAAGCAGTTGCTAGTTCAGCTATAAATGCGGAAGTTAATAAGTCTGGAGCGACACAACTTAAAACATGCCTATGAAAATGTTCGGGTTTTTTATAATCATTTTCAATGATTTGAAAATCGAGTGATAACCCCAGTTTTTTTGCCTCAAACAATAAATCTTTTAAAATGGCCCCATCATCTTCGGATGTTTCAATTCCCAATAAAATACTTAAAGAAAGTAAACCATGGGTTACCGATTGCCCCATGTCGTAAACGCGCGAATGATATTTGGAAACGATTTGCATCAAGGCCGAGGTTATCCCTGGTTTGTCTGGGCCACTAACCGTAATCAGAATCTTTTGGTGCTCAACTGTTTTCATTTTTGTTACCTAGGAATTTTTTCAGATTTTCTTTGCCGTAATTTGTTTAAACTGGAGACGGTATAAATAAAGGCGGAGTAAGCAGATAAAAATGAAGCAAAGTAAACACAAACAGTCCCTAAAAAGTCTAATGAGATAAAATAGATTTCTGAATGGGCCATGAGCATTCCCAGACCAGTCATTTGGGTTCCAGTTTTCCATTTTCCAAGATTACTCACGGGCACTGATATCCCTTCGCTTTGGGCCAACAATCTTAATGAGGTCATGTAAACCTCACGAAGAATGAGAATCAGAACGATTAAAACAGGAATCCGGTCCATATGCATCAAGACGATGATAGAAGAGATCACTAAAAATTTGTCGGCGATGGGGTCAAGAAAACTGCCAAAGACCGTGACGATATTTCTTTTTCTGGCGATATGCCCATCAAAATAATCAGTGATCGAAGCAACGGTGAAAAAAAGTGTCGCAATCCAGCCAAACAATGTTTTGTAGCCGGCGAATTCTGGCCATTCACCTAGCATCAGAAATCCCAAAATAAAGGGAATTAACAAAATACGAAAAATCGTCAAACGATTAGGTAGATTATTAAACTCAAAATAATTGGCAGTCATATTTCAAGATGTTACTTGAAAGAATTAATCAAAGCACGTTTTTCTTTCCATTTAAACCATTCGCGATTGAACAAAAAATTCATGCTGCGGTCAAAAATTTGCATAAAAACGATGTTCAATTTTCCTTTGAGATCTTGCCGCCAATCATGATGGCGACAACGAAGTGAAAGGCTCAGAGAAGACTCATCGTATATTACATGATGCCAATAACCACTCGGAATAAATAAAGTATCGCCGGCCATAACGGTGACTTGGTATCCATTCGCCTTTTGGAATTGCGGAAATTTTTGATAATCTGGATTTACCGGATCAATATAACTGCGAACTGTAAAAGGGTGTCGGTAGAGATGTTCATTTTCACTAGGAGGAAAAAGATAGATGGTTTTTTTTCCTTGGAAAGTGAGATGAAAAACATGCGCCAAATCGATATCGTAATGGTTGGGGGTGACAGACCCTTTGGCCCCCAAAAACATAAAAAAAAAATTTTTAGAAAAACCTTTTGTCAGGGTTGGAATTTTTACATCGGCCAATAAATTTTTTGCCTGTTTTTTAAGATTAAAAAGAAACATTCTTTGATCGAGATTTCCTTGGCGCCATCCCACTAAAAAATCATTAAAGGTCATCTTGCGAGAATGTGACATATAATTTCCACCCGGCTTGGCAAATTGAGCATCAAAGACACTCACAATATTTTGACCAATTTTTTGGGAGAAATAATGATCATTCCACAATTTGGCCGCTGGCCAATCTTGATAAAAATTTTCAATGACCACTGGAAGGCCTGGAAATTTAAATTGTTTTTCAAAAATTTCACTTGAAAGATTTCGGTAACGAGGAATGGATTGATAAGATGGATTCATCGATCAAAAGTTTAACATGAGATTTCTGTAAATGGCCTGCTCCATTTTTTCAACGCAAAGCGATTTTCAGACGCCAAGGTATTGAATAGGCTTATAGTGAGATTTCCAGTGCCGCTCTATACCTCAAAAGGGTCAATCATGAGTCATTATGGCCAATATAAATTTATTATTGCCGAAGAAATGGGAGATTGTATGGATTGTATTTTCATCGCCCATTCTTCTGTCGATCATAAAAAACGTATTTATATTTATCACCATAAGTATTTTGATGGGGTTGGGGGCTTGGGTAAAATCTTAACATTGTTTTATCATGACCATCGCACTCTGCCGCAGTTATCTACGCTTGGAAAACCGCAGTGGTGGCAATGGCCAATTCTTTTTGTAAAATTTTTACGAGCGACGAAATCTAGTCCCATTCAATGGCAACAACCTGGATATCTTTTTTCGCGCACTGGAACCGCCCTGGGATTTCATTATGTGATCTTTTCTCAGGATGTAACCCGCAAGTTATATTTGGCAGCTCAAGAGATGCAAGTGTCATTGTCGACCTACTTATGGTTTGTGCTCGATCGAGTCTTGGCCCTTGAGTTAGGAGAAAAATCTGGCACGCGAACCTGGATTTCTCCCATCAATATGCGGCAAAATAGTCAGACCTACTTAAATGAAACCGCCTCGATCATCGTTAAACTTTCCGCGCAAGATGATGTTAAGTCTCATCACCAAAAAATAAAAATTTTTTTAAAAAATAAATATCATTTTGGCGGCCATCTATATTCAACCCTTGCGCGATTTATTGGATTAAAAGGTTTGCGGATAATGGCAAAATCCATTCGCCATAGTTATTTTGGCGTCTTTTCTTTTTTAGGTGATTGGGGAAACGGTCATGGCCATATTTGGACCGCCATGGCCCCAAGTTCAAAAATTGTTCCCATCGCCGCCACGGCGATGCAAACGGAAAACCAATTGATCCTTAATTTTCAAACTCATCCCAGTCTCAATTTAACTTTTGAACAAAGTAAAATGTTTTTGTCAAAATGGATGATCGCTCTCTTAAAACCATTAGCTGAAAAAAATCCACCGGCCATTCATTCTGTCCCTTGGGAAAAAATAACAGAGATAAAAAGTCAGAATGAACCTGTGGAAAATATTTATCACGGTCAATGCCAATAAATTATTTTTCTGTGGGTAGCTTTTGCCAGCTAGGAATAGGAGTTAAATCTCCTATACTTAGAGCTTAGAACAGCTGTTTTAAGCAAGGATAAAATCAATGCCTTTGGCCCGCCAGTTCACTTTAGTTAAAGGTGGAATGAAACCTGAAAAAAGGCTTTTTCCCCGATTTCCATTTTGTTTGATGACTTTTAAAAGTCATCACGACGAATGCCAACACGCCTTTGAAATTAAAGATGTAAGTCCTACGGGCATGCAGCTTTTTTTAAGAGACGGACACCACCATTTTAAAAGCGGAAATGTGATTGAAGGTGTGATTCATTGGGGACAAGGACCAGTAGATAATTTTTCGATTAAAGGAAAAGTCAGATGGAGCTCGGCGCTGAGAATTGGCATCGAGTTTTCCGATGAGAAAAAATTTGCCACAGAATTCCAAAAATTTTTCAGCCTAGAGAGAATTTTATCTCATCTAAAACCAGTGCACGATCTTAATTTGTCAATGGAAGTTCCCGCCAATCTCAAGTATTGGTTACATGCTGATGGGCCCATCGAAATCTTTTTGTTTGAACATAATGACCATGAAAAATCACGTTTTGAAGTTATATACTACGACACATTTGTCGAATGGACTGACGGAGAAGGTTTGAAAACCGGAAAAGTTCTGACTAAGCGAGACATCGATACTCCACTAGTGAGTGATGAGGAGTTTGTTTTCCAAGCCGATGGAGCTGTTGATCAAGAGAAATTAACAAAAATCGGTCAACTGGTCTGTGGTCTAAAAGAGTATCATATGCCCCTTGACGCCCGTGATTTTCTCTTGCGTAAACTGCAATATTAATCGAGAGTACTCTATACCTTTTTGGTTTATCTATAGTATAAGATCAGCATTCATATTTTATTTTTTACCAATAAAATCGGTAGAGACACCGATCCTTAGGAGAAGTCATGAATCGAAATCTAGCATTAGAATTTGTCAGGGCAACAGAAATGGCGGCGATTGCATCTGCCAGGCTGATGGGCCGTGGAGATGAAAAAGCGGCAGATCAAGCGGCAGTGGATGCCATGCGATCCATGCTTGACTCGATTGAATGTGACGCTACCGTGGTGATAGGTGAAGGAGAGCGCGATGAAGCTCCTATGCTATACATCGGTGAAAAAGTCGGTACCGGTCACGGTCCTTCATTGGAGATTGCTCTGGATCCCTTAGAAGGGACAACGATTTGCGCTCAAGGTGCCAACAACTCAATTTCAGTGATGGCGATTGGTGAAAAAGGTTGTTTGTTACATGCCCCAGATACTTACATGAAAAAAATTGCGGTGGGACCTGACTGTAAAGGCCTCATCGATATCACTGAAAGTGCCACCAAAAATCTCAAACGTATTGCCGATCGAAAAAATAAGGCCTTGCAAGATTTAACCGTTTGCATTCTCGATCGCCCCAGACACCAGGATTTAATTCGCGAAGTACGCGATGCCAATTGCCGAATTTTTCTGATTGGCGATGGGGATGTTTCATCGGCGATAGCCACTTGGGACGTGAACTCTGGCATTGATGTTTTGATGGGCACCGGAGGAGCGCCGGAAGGAGTTATTGCAGCGGCAGCTTTACAGTGTATTGGTGGCGACTTTCAAGGAATCCTCGAATTTAGAAATAAAGAAGAAATTGATCGAGCAAAACGTATGGGTATTGCTGACCCCAAAAAAGTTTTTACCATTAATGATTTGGCCCACGGCAATTTGATGTTTGCTGCCACTGGTGTGACCGATGGTAGTTTTCTTGAAGGTGTTAAATTTAAGTCATGGGGGGCAACCACGCACAGTATGGTCATGCGTAGTCAGTCTGGTACAATTAGACATATTAGGGCCGAACACCGTTTTGATACAAAACCAAGATACTGAGCTCATAATTCATTTAAGATATTGAAGGAGGCGTTATGGCCGATGTTTCCAGTGAGGCCATTTTTGAAGTTCCCATTGAGAAGGTTTATCAGGTGATCACTGATTACCGTTCTTATCCTGAATTTGTCGACGGTGCTAGCGGCGTAAAAATTATTTCAGAAAGTGAAAATGGTGCTGTGGTCGAATATAATTTAAATTTGATTAAAAAATTTACTTATCGATTGCAAATGGTTCATCAAAAACCTCATAAAGTTTCTTGGACGTTTCAGTCTGGAGATCTGTTTGCTAAAAATAATGGCCACTGGGAACTAACCGATTTGGGCAATGGTCGAACCCAGGCCAAGTATCGGTTGGAAATTGATTTTAAGATTATGGTTCCGAAAATGATTTTAAATGGATTGGTGAATAAAAATTTACCTGCAATGATGGAGCAGTATCATAAACGCATGAAAAAAAATCTTTAAGAGGAATTTTCTGTGTCACAAAATAAAGACGATAAAGCCGATTTAAAAATTAGCGATTTACTTAAAAAAGTCGTCAGCACCGGATTGGGTGCCGCTTTTATGACAGAAGAAGCGATTCGCGAAAAATTAGGAGACATTCCACTACCCAAAGATGTGATAAGTGGTCTTTTGCAAAATGCTCGAACTACAAAAGATGAATTTATGTCAGCGGTAAAAAAAGAAATGAAAAATTTTCTAGGCAAGGTCAATGTTTCAGAAGAATTGCAAAAATTAGTTGAAAAATACGATATCGAAGTTAACGCTACCTTAAAGTTTCATCCCAAAAAAAAGCCAGAGAACCAAGAGAATAAACACCAGAATGAATCCAGAAAGAGCGGCCCAACTTAAATCAAATTTTGAAATAGTTAGGCAAGAAATTAATGATCGGGCGAAACTTATTGCAGTTTCAAAAACATTTTCCATCGAAGAAATAAAATATTTAGCAAGCCTTGGGCATAAAGATTTTGGCGAAAATAAAGTGCAAGAACTAGCACCCAAAGCCGAGGCCTTGCCTCACCTCAATTGGCATTTTATCGGTCATCTACAATCTAACAAAGTAAAAATCCTGCTCGCTTTGCCGGGACTTAAAAGCATTCACTCCATCGATAGTTTTAAATTAATAGAAGAACTTTATAAAAACAAACGCAGTTTTCGTGGGCCAAATGCCATGGGTGTTTATTTGCAAGTCAACACTTCCAACGAGCCACAAAAACAAGGTCTCACGGATTTTTATGATTTAAGTAATTGTATGCGTTTTATGGAAGAAAACGAAACCCCAGAATTTTATCTCGCCGGACTAATGTGCATGGGGCCTGTCGGAAATATTAATACCCCAGATTTTGAATTCGACACTAGGCATAGTTTTAAAATGCTCAAAGAATACCGCGATCGCCTCGGTCGTCCCGATCTTAAGTTAAGCATGGGCATGAGCCACGATTATCCTTGGGCACTGGATGAAGGCAGTGATATTTTGCGAGTGGGCTCGGCGATTTTTGGGAAGCGGGAATAAGAAGTTTAAAATGAGAATTTAGATGTCAAATTTTGCCGGGTAAATTTCTGATGTTTAGTTCATTTAAAAAAAACACTAAAAATCCGAATAGATTTCATGAAGTTGTCTCTTTGGTTGAGTTTTATTAGCTCTTATTTATTTATAAATGCCTTTGCTATTGAAGCAAATGAAAAAAAGCATTACGCAATTTTAGTGCAGGGAAGTCCTGACAAAGCTTTAAAAAATGATATCACAAAATTATATGAAACATTGATAAAAAAAGGATATTCACCAGAAAATATTAGAGTCTTAACTCCTGATGGAAATAAGTTAGAAACTAAGTTTGGGAAGATTGATACCAGTAAAGCAAATAGTGAAAATTTAGAAAAAGAACTCATATCAGTTAGTAGAGCTTTGAATAATTCTTCAATAGTAAATAAGAAAACTTTTATGTTGGCCTGGTCGACCCATGGTTCTGAGGATTGGCAATTACAGCTTGATGAACAATTGATTAGTTCAGAAGTCCTTTCAGATTGGTTAAACCAATACATACCCAAAGAGGTTTCAAGTGCATTAGTTATTGATGCTTGTTATTCGGGTGGGCTTAAAAGTCAATGTGGTTCAGCAGTTGATTTATTTGTTACTGCCGCACCAGCAAACAAAATGAGTTGGGCATTTGAATCTTCCTTTCAATTACCATTTTTTAGGCCTTATAGAATTTTTTTCGAAGATTTTATTAATGGCCTAGAAAGATCACAAGCTCAAAACATCGAAGAAAATTGGATAGCAGCTGCTGCGTATGCTAAATCTAAGTCAGGTCGAAAACGAACTTATCCTGGTTTTTATTCATTACTAAGTGAGATTATTAAAACTCCAACTGCGGTTGTTGAATATCAACCAATAGAAATGATTGACTGTTATACCTCGGAACAATCCAGTGATGAGATATCACAACTAGAAGTTATAAATCATAAATTAATAAAAAAACTTTTTGTTCCAGGTGATGTAGATCTTGATGGCGATGTCGACAGAGAAGATTTTAATCTCGCCATGAACATTCATTGGAAATATGCCAAAGCTTCAGACTCGCAATTAATCGTCATGGATTTAAACCAAGATGGGATAGTGGACTCCATTGATTTAAGTTTGTTAGCTCCATTAGTTGCAAGAAAAAATATGAATTTTCCGCAAATTGTTAAAGTCCACCCAGAAATTAAATTAAACCGCGCTTCAGAAGAAACCTATCCTACCTCCGATGCTCTCTTAAAAGCTTACAAAGACGAACATCAAACATTTTCTAAAAAAGAAATTAAAAAAAAATGGGATCTCGCTTACCTGAAATATTTAGAAGACCTTGTTATAGAAACAAAATCAAATCTTGAACAATAATAGATACCTTCTTTATCATTTTTACTTAAGTAGTTAATCTAAGTATGACTTTAACTAAACAAGTTAACTTGCGTTCCTTTTAATCGATTATGAGTTCCGCACAGAATTTGCAGGTTTTCTATGGTGGTTTGCCCGCCCTTAGCATAGGACTGTATGTGATCCACGTTTAAGTGCTGTTTTTCATCACAATCAGGATGCTGACAAGTATGAAAGTCTCGTTTTAAAACATCTTGTCTTAGTTTCCCTCTGGCAACGCGGGCCATGGGATTGGATTTAGATTTTTTGTTGGAATTTTTTGATAGTTCCTTAATCGCAACATCAAGAGCAAAATTAAGAACATCCTCAGTTTGTGTTTTTTTCATCAAAACTTTTAATTGATTTATCTTTTCCAATGTTTTGTCACTTAAAGTAATGGAAAGTCGTTGAGTGTTATCCGAGTCTCGTTTGATAAATTCATTCTTAATGGTGCTGCGACCGCTCAGCTTAAACAAATCTTGCTCTGCTTGTTCTCCCGTTTTATTTTTAATTAATGAAAGTGCCTCGCGTTTTTTCTCGATTGATTCGGACTTCATATGAGTCGATAATTTATTGATCGTTGATAAATTGATAGCTCCAGAATTTAATAATTCTTTTGCCTCAGGTAATTCTTCGGTTAACTTGAGTGCATTCCAGCGCCGCCATGCCGCTGATTCACTATACTTTAACTCACGAACCATATACTTTGTTAAATGCGAGTAGCCCATCTTGGCAAAAATCTTTTGTTTGAAGTTCAAGCGTAATAGTTCAAGAATTTCTGCCAGAGTTTCGCGCTCCACTTGAGCTAGGTTAATAAGTTTCAAATGTGTTTCATGTTGATAGATGTTTATCATGAATTTGTTTTATCAAATGAAACTAAGAATGAAAAATGACAGAAAATGACGAGTCTTTAAAACTCTTTTTAACATGACAAAATAATTTAACTTAATTTTTTTTAAAAATAATAAAACAAAATTAAATACAAACTTTTTTAGTGTAATAAATTAGGAATAAAAGTCTTTCTAGCACTAACAAAATTTCTTATTTTAAAAATAGTTAAAAAAATACTTACTCTTATTTTCTTATCAACGAAAGATTTTAAATACTCCAAAACGGCCTGTCGTCGGCCC
>JBIKWR010000247.1:0-2986 GCA_044356225.1 Bacteriovoracaceae bacterium | reverse complement strand
AAGCCGAAGGTAATAAGCACAAAAAATACTTTATATAAAAATAACTGATCAACTTTAGATTTTAAGTCCATTGCTCGTTCACACAAATACTTATTGGTATCGCAAACTTCAGCGGGTATCTCTAAGATTTCTTCTAATAAAATCAACTCTAATATATAAAAAACTGCCAATAAACTTGTAGCACACAATAAAATGGCCACAATAAATCGAATTTGTAATTGAGGTAAAATGAGATAAGTTCTTTTAAAAAAACTAGGACGACTATTTGGTCGGTCATTCATGGTTTGTCCTCAAGTTACTAGGAATTTTGCTTTTGAGTGGGACACTCATTTTTTTTATCACAAATAAAACAAGCACCCACTAATTTACCCAAACCACCACAAGTTCCAGTTAGCTTTTTTTTAGCAATGACAAAGCCAATCGCCATGCCAAAAAAAGCTAAGAGGAAAACCATAAGAGAGATGATTATTTCCATTTTTCTATCAACCTCCGAAGTCATCGAAAAAGATATTTTCTTTTTCAACTCCTAAACGGTCTAGTAAACCAAAAATGGCCTGATTCATCATCGGAGGTCCACAAATATAATATTCACAATCTTCAGGTGCGGGATGATTTTTTAAGTAGTTTTCAAATAAAACATTATGAATAAATCCAGTGTAACCTTTCCAATTATCCTCTGGTAACGGTTCCGAAAGTGCTACATGCCACTTAAAATTCGGATTCTCTTTAGCAATACTGTCAAAATCTTCCACGTAAAACATTTCTCTTTTGGAACGCGCTCCATACCAAAAGGAAACTTTTCTTTTACATTTTAATCTTCGGAATTGATCGAAAATATGACTACGCATAGGGGCCATACCTGCTCCGCCCCCAATAAAAATCATTTCATTATTGGTCTCTTTGGCGAAAAATTCTCCATAGGGTCCAGAAATCGTCACTTCGTCACCAGGCTTTAAACTAAAAATATAAGAACTCATTTTTCCTGGAGCTACATCCATGCCTCGCGGAGGAACGGCCACCCGCACGTTCAGCATAATAATGCCTTTTTCATCCGGATAGTTGGCCATAGAATAGGCCCTAATCACTTCATCGTCGACCTTGGATTTATATTTCCAAAAATTAAACTGATCCCAGTCTCCTCGATACTTTTCTTCTACTAAAAAGTCTTTAAAATCGATTTCATGAGGAGGGCACTGAATTTGAATATAACCACCAGCTTTGAATGGAACTGCTTCACCTGCTGGCAATTCCAAAACCAGTTCTTTAATAAAAGTTGCCACGTTATGATTTGAGCGGACTTTACAGACCCAGGATTTGGTATGAAAAACTTCTGGGTCAACTTCAATCTTCATGTCGCGTTTGACCGCCACTTGGCAAGAAAGCCTGCATCCTTCAGCTGCTTCTTTTTTAGTGATATGGCCTTTTTCAGTGGGCAGAATATCGCCTCCCCCTGAAAGGATTTTCACTTTACATTGACCACAAGTTCCCCCACCACCACAGGCACTGGAGACAAATATTTTTTGGGCCGCTAAGGCCCCTAACAATTTACCTCCGGCATTGGTCTTGATGGGATGACTAACATCATCGTTGATCACGATGTTGACTTCCCCTGCACTCACCAGCTTTGATTTGGCCACCAAGATGCAAATCACCATTAACACCACGATAATGGTAAACATGGAAACACCTAGATAGATTTCAGAATAGTTCACAACCAACTCCTGTTAAAGCTGAATGCCAGAAAAGGCCATAAAGGCCATGGCAATTAATCCCACGGTAATGAAAGTAATTCCCAATCCTCTAAGCCCATCAGGAACATCACTGTATTTTAATTTTTCTCGGATTCCTGCCAGCGCTGTAATCGCGAATGCCCAGCCAAAGCCAGAGCCAAAACCATAAACCACCGATTCAGAAAAATTATAATCGCGCTCAACCATAAACATCGATCCGCCCAAAATAGCGCAATTGACCGTAATGAGAGGTAAAAAAATTCCCAAAGTATTATAGAGTGACTGGAAATATTTATCTAAAATCATTTCTAAAATTTGCACAATGGCAGCAATCACTCCGATATAACTGATCAATCCTAAAAATGTTAAATCGATTTCAGGAAATCCTAACCAAGCTAAGGCACCCTCTTTGAGTAAATAGTTCAGCAGCAAATTATTAGCAGGTACAGTTATTGCTTGAACGACTACGACCGCTACTCCCAAGCCCATAGCAGTTTTGACTTCTTTAGAGACTGCTAAAAAAGTACACATGCCTAAAAAAAAGGCGAGTGCCATATTTTCTATAAATACCGACTTCATGAAAATGCTAATATAATTTTCCATAAAAACCCTTTTTATTTTTCCACTTGTTCTTTTTTAAATGTTCTAAGTACCCAAATGAAAATTGCAATCAAAAAAAAGGCACTGGGTGCTAAAAGCATTAGTCCATTGGGATGATAAAACCCACCCTCTTTCGCTAAAGAAAATACCGGTATCCCAAAAAATTTTCCCGAGCCAAGAGTTTCGCGAAAGATCGCGACACAAATTAAGACTAAACCATATCCCAAACAATTTCCTGCACCATCCAGAAAACTGAGAATGGGTCCTTCTTTCATTGCAAAGGCTTCTGCTCGTCCCATCACAATACAATTAGTAATAATTAATCCCACATACACGCTCATGGATTTGGCCAAATCATAAGCATAGGCCTTTAAGAGTTGGTCAACCACGATCACCAATGAAGCAATCACTGTCATTTGCACAATGATGCGAATACTGTTGGGAATTAAATTGCGAAGGAGTGAAACACATAAATTGCTGGTTGCGGTAACTAGAGTAACCGAAACCGCCATTAAAACGGCAGTCGAAAGTTTTGTCGTGACCGCCAACGCCGAACAGACACCTAAGACTTGCAATGCGATGGGATTGTTATCTAATAACGGACTTAATAAGACTTCCTTCGCCGTCAATTTACTCATAATTCCCCCCTATTCACT
>JBIKWR010000246.1:0-2987 GCA_044356225.1 Bacteriovoracaceae bacterium | reverse complement strand
CAGGTCATATTTTTGAACTTTTTTTAATGAATCGCTGATCGCTTCTTCTTCTTTTTTATTTTTTTTGGCAGTTAGATAGTTTTTATGAATTTGAAAGGCCATCTCTCTTCG
This sequence comes from Bacteriovoracaceae bacterium, assembly GCA_044356225.1. Taxonomy (GTDB): domain Bacteria; phylum Bdellovibrionota; class Bacteriovoracia; order Bacteriovoracales; family Bacteriovoracaceae; genus JBIKWR01. The sequence continues at coordinate 2,876 of JBIKWR010000246.1, read as the reverse complement.
TTGCTTAATTTCCGAAAAATAGTTAAAAACTTTAAAATCATCTAATGTGGTCTGATCATTTTGAAAAAATAGTTCGGCCAATTTTGTTCTTAAGGAATGATGATAAGGACCTTTTAACTGAAAAATAGACTGCTGTGATTGATCGGCAGAGCTATCTTTCATAAAAATCATCATGATCATCATGACCAAAGTGAAAATCAAATAAACTAATGATAACTGTCGAATGAACATGGAACCCCCCCCCCCAACGCTTAACGACCGCCATAAATTTAAACTGTTCTAACCTTACCAAACAAAAATTAAAACTGTTCTAGATCTTCTAATTTCTTACTTGTAAGATCTGATAAATTTCATTTACTGGACGCATTACATTTACTGCAATATTATGAAGGTTACGCAACGCTATTTATTATCTCCATTTACTCTACCGCCTCTTATCAATCGTAAATTGATTTTAATCGCCATTTTATTTTTGATTTTTATGATCCCGCTAAATAGCTATGCGGGGTGGCTGATAGAGCCATTTATTGGCAAAAGTCTTTTTTCTTCATTTACCTATGATTTATCAAAAGAAGATAAAGCAGAATATGACTATAGCGTTTTACCTATCGGCACGAGACTCGGATACAAAATCCCCATGTTTGCGAGTGGACTCACTTATTATCGCATGAGTACTGATTTAAGTGGTGGCAGTGACCGAGTGCCTATATCCATCAGTGGTGATCACTCCGGCAATTTTTTCGGTATTTTTTTTAGCGGCCATTTTCCCTTAGATATTGTTTTTCGTTATACCTATTTTATCAGCTCTAGATTAACCAACCAATCAGGAAGTACGGCAGGTAATAGTTTGCGAGGAGATGGTTTTGCGATTGGAGGTGGTTATAGTTTTTTTAGTTATCTAACTCTTAATTTAGAATACATCCGCCATAAATATGATGTGTATAAGACTAAAACCCCCGAAACTAGAGTAGTCGTGCCCAATGCCTTTAAATCATCTGAATGGTTACTGTCCCTCAGTTTCCCTTATGAATTTTAGTCAACATTGGCCCTGATGGATTTTTCCAATAAAATCTCATCCAGTAACGATTTAAACCCTTACCACGAGAGCTTTCACTGGAATACTTATCCAGTGCCGGTATATACTCTTGCCCATGGACATTATCCCCACCGATTTTACTGGAGTATTTTTAATATCTCCTCGCATTCATCAAGATGATCGTGGTCATTTTTTTGAAAGTTTTCAAAAAAAACGCTACGGAGAAATCCCCCTTCCGCTAAATTTTGTTCAAGATAATTTTAGTTATTCAAAAGATTCAGGAACGATTCGTGGTCTGCACTTACAAAAATCACCTCGCGCCCAAGCAAAATTAGTCACTGTCATCACAGGTCAAATCATGGATGTGATCGTGGACCTAAGAAAAGACTCTCCCACTTTTAAAGAATGGCGTCAGTTTGAATTGGATAGCACAAAAAAAATGCAGTTGTTTGTCCCACAAGGATTTGCCCATGGATTTTGCACTACCGCTGCCGACACGATTGTGATGTATAAAGTTGATGACTACTATTCGCCAGAAGCAGAATCTGGTATTCTTTGGAACGACCCAGATTTAGATATTCACTGGCCGACAAAAAATCCAGTATTATCCAAAAAAGACCAAAAATTACCATTTCTCAAAGATCTTTTGGTCGACTTTTCATTCAACTAAAGCATTTGGAAAAAAATGAGTTTATCGCGCAAAAAAAAAATAGTTATTCTAGGTTCTTCTGGTCAATTAGGGCATTCACTCTTAGCGACTTTTCAAAAAGCTCCAGCGATTCGCGACTCTTTTGACATCATCACACCTGATCGCCGCCAAGTTTGTTTAAATTCAGAACAGTTGATCAATCAGTTAAATCAAATTAAAGAGTTTGATTATATGGTTAATTGCGCCGCCTTCAGCGATACCGCCGCTTGTGAAGCTAAAGAAAATGAGAAAACCGTTTTTCAAATTAATGCTTATGCCCTCAAAACACTAGCGCAGTACTGCCAAGCAAAACATGCGGTACTTATCCATATATCCACCGACTATGTATTTGATGGCCATAACACTATTCCTTATTTAGAAAAGGATGCAACTGCTCCTTTGAATAGTTATGGAAAATCTAAACGACTTGGAGAAATCCTCGCCGCGGAAAATGGACCAAAAACTTTAATTTTACGAACCGCTTCTTTGTTTGGACCCCATTTTCAAAACTCACGCGGTGGAAACTTTATTGAAAAAATTATTCAAAAAGCAAAAGCGCTACCTTCAGATAAAAAACTGACCGTGGTCAATGATCAATGGATGTCTCCCACCTCCACTTCTTCTTTATCTAAGGTTATTTTTCAAATGATCCAACAGGATTTTAGCGACTATGGGATTTATCATGTGTGCTCCCCATCGGGATGTAGCTGGTATGATTTTACCCAAGAAATTTTTCGTCTCGCTCACATCGATTGCCTGCTTGAGGCCGTCAGTTTGAATCAGTTTCCCTCGATCGTAAAAAGACCAAAATACACTGTGATGAATAACCAAAAAGTGGCCCAGAATTTTTCCATCACCAGCTGGCAAGAAGAGCTTGAGCGGTATCTGAAAATTCGAGGCCATATCTAATTTTATAAAATGAGGTGAATGTTTATGATGAAGGGAATTATTCTGGCCGGGGGATCGGGTTCAAGACTTTACCCTCTAACTTCTATTCTCACCAAACAACTTCAACCAATCTATGACAAACCCATGATCTATTATCCTCTTTCCATTTTAATGTTAGGGAATATCAAGGATATCCTGTTGATTGCAACCGCCAGTGATCTACCCCATTTTAAAAACTTGTTAGGAAATGGTTCCCACTTAGGC
>JBIKWR010000106.1:0-10629 GCA_044356225.1 Bacteriovoracaceae bacterium | reverse complement strand
ATTAAGCAGCATCAAAGGCTGATCTTTGCTCTTTTTCATTTACCTCAAACTTTAGTTGTTGATTTTCGCCAACAAGTTGCTGGCCCTTCATTTGAATTTGCTTTGGCCGCTGATTTTAGCATTATGGAAAAAAATGGCACTTTTGACTGTGATTATTTAAAACGAGGATTACTTCCAAGTACTGGAGGTATGGGTTTTTATGAAAGACTCTTTGGTCATTCTGTCGTCAAAAAATGGATGATGACTTCTGAAAAAGTTTCTGCCCAAGATTTAAAAAATTTAGGTGTGTTAAGTGATCTTTACCAAGAAGACGAACGATTAAATCTTTATGCAGAAATCAATCAAAGAGTTTCCTTGCAAAGCCAAGTGCAAAGAGTTCAAGCAAAAAAAATGTTTCTCAATTTGATTTTAGCGGATTTACAAAAATATTTAGATTCTGAAATATCAGTGCTTAGTGCTGGTTTACAGAGTATGGATTATCAAGAGGCGGCGAAGGGTTTATTAGAAGAAAGGGATCCTCATTTTAAAAATATTTTAACATTTTCTAAAGAAGTTAAATTTCGTCAAAAATTTCAGGAAACAAAACAAGATGATCCAGAAAAAAATATTTAGAAATGAGCAATTGTTCGAAAAGGATTGTTTTTAATTTGTTCTCCTAATTTTTTGAAATCTCTGGTGATTCCTAAAAATATTCCTCCTCCCCCAGCGCCGCAAAGTTTTAAACTAAACTGTTTTTCCTCTAATCCTTTTTTCCATAGCGGTCTTAACAAGGGAGGAATCATCGGATCAAAGTGCTGTAGTTGAATTTGAGAAAGCTGAGTAAAATGCTGAAAAAGCCCATCAATATTTCCTTCTAAATAATCAATGATCGCTTGATTAGTGATTGTTAATAATTGGGTGTCACACATTTTTTTAAACTCAGATATTTTTAGTTTTTCTAAAAACAAATTAACCAAGGGTTCTGTTCTTCTGGTTCTTCCCGTGTTGATCAAAAACAATCCCCCCGCACCTTGATCATATTGAGGACAATTAATAATTTCGATTTTTCCTTCGGAATTCATAAATATTGGTTTTTTAAAATAACTGATCAAAGGATCAAATCCAGAACTTTGACCATGGAAATAAGACTCCATAATCGAAAAATATTTTTTAAGTTCACCTAGGGCCAACTCTCGTCCACGATAGTATCGATAAAAAATAGCGGCACAAACGGCACCAGAACTTCCCATGCCTTGTCCACGAGGAATGGTTGATTCAAAAATCAGTCCTTGTCGTAGATCAAACTCAAATGCGCCAGCATCAAAACCAGGTAAAACTTGAGACATGGCATTTAAATATTCACTAAATCCCGCTAACTCGGAATCAAGTGTTTGACCATCTGTTTGAAAATGCAATTCGCCATCAAAGATTTCGTAGGGAACGGCCAGCGCCATCGAATTATTAATAACTGAATACTCTCCAAACAACATAATTTTCGAACTAAATCGCGAAGATTGATTGATCATAAATCCTTACGCTGCCACTGAAAATGCGGGGCCATGCCAGTCTGATTAAAAATCCATTTTTGTTCAACTAAAAACTCGGCAATATCATTTTCGATAAAGTTTTTTACTCTCGCTTCATCTGATTTTAAATAGAGTAAATGAACATTGGCCCCGGCATCCAGGGTGAAATAGATTGGCAATTTATTTTCAGATCGTTCCAACCAAATTCGTTGCATGATTTCTAGCGTATGAGCATGCATTAAACAATAGGGTGGACGTGCCGTCAGCATCAACGCATGAAGCGAGCAAGCTTCTTGCTCGACAATTTGCCCAAATTTTATCCAGTTGTTAGATAAAATACTTTCATAAAGATGAGTGAAATGTTGTTGTGCCTGGACTAATCGATTTTCTAAAAAATCGTGGCCTTGCATACTATTATGTCCAATGGAACTGGAAATAGATTTTTTTTGAGTATTTACAATTAAGACTACATTCATGAGCTGATGAAAAAAATGCTGAGTATCCTCTAACTTTTCTTTAAAATGTGAAATAGCAAACTCATTTGAGCTTTTATCTGGTGAGGATAAAAGTGGATGCTCTCCCCAGACTGCTAATCCAGACATCAATGAGCGACAAGCAGAACCCGATCCGGTCCTCGCCAATTTTGAAGCTTCTTGGAAAATTTGTTCATAAGTCCAATCAAGTTCGGGCCTTAATTTTAACTCCATTAAACAAAGTCCCAAAGCTAAAGCAGCAAAAGCACTGGCACTCGAGGCGATTCCCGCAGCATGGGGAAAATTATTATGACTGCTTATTTGCAATGTATATTGATTCATCCATGGAAAATCTTTTTTGGCATTTTCTAAAAAGGCCAAAAGCCTTGGATGAGGCGATGATTCTAACTCACCTTTATAATTATAAAACTGATAATCAATCGATACTTTTTGATCACTCTTGGCCAGATTGGCGTTGGCGATAAGTTTTATTTTAGTGGTGGTAAAACATTGGTTTAAATTCAATGAACAATTGGCATTCAGTGGTAACTGAGGGCCTTTTTTTCCCCAGTATTTTATCAGCGCAATGTTGGCAGGAGCTTGCACTTCTACTTCGAATAACGATTTCGAACTTCCGTTATGATTATTGGAGAATGAATTGACTTGCATCTTCACCCTTTTGATAATCGCCTTCTCGACCTAAAATTAAATCATCAAACTCAAAAATAACGGAGTAATTTTTTTCATGAAAATAAGCAATCGTATCAGCTTTAGATTTTTTTGAACTAACCAGAACAAAATCTCCCCCCCAAGCTCCCAGGGATTTTACTTCACCCCAAAAATCAGCAAAAAACTGATCCTTAACTTTAGGCACTTTAAGGTTTGATTCAATAATCACTTCATGACCTCTCATCAAAAATTCAAAATCGTTTAGAGTTTTCACATTGACCATTTCACGCGTAATGCTCGAAAGTTGCACCACCAATTTAGCACGATCATCCTTGGAGAGAATTGTTCCATTCCTAAACTCTTGAATCGCTTCCCTAGAATTTCGTTTATGACCTAAATACACAAAATAGAGTTGATTTTTAAACGGCGGAGAGAATGAAATTAAATCCCACTTAGGTCCACGATCTTTAAGTTCGTACAAAATCGGCCCTTCCGCTTGAGCACAAGCGATGTCATAACCTGAGCCACCTAACGTTTTAAACTGCAACTCAAATGGCGATATATAGGCCCATTGAGCGATATTAAATAAAAGTGTACTGCTACTTCCTAGCCCCCATTCGAGCGGAAATTCCATTTTTGTTTGGACGTAAACATTTTTACTATCTCTTAAAAAATGAGGATTCTGTTTACGCACTTGACGAAGAACTGTTTGTAAAAATAATTTTGTTTCATCATAAGACTCGTCTAATAAATCAAAATGCCAAAACTCATATTTAGCACTAAACCAGACTTCACCATTAAAATCGATTCCTTCCCAAGTTAAAATGGGCGAATAACTGGTAGAGTATTTGACTGCTAAGGATTGTCCTAACTTGGTGGGTAGCGCCAAGGATGTTGCCCCATCGAGTACGAAGTACTCTCCACTAATCAGTAGTTTTCCATGGCCGTAAAAGTACTCATCAAATTCCATGATTTTTGTCCAAATGGTTTTCAGCTTTTGATAAAGATATTAAAAACTCTCTCACTGCACGAAAAGATATCACTCGATCCTTGAAAAATTCTTTCGCCAATTCAATCTGTTTTTTATCAGCACCAAGAGATTGAAGAATATTGAGAAGATGCATTTTCATATGACCCTTTTGAATTCCGGTGGTCACTAAGGATTTTAAGGCGGAAAAATTTTGTGCCAAACCTACCGCAGCTGCCACTTGCATCAGTTCTTTGGCGGTTGGATGGCCCATTAATCTAAGACTGGTTTGCGCCAACGGATGAAGTCTGGTTAATCCCCCGACGGTCCCAACCGCCAATGGAATTTTTAGGCTCATGGTAAATAGACCATCGACTAAACTAACTTGCGTCAGTCCGCGGTATTGTCCACTGCGAGCAGCGTAAGCATGAACGCCGGCCTCAATCGCTCTAAAATCGTTACCACTGGCCAAGATCACAGCATCGATGCCATTCATGATTCCTTTATTATGAGTGACGGCGCGATAAACATCCACTTGAGCAATGTCACAGGCACAGGCCAAGCGATTGGCAAAATCTTGCGGGTCTATTTCTAATGAAGATTCATGAAGTTTTTCAATCGGACATTGAATAAAGCTCTCCACTAAACACTCCGGTGTATAGTTGGATAAAATACTCATAATGATTTCAATATCTCGTTCTTGTTCTTTGAAAAATTCGGCCTGTTTGATCTCATTAACTAATATTTTGCTAGCATTTTCTAAAACCGTATTGATGAAATTGGCCCCCATGGCATCACAGGTTTCAAAAACAAAAAAGAGTTGAAAATAACAAGGCAATTCAGCCGTTTTGTTGATTAACTGAAGATCGAGGATGCCACCTCCACGCTCTTCCATACTGCGAATGTCAGGGGACAATTTTTCTTTGAGAACTTGTTTTAACTTATCAAAATAGAGTTCTAATTTTTTAGGTGCACCTTTAAAACGAAAGTGCACTTGGCCGGTTTTTTTAGTGGAAAGTACTTCCGATTGAAATCCCCCACGCGCTAACCAATATTTAGCGGCCCGGGATGCGGCGGCCACCACCGAGGATTCTTCAATCGCCATCGGGACATTATAAATTTTTCCATTAATCAAAAAATTGGGGGCAACACCATAAGGTAAAACAAAATTGCTGACACAGTTTTCACTAAAGTCTTCAATGGCATTTTGGATCTTGCGATCAGCTTGCCAAAAATTGCTAAAATCGTTTTCGGTGAGGGTGCCATCACCTTGATTTTTATTATACTCTAAGAGCCATTGAATTTTTTCTTGTTTTGAAAGCTTACTGAAACCTTGAATGATATCCACTCGCCAATCCTTTAGTCTTTTTGGCAAAAATTTTCAGATTTTAACCGATAAAAATGCTTCGGCCATGGCCAATCCTTGAAGTTCGTGGTGCACAAATTGCTGCAGTTCTTCGTAGGATTTTTCGGCCACTTTAATAAAGGAAAATGCTTGCCCGTAGATGCTCGGAGAACTTAACTTTTTTCGCCAGTAATGGCCATCCAAAAAGTTTTTTACGCCCCCCGAAATAATCACTTCTTTGGCCTTCATGGTAGGAGACATTTGACTCTGTAACTGATTGATCATCATCACCATCTCGGCCAATGTGTGGCCGACTTGAGCGAGGGATTGAGCGACATTTTTGGCGTGATGTTCTTGAATTTGCTCTGAATGTCTGAGGGTCTCAAGCCAAGTAAAATTGGTGCCGCCAAAGGCCGCCAACTCCACTCCCGCAATCGGCATTTGCCATAAAGCGTGTAAGGTTTTTGGGCCCATGCCTTGCCCAACTTCTTTGACCATGATGGGGATCGGCGATACTGATAACAGTTTTTCGATGGTTTCCAGCGGGGGATTTTTTAAAAAATCACCCTCTTTTTGCGCCCATTCTTGTAAAGGATTGAGATGAACAATCAGCCCATCGGCGGATAATTTTTCCACCATGTTAAAAACTTGATCCAAACGTTTTTGCTCTACCAATTTTTCAATTTGGCAAATCCCTAAATTGGCATAAAACGGTAAATCATCTCCTAAAATTGGTCGTAAATTAAACTGCTCCCAAGATTTTTGCGAATCAAGAATTGGGCGACAACTTCCCAGTCCCATTCCCAATCCAAATTCATGCGCCACCCTGGCCAGACGCTGGTTGATTTCTAGCGCTCTCCCCGTTCCCCCAGTCATACTTGAAATCCATAGGGGGGCCCGCAAAGTTTTTCCTAAAAATGAAAAGGGCCGCTGGTAATGATCTTTCGCTATTTGGTGCGATCCCCATAATGGCTCGTAATTAAACCTGGCATCGTGAGCAAAGGCGAAATGTGCCTGTGCGTTTTTTGTTAGGTCTAGATGATCTTTTTTACGTTGATCCATAGTTGATAGTCATAAGGTTAGCGAGGCGAAAAAACCAGCACAAACTCACGTTTGTCTTTGGGGCAGCGCCGATAAATCTCCTGGGCGGTGCCGCGAAAATATGTTTCGGTGGGCATATTTAAATCCAGCACTAAAAATAACACTCGAGCAGAGTTAAACTCCGCCAATTCTGCTAGTAATTTTTCTAAACGAAAGGGGGCCTCTAAAAGAATTTGGGTCAAAGGGTTTTGTAAGGCCTGTTGGAAAAACAGCGTGCGTTCATTTTTTTCCCGCGGCGGGAAACCCCAAAACAGATGGGGATTGGAGACAAACCCCGATAAAACTAAGGCCAATAAACTGCTGTTGCAAAAGGGAGTCGCAGTGACGATCAGTTGCTGCTCATGGGCCATCGCCACTAAGTCCTGGCCAGGATCGCAAAAGGCGGGCAAACCACAGTCGGATAATAAAAAGACTTTTTTTCCCGATTTCATCGCGGAAATCAGGGTTCTTTTATCCACTAACGTTGAATGTTCGTTGAGGAGGTGAAAATGCTCGATCGCTGCGCGCGCCAGTCCCCATTCTAACCAACGCCTACGCCCTTCGCGATGCTCTTCCACCACGATTAAATCTTTTTGGACGTCGATATTTTTTAAAACTTGCAGGGCGATAGGTTCCAGCGGCAAGCTGCTTGCCAAAGGAGTGGGGACCAAAATTAAAGAAGCGAGTGGATTCATAAGGGTAAAAACAGTTCTGGCCGATGAAAATCAAGTTGTCCAGGATAGAGATGTCGACTGTAAAAAGTCTGGGGGTCTCCTAAACAGGCATGAAAATTGCCGATGATATCTCCATCAAAGGGCAAGGTGAGTTGTACGCGCCATTCATTTCGCTCTTGATCGATTTCTGAGGTAAAGCTCCACTTAAGATCCAGAGGACTGGCGATGATCTCTCTTGGCCTTAACACTTTTAAATGAAAAAAGGCGTGATTGGGGGCCACTTGCAATTCGTAATAAAAATCGTCTGGTAAACGTTTAAAAAAAACTTCCACCACGTCTTTTTGCCATAATCCCCATTCGGACTTGGCACTTGCTGGAGTTGGCCCTATTCGCCAGTTCAGCTCTGGTCGTTTTTTAACCGTAAAAAACACTTGGTCTCTCTGTCTTTTAGCAAAAACATGATAATCATCAGCACGTGCGACTGGTGGTTTAAACTGAATCTGAAGATTTCCCATGAGACTATCATAATGGATTTTACTGCGGCCTTCGACTTTTTTTTGGTGGTACCCGATGGATTTGAACCCGAGGCGGCGTTTGAGTTAACCCACAAATTCCCTAGTATCGCCCTATCCTCCTTATTGATTGAAAAAGGCGGGATTGGCCTGCGGCTGCCGCTGGCGCAAGGATTGGCGTTAAACTACTGGTTAAAAATTCCGACTCGGATTTTACTGCGACTTAAGATGCATCCGGAAAAAAATAGTTTTATCGCCCGAGATTTTCCCAAACTGTTTAATAAACTAAAAAAATTTCCCTTTGAATCGTGGCTGAATACTGCCCAACCTAAAATCAAAGTCACCGCCCATGAATCAAAACTTTTTCATTCCGGGAGAATAGAAAAAACTTTTATGGACGCCTTAAAAAAACGCCCTATAAAAATTCTTAATCAAACCGAAAATGAGTTTGAGGTTTTTGTACGCATCATCCACAACGAAGTGACCATTTCTCTCAACACCGGAGGAATTGATCTTTATAAACGAGGTCAGAAATCATTGGTGGGAATCGCCCCTTTGCGCGAAAACTTGGCCGCCGCTTTATTAATCAAACTTTGGAGGTCGATGAATTGTGATACTTCGCAAATGACTTTAGTCGATCCCATGTGTGGCAGTGGAACTTTTTTAACCGAGGCACAAAATTTTTATTTACCTAATCATGGACGCGAGTATGCTTTTGAAAAATTAGCATTTGATTTTAAGAGTTTTCAAATTCAAAAACTCCACCCTTGGTTTCACTCTTATTTGGGGATTGATAAAAACCCCGATAAAATTATCCATAATCAAAAAAATGACCCTGGTATTTCTTTTGTTTGCGCTAATTTTGAACAATATCAGTTACCATCTACTCTTCACTCTACATTGGTGGTGGTTAATCCACCTCTGGGAAAACGTTTAAGCATTCCTCATCCAGATTTTTATTTGCATCTTGCTGAAAAAGTTTTACTGCAGCAATCAGTAACAGGATTAGGAATGATTACTCCGTTGAATGTAAAACTACCGAAGAGCGAAAATGCGTCTTTTAAAAATGGTGGTTTAGCTTGTCAATTTATGATGGTCAAAAAGGAAAATAATAAACTCAAATAAAAAGGCCTTCTGATGAAGGCCTTTTATTTTTTAAAAATCAACCAACTATTTTTTTACAAATCACATGTTCTAAATTGTAAGTGATAGACTGTACCTGCTTGAATGTCGGCCGAATCTACTGTCGCTAAAGCGTCTTCTAACTTGGAGTTGGTGCGAACCAGCATACTGGTGTTAACTCGTAGAAGTGTTGAAGCTCCACATGGTGACCATACTCTCGCAAGAATCCCTAAAGTATCTCTTACTTCATAGTCCTCATCGGTTCTTCCTAGGAATTGTCGGACGAATTTAGGCCCAGATCCTCCGGCAAAAAAGTATTCGGAAGAGAGTCTCGCCTCCGCTTGTTTAGGAAGTGATACATAACCTCGGTAATCCACATCGACGATCGACACGCTAAATCCTTGAGGTACATGGACAGGAATAGCAATGTTACATGATTTTCGATCGAGTCTTTTTCCATTACTTCCTGCTTCGACTAAAAATTGATCAAATAAAATGGTAATTGATTTTTGATCTGGACTTAATGTAGCGTCGGCACTTCCGGCAGGACAACCATTACCACCATAACCGGGCTGACCTAAAGTGATGCCATTAGCTTGGGCCATGTTGATAGACACTCCTAAAGTTAGAGTGGTTAGAAAAGAACTGACTGCAAATGATTTCAAGAAATTTTTCATGCATTCCTCCTATATGTTAGTGCATGGTTGAACAAAAATGATCTACTGTGATCATCATGTTCACAAAGAGTCGGTGAATTCAAAATATCCACATTAAATTAAAAAAAACAGTCAAAAGGCCTAGTGAACTTATCAAATTTGGCCACCTGGCGATGCTCGAGTTTAATTTTTGTTGATGGTCTACCAGGTGGCGAAAATCTCTTGTTCACCACTATAAAGATACTGTCGAACGCAAAAAAACCTTGTTACTTAATAGACAACACCAAATCGATCACATGATGGGATCACCGGAGGTACAAATGAAAAATATTTTTTTTGTTTCTTTATTAATGATGACTTCTTTAAGTGTTACAACTAGGGCGAATGAAAATGACGATGATTTTACTTTTCTCGCTCCAGTCTTTAATGGTACCGGCTGTCCACGTGGTACAGGCTCGGTGAGTATGTCACCTGAACAAGAATCGATTTCCATTATCTATGATCAATTTCAGGTGGAAGTTCCTCAGTTTGATGGTGATAATGATAATGATCGATTAGATAATTTTCTAGGAAATATTCTGCATCCTCTACAAAAAAATAAACTCGACCAAAACCTCAATGCTAAAAACTGTAATATTTTACTCAACGCTCATATCCCTAAAGGTCGAAAGGTGATTGGCGTAGAGATCAGTTTTGACTTTCGCGGATATATTTCCTTACAAAAAGGGATTCAGGCCTTTTATCGCTCGCAGTTAGTGTCTCGCCAAGGACTCAACATCCAAGACATTCCTCAAAAAGAATTGCTGATGCAAAAAATTTGGAGAGGTAAAGATTATGGCGATGAAGGATTAGATGAAGAATTCTCTTTAAATGAAAGCAAGTTTCTCGCTTTTGAATCACATTGTGCCGATATCGGGAATCGCCAAAATCGCCTGGTCAGACTTAATCTCAATACCGTCATCGCCGCCAGCATTGGTCCTCTGGGAATTGCCAATGGTGCGACCGGTTTACTCAATATCGACAGTACTGATATCACCAGTGCTTTAAAAGTAAAATTTCATACTCTTCCCTGTCAAATAGCTAAACGACCTCTACCGGTGCCGCCCAGACGCCCAATTGTAGTGCCCGTCCGCCCTACCCCCGTTCCTTTTCAGAATCATTTGGTGTCCTGTGTCCGCGTCGGCAGCGAAACCCGGTGTGTTCCAAGGTAGTTGGTGTTTGTCCCCCAAAGGACCCAAGGGAATGAGGCCATTTTGACCTCATTCCCTCTTCAATTGAGAGGCAAGTGGCCAGGCTGACACCAAATGTGTCGCAGGAGTATTATATCATCTTACAATTTTTGATTCTTATTTTAAGTCTTCTGTTCTCTTGTTACTTTAGTCAACAAGAAACAAAATCCCACGAACGAGGACGGCACGTGGAACTAGTCAATGAAGAAAAATTATCTTCTGAAAATCTCAATCAAGAATTGCAACAGCTCATCACTCATTTTCTCAATTCTCATACTCATTTATCGCTCAATGCTTTGGCCGAAAGATCTAATACTAGTCACACCACTCTTCGTCGAATCATGCATCCTGCCACCAAAACTGAACCCGCACCTCATACCATTCTTAATTTAGTCAG
>JBIKWR010000105.1:0-10676 GCA_044356225.1 Bacteriovoracaceae bacterium | reverse complement strand
TGCGAATGGTTTTTTTGCCAATGGAATTTTACAAGATACCACCATGGTCAGAAAAAAAACGCTGGCCGGTCTTAATCTCGACCAACAATTAGGTTGGAATGAATGGGCACCCACAATTTTTACACCCACTGCCAATGGCCTTGGCTTGGCCCTCCATGGTGATTTAGATAAGGTTTGTCTTGAGATCGCTAAGCATTCTCAAAAAGATGCCACTGCGTTTCGCACCTATCGCGCATTTGTTGCGAGAATTTCTAAACCCATGCGCAAGTTTTTAACCACCGTACCGGCCCATTTTGAATCCATGTCGGTTAAAGAAAAATGGGAACTGTTGTCTACCGGGCTTTCGGTGCGTTTGCTCGGAAAAAAAGATATGCATGAACTCATGCGTGTTCCACCCATGCCTGTTTATGATTGGCTCAACGAATTTTTTGAATGTGAAGAGTTAAAAGCCTCATTGGCCTTAGATGCCGTCAGCGGTACGACGACCGGACCATGGAGTCCAGGAACCGCCATGAATTTATTGTACAAAGAAGTTTTACGCGAAGTGGGAATAAAAAAAGGTCCAAGTCATTTGGTTCATTGTTTAAAACAAAATGCCGAAAAAAATGGTGTGGTTTTTAAAACTAATTCTTTGGTGCAAAAAGTTTTAATGAATCAAAATCAAGCTGCGGGAGTTTTGTTAGCAAGTGGCGAGTCGATTAAGGCCAACACTGTTGTATCCACGCTAGATCCAAAAAATACTTTTACCAAATTGTTAGATCCTTCTTTAAAAACTCAAGTGTTTCAAGAAAACTTGAAAAATTTTAGGATGCGAGGAACGGTTGGAGTGATGAATTTAGGTTTGACTGCACCGCTTAGATTTAAAGGACAAGGCCAGACTTATGAGTTTGCCCGAGTTGTTCCCTCTTTAGTGGCGCTGGAAAAAGCTTTTGATGCTACTAAATACCAAGAAATGAGCGAAATCCCCTGTCTAGAAATCTATATGGCCAAAGCCGAAAATGCTGATTTAGCGCCCGCCGGAAAATCCACAGTGCAAATTTTGGTGCATTACGTGCCCTATATAAATGATCAAAAGAAAAATGAATTGTTAAAATCGCAAATGAAAGAAAGAGTGCTCAATGTGCTTAAAAACTCAGTCGAGACATTGACCGTCGAAGCGATGGAAATCCTCACTCCTTTTGATTTAGAGACCACTTTTGGATTAACAGGTGGTCATCTGCACCATGGAGAGCACGCCATCGATCAATTGTTAGTGCGACCTTTTCCTGCTTGTGCTCGTTATGAAAGTCCTTATGATGGATTTTATCTTTGCGGCAGTGGTAGTTTTCCAGGAGGGAACTTAACTTGTTTGCCAGGGCATCTAGCGTCAACTGTAATACAATGATAGATTTTTTTAAGGCGCTCTATAATATGAGTGCCTTTTTCTAGTATTTTTTTCATATTGGTTTATCCAAATTTGGCACATTCTTATTCGATGAATAATCTTCCCACACAACGAGTTTCTGTAAAGAGTAGAAAATTTAAATTTTAAAGTGGGAGTTAAAATTGAAAACAATTTCTTTACTGTCTTTGACAGGCTTCTATGTCTCATTAGTCTTTACTTCAATCACTTCGGCACAATTATTAATAAGTTCCTCTCAAAATCAGAATCGAGAGAACCTAAAGTCATTAATAACCTGTCAATCCAATGAAGACAAAAATTTAATTATTTCCACCAGGTATGATGGTGATTTAAATCTAAACTTAGTCGTTCATAATAAAATTTTTGGTGATACGAAGGTTTTTGAAAAGACGATTAATGGAATTAAACTCAATAATAAGGGAGTTGAGTTTCAACTAGAAAATTCACATGATCATCAAATCAAGTTTACATTTGATATTGAAGCAAACGGTAGATTCGCTCTCCTTGAGGGAAGTTTAAGTCAAAAAAAATCAGGGACAATTTTTGAATGTAGAAACATAAACTCTAAAGAGATCGAAAAAAATTATTCAGGAAGAATTGAAAAAAGTGATTCAAACGATTCATCGAAAAAATGGTCTAGTCTTTTAAAAGTTCGTGGAGCAGACCATGTTTTAAGAATAACCAGTTTCTTAAATCAGTTTAATATCAATAATCTAGGGATGCCAGGCGAAAGATGGATCTTGAAAGATGCTCCAATTTTTTTACTAGATAAGAGAACGGCTAAGAATGTGATGGGTCCATTTGCAAATCTTGAAATTAAACCATCGTCAACGGTCGTATCCCATTTAAATGAATTGGTATCTCCTTTTGATATTTCAGTTAATGAGTGGGAGTTTTATTCATATCACGCAGGAGTTTTGGGACTTGATTTAAGTAACGTTCATTCAGAAATGTATCAAACCGGATTAAATCTAAAAAACTTAATAGTTGAAAATGAAAAAGCGTATAATTTACGTCAAGGTTTTTTATATCCTAATTCTCGTGAGAACGACCTCTTTAATGATTATTCTCAATATCGTCTTCAAGGAGAAGAACTCAGTTTTAGATGGAGAAAATTTCTTTCTCATGTCACGACATTGTTTAAAAACCAAAGTTTTACTCTTTCAGCGATCAATCGAGAAGCGATTGAATTTTATGGGACTGAAGTTGAATGGGAAAAAAATAAAATACAATTTTTTATCAATTTTTTACTAGCAAATCTTAATGATCAATACGCTCAGAAGTTATTATTCGAAAGCCTAAGCTATGAAGTTATCAATTCCATGGAAAATCAATGGAAATATATACCTGTGTTATGGAATGAAATTTCACGCATAAACGATCAAGCAAGTTTAGAACTTTTAACAGTGATACTTCAAAAAATTGATGGATTTCAAGTTGATTCCTTCAATAAATATCTCCAGAATTTAGAAATTCAGAATTTAGAGTTAATGACTTCTCAGCGCGAGGTTCTTGAAACGGTTGGAGTTGTGCTTAATTCTAATGGAGCCTATGAGCTTGCCCCTAACAAGAAGTCTTTGAGTAAAGAGGATCGTCTTTTAATATGCCAAGTGATGGGTGTAGATTTTCTGGTTAACTTTGACCAAGAGCAAAAAAGATATAAACAACTTAATGATGAAATGAATAAGGCGATAAGTTTATTTCTACAGTTTGTAGATGAAGAGAGGTTACCATTAAAAGATATTTGGAATGAAAAAATAAAATCGATGGCAATTGGAGTGTATGACTTCAAAGCACTTGATCTTCTCAAAAATGAATGGGTACTAAAGATTAAGTCAGCAGATGGTAATTCAAAAAATGTACTGTTATTAGATGTCGAAAAATTATGGTCCAACTTAGTTCAAGACTCGATTAAAATGTTTGAGACAGAGATTTCTCAAACTCCTACGAGAAAATGGAAAAGGGGAAATCAAAAATTATCAAATGAACAGCCAATCATTGGTTTTTTTCCTTATCTGATATCAGAAGGATTTAGATTAACATTAGGTACAGTCATGGTTGATCCGATCAATGATATGGGATTATTCCTAAGACAAATGGCAACTAAATATTCTCGAACTAATAAGGAAAAAATTCTTTTTGCATTATCAGTAGGGGGAGCGAGTTTTACTGCTGGTCTAGCAATGCCATTTATAGCTCAGGGAATGTCAGTTCGCTCTTTAGTTCATTTAGGAGCAGGAACTTTATTCTATAAGGGTTATGAATTATCGGGATTATCAGAGAAGGTTCAAAATTGGGCCAATGATTTTAAGGATACGGAAGCAGGGATACTGGGTTTAACAGTCAATACTATCGCGGTCACACTTCCTGCTCTGGTGATTAACCGAAAAATTAGCTTAGCGAGTTTAAAATTCCTTGCTCCTCGATGGCTTGCGATGAATAGTGCTTTTGGCGCCATGAGTACTTTAGATAGTTATGCTGATTATTTACTTGAACACGAACAAGGTGATTTTGTAAGTTTCGTTACTTCAACACCAAATAAATTATTTGGGAATTTTGGACGTACAAGTATCCAGTCAGCTCCTTACATGTTTGGTCTCATGTTTGTCGGCGGAAAATATCAGGCGATAGCTCTCGGATCTGAATTGACGGACTTTCATAGTGGATTTGGTGACGCTGTCGAAGAATTTAAAGTGTCGAACAATGATGCAGCCTTTTTTGCTAGAACCGGGGCGGTGATACTGGATTTAATTGAGCTTTCGCCTTCTCAGATTGCTCATACATTGATCAAAGCAAAAAAAGTTGTTTTAGGTTTGAATCCTAATGACTTTTCTCGAGTTGATAAAAAAGATTTTGATAAAGAAATTCTCCCACAGATTATTAGTTATTTAGCGAGTGGGAATCAAAAAAACTTAGATACCCTTATCTTACAGGCAAAAAAAATAAACATTTCAGAACAAGCAATTACTCAGCTGGTTAGTTCTTTAAAATTTGAAAAAAGTGCAGATCAATGGTCGACTTATTTTCATGGAAAAAGTATTAAAGGCCAGCAAGCGGAACAGCAAGAGCAGCATGACGAACTAAGTAACCCAGATGAAGTTTTTTCGCAAATCCGATTGGTTTTTTCTGACTTAAGAAAATTGGAGTCAGGATCAATTAGTCAAAATGACTTTATTTTAAAATGGAAAGAAAAGCTTTCTATTAGAGAAAGATTATCCTCTGATGTGGCCGAAGATAAAATAAATCAAATACTCAACTCAAATTCTCCTAGTGATATTGTTAATTTATTAATTGGTGAAAAACATGCAAAGAAATTTGATTTAAACTTATTAATGTTGCCAAAGTTTTCAAAAACAGCAGTGTTTAATTTTGAAGAAGACGAAGTTTACAATAATAGCACTTTAAGAGATCAAGAAAGAATTGAGTTGTTAGAAAATCTGTTATCTAAGGCTACCAAGAGCAATGTAGAGTTAACTGATAATCAGCGCCAAGCTGTTTTAAAGGCCCATCGTTCCCCTGGTCAAGTTTACGAAAGTACTAATCTTCAACTTTTTTTTAAGGCCAGACTTTTATATGCAGCAGGATTTACCAAGGAGCAGATTTCTCTCGCGATTCGAGCAGGAATTGTCGGGGAAGGAATTTCACAAGACTTAAAAAACCTTTTAGCGATAGATGAAAATTTTGAAGAAAAGAAATATCGAGCTGCTTTTGGCTACGAAGAGGCAAGAAGAACAAAAAACCCAACTTATCTTCAATTTGGTTTTGAATCAGAATACACTCTTGATGAATTAAGTGGTCTAGTTGAAGTTTATGGCCCAGATGAAGGATTTGGTACTGTTTCAAGTCAATGGTTTGAGATGTCTGTTCCCGATAGAACTGAATGGATAAAAAATCATATCAATGAATTGTTTGCAACAAAACGTACAGCAGGAAGATTAGTCAAGTTAAAATCAAATACAAAGTATTCATTTTTACCAGATCATTTAATTCTTGATAGTACCAATAACGTAGAAATTATTCTTAAACCCATAACTACCATAGAAGGTTGGTACCAAGCAGTTTCCAATATAAATAAATGGTTTGGTGTTGGATCAATGCAAGGAACTGTTAGCGTACCAACCGAAAGCTTTTTTGGTTTTACTAAAATGGAGGAAGATAAATTTATTGATCGCAATCTTGGCTATTTTAAATTTATGCAAGATTTCGACACTCTTTTAAAGTTACAAAATGGTGCAGAACGATTCACAGATAATCCACAATCTTTGGCAGCTAAAAGTTTTAATCATCCATTTCTTGGACCAATGACGGCGTTGCGATTTTCTATGCTTGAACGCTATATCAGACAAAATGCTGTCGGAGAGCATTTTGGCCAAGAAAAATTAGAAAAAATTAAAACTATGGATTCATCTTTTAAATACACTGGAGGTACGGTCTATCGACCAGATATCGTGGGCGCAGATCGTATTGTTTTAGAAGTTCGTGATGCTCATAAGAATATGGCCGTTTTAGTTAATAGACTGATGAGATCGACTTACTTTTTAATGAAAGATCGAAATCAATTTTTAAAATATAATTCTCTCACTGTGTTTGATTCTGAAATGAGTTGGAGTTTAGTTCCTCAAGAAATTCAAGAGTTGTTAAAAACACTTTTCCCATCAAAAAATAGTTTTGATCATCCAGTTTATGAATTGTATCGCAATTTTTCTTACCCCCTCAGAGATTGGTCAGGACATATTGCACTTTTTAAAAATGATAACTTAGGTGAAAAAGTTCGAGAGGCGCAAAATCGCTACTTAGAAAAACTAAGTAATCTTGCGCAAATGATGAGAAATGCCAGTGAGGATCACGAATCTTTAAAAATTAAGGCGCAAGCGGCCCTTGCTCAGTTTTCAGTAGAAAGTCGCTTGGCGGAGAGTATTTCGACATATTATGAATCATTATTATTCTCAAACAGCTTTTCAGCTAATTTGCCTGAAAATATATCCAGAATTGATCGACCCGATGGAGGGATGAATGAATGGATTCCCAAAAAATTGTTAGCTGGCCAGCTGGAAAAAAGACTTGATCATTTGACCACTAAATTTCCTTCCATGATTAAAAAAGTTGAAAACGTAAAAGTCAAATTTCCAAGGATAGAAAGATCATTCAATCGAACGGTCTATGTTGTCTCTACTTCAGATATAACTCCAGAGTTTGAAGAAATGTATTTTGAAGCAATCTCTCATAATACGGTGGGTGTACCTTTGAGTGAAAATGCTTATCACTTACGAACCAGAATCGGAAAATTATTTACTGATATCTGGACGAGCATTAAGACTACAAAATTTGAACTCAGGAATAAAGATTCTTTGGAAAATATTATTCAACTTACGGATGAAGAATTTCATAAAATGAGGGCATATTATCAAAACTTGAGTCAAGACCTGGCCTCTGTCGTAGGAAGTCTATCATCAGGTGCGGGAATTAGTGATGGAGGAACTCAAAGACAAGTAGATAATAATCGACCTTTAAAAGCTGAGCACCAACATAATTGCACGACTGGATTTTCATTGGCCCCGATTGGACCAAATGGAGAGTCTTTGTTTGAAATACTAGGGGGAAATTTTAGTTGGAATATTCATACAAACCCTGGTTGGTTTACAACTTTTCTTAGTACGTTTGCGAATAAAGAACGGGCAGGCATTCTCATTCGTCATACTCCACTAGCGCTAGAAGAAGTTCGAGGCATAAAAGAGGGAGAGAACTTCCTCTGGAGTTTTGAAAGACGTTAAACAGTCATTAAAAACTTTTTAAAACAGCGTCACCTAGTACTTTAGAAACGACGATGCCAAGACCAGTAAGGGAGAAGTCCTTTGGTTTTTCAAAAGTATTAGTAGTCAGAGCAAATAATGTGTCACCATCGCTTTGAGTGTGAAAGGGCTGAATATAACGTGCCATGGAAGTATGACTAGCGACCGCCAATCGTTTAAGTTCATGCCGTTCGAGTTTAACATTTGTGATGATGGCAGTAATGGTGGTATTCCCTTTTTCTTCATTTGAATTGGTTTCTTTTGAATTCCATTTTTTTAAAGTCTCAGTTTCAATATCTAAATGACGATTAAGTTTTTTATCAAAACTTCCACGTAATATATTTCCTTTTCCATCGGTAATGTTACCCATGGCATTGACGACAGTAATCGCCAGAATCTTGATTCCGTGACTTTCGTAAAACGCTGCCCCTTGTCCTGCAGATTGAGAAAAGTCACCACCTAAAAATTTTCCCACCGTAGTGTTGACTCCAGCACCACTTTTGCCGGTATTAATCTGTCCAACTTTTAAATTATTAAAGGCATTTTGCCCCAATTTTTTATCAGGATACTGATGTCCTTTACGACCAGAAAAATCGTAGACGATGGCAGAAGGTACTGAAGGAATATCATTAAAATGAGTGCTGTTTTTGCGAATTTTTAAGATTTCAGCTGCGACACCACTGGCCGCCTCCAAACCATATGTACTTCCGCCGGCAAAAACAATGGCGTCGACCCATGCCCAGGTATTAAGTTCGTCGATCGAACTCGCTTCTCTAACCGCAGCGGCACCACCGCGAGTATCTATCGCCCCAGTAGCACCACTGGGAAAATAAATCACTGTTGTCCCTGTGGGACCTCCTTGGGCCAAAGAGTATTCAGCAACACCAATTTTGACTTCATCAAAATTAAATTTTACTTCGGCACTCAGCCCGAGAGGCGGTAAAAAGGAAAAAGAAATCATCAAGCAGCAGAATTTACTTTTTAACTTCAATTTTTAACTCTCGGTTAAAGTTTTTAAAATCGCGAACAGGATAAATACTGCTCGGGTCAAGACGGAGTTTTTTCATGGGTTCAAAATTAAGAGTATGAATCGTGAGTTTTGAATCGCCCATCTTACTTTTTTCAAAGGTGTTAGGGTAATCTTTTTGATGGGGTGAGATGAGTTGAGTATTACCCTCATAGCTATGCCAAGTCTTGGTCTTTCCAATGGCACCGACCACGGCAGAAAAAGCTAGATGCTCAACACTGCGAGCAGCAGCCGAAGAGGCCACTCGATGAAATCCAAATAAATCATCGGTCATTGAAGGAACAATCAAGAGCACTGGAGTATGAGAGGCGAGCAGGGCAGATATTTCAGCAAATTCACTATCATAACAAATCAGAATAATCACGTTACCCCAGGGCGAGGCAATGATGTTGAGAATGCTTCCACCAATGATATTATTTTTTTTCTCCCATGGTGTAGGAAAAATTTTTTCTTGATCAAAAACTTTTCCATCGGGACTAAAAGTAAGAGAAACATTTTTCATTTTATTAAAATTTTCTTTTTTTAAAGTCGATCCAAATGTCATCCAAATTTGATATTTTTGCGCCAGCATTTTTCCAAGGGCTTCATACTGTGAATAGAAGCTTGAAACTTTTTCAAGTTCGGAAAACAATTTGTCTTCGGGGTTTTCCGACAGAAGATCAAAAGTGAAGAGTTCAGGGAAAACGATCCATTGCGCACGGGCCTTGCTGGCAGAGAGTGCATACTCCTCCACTTTTGAATTAAAATGACCAATGCTCATGCCTCCAGTGACAGGGTAAGGTGCTAGTGCCATGGTTAAAGTCGATTGAGCATAAAGGTTCAAGTTTAGAAGTGAAAAAAATATTGCCCAGAGGATAAATTTCAATTTTTTTTCTCAGATAAAAAAAGATCTTATGTAGAAAAAAAAGACTTGTCCACATTCCTTTTTAAAATTAGGAATGGGGACAAGATTGGGGGTTAAGAGTTTTACTCAACACTAAATGTGGCATTTCCTAGTGATGTCTGATCATAAGAGCGAATAATCCGGTAACCTTTTTCCGTTGCGACAGGAACGGCATCTTCGAGAGATAAATCTGTATAACAGATATTATTATCGCAAGAAAGTATTTCCCATTCACAAGATGCTCCGGTGTTACAACTTTTTACGATGAATTGTTGGTTACTAAAGTCATTAGTGTACCACTCGATAGTTAAGGGAATTGAACTTTGTGTAATTTTAAAATCACAAACTTTTTGTAAACACGTTCCGGCACTGGCAGGGTTTAGGCTTTTTCCGTTATTGTCGGTAAACCGGTTTCCATTAGAATCCATAGGGATAATGCACGAGCTAAAAGTTGCAAGCCCAAGGGAGAGAATGGTTATTTTTGTAATTGTTTTCATAACTTTTCCATTTTCCTTTAAGTGTTAATATTATTTAGTACTGCTTGCTGGTAATACCGGGCCAACTGGTACTAAACCAAGTTGATCGCGAATTTCAACTAAATGATTTCTAGTCCCTGTTACACCTTCAACTGTTGCCGGGTTAAATTCATTCATCGCAGTCACCGCATGATTGTGACAATCCATCAAATTAACCATTTCTGCAGTCGCCAATTTTATCTCCGCTTTAGCTTTAGATAGTTTTTCATCATGAGTTGAAGATTCACCAAGAATGGTTATGGAGTCTTTGTGGTTTTTTAATAACTTGCTATCGTAAAGATCTTTGAGATGAAAATTTAGAATTTCAAGAGCTCTTGGAGAAAAAGATATTAACTCATCAGCTAATGTCCCATCAGATTTTTTAACCTGGAATTTTAACGTTGTTTTTCCTGGTGCGCTACCATCTGCCACCTCTCCTTTAGAGAGCTCTGCTATTGACCTAATTTTTTGAGAGGTTTTAGTGTTAAGTTCAATGATTTTCGATGAATTAGCGAGGATGTTAACAGATATAAGATTTTGTAAATCTTTCATCTCTAAAGTTGATGAATTACTTGTAATTTCTTTCCCTTCAACTAACAATTTAAAATTCTCGTTTAGCTGAGACACTCTAATCAGCTGCGAGAGCTCATATTTATTGTCTATTTTTATCTGATCATAATTAATTGCACTTAATTGTTCGTAATCAGTTAATAGTTTTGCTTGGATATCAAGTTTATCTTTTAACATTTTTTCTAGTGCCTCTGGGGTTGGGCAAATGTCAACAAGTCCATTGCGAAGCTCGTTAAAGACGGCATCACGATCAAGGATTTGAGCCGCAGTTAAGCGTGTGACTCGACTTTCTGGAACAACTTGTCCTTCTGCTTTGCTGTTGATCTTAGGTTTAACTATTGTGCTCCAAGCCTTGGCCACTTGTACCCATGGAATAGAGTTATCAGAGTTAGCAGTTAGGGCATTCAAAATATCTGGATCTTTAGAAAATTCTATTAAACTGGTTTTATCTAATGTTTCTACTAATGAAACTAATATTTCTTTAAATTTA
>JBIKWR010000010.1:0-36431 GCA_044356225.1 Bacteriovoracaceae bacterium | reverse complement strand
TGCGAGAGCTGGCACACATCAAAGAATGAGGATCAAGCTTTAAAAGACTAAAACATTTTTCAGTAATTTCCGGCACTGGTTTTTTCTCATCCATTTCCGGGAAGATCGTAAAATGTTTTGGTGAATTGATATCAACATTGATTTGATGTAACGAAAAAAGTTCCCGATAACCAGCATTTTCAACTTCTTTGGATTCTTGAGTTAAACTTCTGCCCGCCACCGCTAACTGAAAATGATGATCTGAAAACCACTTCATGGTTTCTAGAGTACTTAAAAAAGTCCCGTCTCCTCTTTCTTTTTCATGCACCGCCAATGTGTAATGATCGAGCGAAACTCGAATCAATAATTGATTAGGATATTTTTGCTGCAGCAGTAAAAGTGAAGATTTATGGCGCTCAATAACCCGGTAAGCATTGGTCAAAACTAAGACTTTAAATCCCTGAGTTAAGCAGAGTTCTAAAAGCTTGATGATGTGCGGGTTGAGAAAAGGTTCGCCTCCAGTAAAAGCGATTTCTTCAGTTGGCAACTGCTGGGTTTGAATTTCAGTCAGTAAAGAATGTAGATCATCAGGCGAAAAATAACTGAGACGATCATTTTTAGGGTTTGATTCAATGTAACAATTTTCACAGGATAAATTACATTGAGTCCCAGTATTAATCCAAAGTGTTTTCAAAGATTGTAGAGTGACTTTGGCACGAGGTGTACCATCCAAAGTGATATGGGGATCATCAAACTTTTTGCTTGAGGGTAGTGTGGTTGTGAAAGACAATTTTTTTTCCTGGTAAAGAGTTAAATTCTATTTTCATACCTTTTAGGGCCGATCCACTAGATAAAATTACATTCCTTTGCTATATCCATAAACATGACCGCCAACATTATTAACTTTAGTTCTAGCGATTTTTTGAAAAAAGTACAACTACAGGATGCTGAGGTTATTGAAGTTTTAGTCAAAACCTACACCGGCCATTTATTAAAAGCATCCCTCGGGTTAGGAATGACAGAACTAGAGGCCCATGAACTGGTCCAGACCACTTGGGTTGCCTTTTATGAAAGCGCACCTAAATTTGCCGGCCGATCCCATGTTCGTACCTACTTGTTTGGGATTCTCTATAATAAATTCAAGGAGTTTTTACGCGATAAAAAAAAGATGGCCTCTCATGAACCATTAGTTGATCACCTCGATCAAGGAAAAGAGAGTTTAGAGAATCATTTTGATGAAACCGGGCATTTACTGAATGCCCCACTTGATCCCGAAAAATTCATTTTAGCGAGCGAAGATTTGGAAGTCATTAAAACCTGCCTAGATCTCTTGCCCGCTCAACAGAAAATGGTTTTTGTCTTAAAAGAAGTCGATGGAGAAGAAACCACAATGATTTGTAATATTGTGGGAATAACTCGCACTAATCTTGGAGTGTTACTCTATCGAGCGAAAAATAGCTTGAGATTATGTATTGAAAATAAGTTTAACAATTTATCTAAAAGCTAACTTAGAAGCTAAAATGAGTAATTAATTATGAACTGTGAAGAAGCGCAAAAAATTATCGCCAATGGAGAGAAAAAATCTTGGTTAAAAACTCTCGCTCTTAAGATGCATCTACGAGTTTGTCATTGTTGTGAAGTTTATCAAAAACAATTAGAAAGATTGATCTCCCAATATAAGAAAATAGTTTTCGCTCGCCAAGAAATAGTCACTCCTGAAAAAATTGTCCAACTTGAAAATGAAATTTTAAAAAAAATCAAAAACCATTAGCAGTAAATTCAAAAATTCCATAATGAGTTTTTTAATCGCCAAAAAAATCAAAATGTTTTTGAAATCTTGTTTGATGAAGCAATTTTAAACAATCGATAAGTGACTGAATGAAATGAAAAACCCACCAGCTTTTTTTAAATTTCTGGATTTTGCATGGTCACCAAAGTATCAGAAATTTTCCTTGGATCAGTAAAACCTGATTTTTTAGTTAGGTGAAATAATCATAAAAAGATTACAAGATTTATTGTAAGGCCTCTTTGACCAATTCCGACGCACGTTTATTATCAAATCGACCTTTGGTATGGGGAGTCAGCTCTTTCATGACATCGCCCATGGGGACTTTTCCTAAACGGCCAATGATTTCGGCAATCAGTTTTTTCACTTCGTTCTCGCCTATGGGGCGCGGTAAAAATTCTTCCAAGACTTTGATTTCAGCTTCGATATCATTTCTTTGATCATGGCCTTCGGGGTACATCAGCGTCGCTTCTTTCAGTTTTTTATGATGGGCGATCAGCACATCCATTTCCGCCAGGGGGGCCTTGGCCACTTTGTTTTCTATTAACTTCGCCTTCATAAAGCGAAGAGCATTAAGTCGATGTTTGTCTTTCGCCTTCATCGCCTCTTTCATTAAATCGGATATTTTTTCAATCATGATAATCTCCTTGGATGACTCATCATTGGATGTAAGTAACCAACTTTACTGAGTGAGTTGAATCAATTACAGTCGGTGCGTAAGATTTTGAGAAATTTATCGTACAGGAGAACGGTGCTTATGGCAGGCCATAGTCAGTTTAAAAATATTCAACATCGCAAGGGTGCTCAGGATAAAAGAAAGGCCAAAATTTTCACTAAATGCCTGAAAGAAATTTCAGTGGCAGTAAAAACCGGTGGAGGTGGAGGAAATCCAGATTTAAATCCCCGGTTGAGGGCCGCCATGATCAACGCGCGAAGCGTAAATATCCCGCGAGACACCATAGAAAGGGCAATCAAAAAGGCCTTAGGTGGAGACGAAGCGGATTTAATGGAAACCACTTTAGAATGCTACGGACCAGAGGGAGTGGCGGTGTTTATCGAATGCTCCACCGACAATAACACCAGAACAGTGGCGGCCATTAGGTCCTATTTTAATAAGTATGGTGGATCCATTGGTAAAGATGGATGTTTGCAATTTGTTTTTGAAAGAAAGGCGGTTTTTACTTTTTTAATTGATGGCCATAATGTAGACGACTTAACTCTTGAATTGATCGATGCCAATGCCGAAGATGTAGAGCTCAATGAAGGCCGGGTGACGGTTACAAGTTCGATGGAAAATTTTGGGGCACTTCAAAAAAAGTTAGATGAACTAAAAATTGAATGTGAGAATTCTGGTCTACAGCGTTTACCACTCACTACCAAATCAATTTCTCCGGATTCATACCGTACGATATTAAAACTTTTCGACGTTTTAGAAGAAGATGATGATGTTTCAAATTTTTATCACAATATTGAGTTCACTGAAGAATTAGGAGCAATCGAACTATAGCGGTTTTTAATAGTTCCTTTTATTTTGCTTTAGATAACTCATCCGCCAATTGCCCTGAATGGTACATTTCGGTGAGAATATCGTTGCCACCTAACAGTTGTCCATTCACATAAATTTGCGGAAAAGTTGGCCACTTAGAAAACTCTTTAATGGATTGTCTAAGTTCTGGATCAGTTAATATATCAAAAGAACCATACTCCACACCCATATTGGACAATATCGACATAGTGTTGGCAGAAAATCCACAGCGAGGGGCTTCTGGAGTGCCTTTGATGAAAAGAAAAACTTTGTTGGAGTTAATGAGAGATTGAATTTTTTCGTGGATAGGGTTCATTTTAAATTCCTTTTTTTATTTAGGAGATAAAGTTTTTAGTTTCAGGGCATGGATTTTACTTTGCATCAGATCGCCAAGTTGCTGATTAACTAATCGATGTTGTTCCACTAACGATTTTCCGTTAAAACTCGAGCTCTCCACCACCAGCTCCATGTGGCAGTGGCCATTGCACGCCATATCTTCATGAATTTCAATTATTGGGTTTTCTAGTACTTGTTTTAATCGTTCAGTCACGACTTCGCGATAAGAAATATTTTCACCCATAAAATCCTCAGTGTAATTGCCGTTTATTAGACTTAGAAATCTAAAAAGACTATAGCAGAACTTTCTTTGCGGATAAATGGGAATTAGGTACAGTCGGTAAACTATGAATAATTCATTGGGTCAATGGGCCCTGATCGATATTGAAACCACGGGACTTAACGTTCACGAAGACCAAATTATTGATATTGGTTGGTTGCAGTTTGATGGGTTAACTAAGGTCAACGAATTTTCGAGTTTAGTTCGCTATACTGGAGAGTTATCTTTTTTTATTAAAAAGTTGACTGGAATCCAGGAAAATCAGCTCAGGCAAGCCCCCCCTTGGCGCGAAGTGGAGGCGCATTTAAGTGAACTTTCTGCTCATACTTTGGTCGCCCATAACGCTCAATTTGAAGAGAGTTTTTTGGCACCATTTTTCAAATCTTCTCCCATACCCTCAAGTGACCAATCCTCGAGCGAACAATACGTGGATACTTTATTGTTATTGGCGATTTTATTTCCGGGTAGGACCAGTCTTAATTTAGAAAGTTTTATTACTGATTTTGGCATAGCTGAAAAAGAACAACATCGAGGATTTCAAGATTCGATGGATTTACTCAAAGTGATGATCGCAGCCGTTTCCCTGATAAAAAAAGATTTAGTTTGGTCAAAAAAGTTGGCCAGTTTGTTGTTTGCCCATGCTTTAAGTGATGAATGGATGTTTCGTTTTTTTTCCTTATCACTCGAGGAGTTAAAGTATTTAGCTGATCAAATTCATTTTGATAGTGAAGCAGCTGTTTTGTTTTATCAAAAAAAACAAGAAGATCTGCAAAATTCCCAAAAGGTAATAAAAGGTTTGAGTTCAGAGGACAGTGAACTCAAACCACTCGATTTAACTTTTAGTGGAGAAAATATTTCGCAATTGTTCAAACAAGAAAAAAGATTACAAAAAAAGTATCCTGATTATCATTATCGCCAATCACAAGAAGAATTGGCACTCAAAGTAGGACAGTCTTTTAAGCATGGTATCCATTCATTGATTCAAGCTCCAACCGGGACAGGTAAAACATTGGGTTATCTCGTACCAGCGGCTTTATACTCACTGGCCACCGGACAACAAGTCTTAATCGCCACGGGAACCAAAACCCTTCAAAGCCAAGCGGTTGAAAAAGATTATCCACTTCTCAAAAAATTTTTACAATTAGATGATAAAAAAATTCAGGCGACGCGGTTTTTAGGCTCAAAAAATCATTTGTGCGAATTGCAATTTCGTAAAAGAGTTGAGGAAAACGGCAACAATATTTTTGAACAGGAATTTTTAGAGAAATTTTCTCGTTGTTATTTTGATATAATCTTTGAATGGAATGATCTCAATCGAAAAAAAATGTTAATTCGCGATGACATTCCTTTTATCATTAAAAATAAAGTTCCTGCTTTGGCGCAAGAAGACCAAGAGATCGCAGTGGATTATCGCCATTGTATTGGTAGCCGATGTGCTTATAAAAGAAGATGCAGTTACCTTGATGGTTTATCCAAGGCGAAAGAGTCAAATCTGATTTTTGGCAATCATGCTTTAATGTTTAATTGGCCCAAAGGATTTCCCAGGCCGGCTCACATTATCGTCGATGAAGCTCACCGGCTTGAACACGAAGCTACGCAAGCTTATTCGCTGACGATCTCAGATAAAAACTTAGGACTTTTACAGCAGTCACTTTTTCAAGGTAATGCTTTGGGATCACTTTATTTTCTGATGACCAATCATAGTGAAAATGCCACCGATAATATTGCTATTTTAAGAACGGAAATAATCAAGCTATCCGAAATGATGAAAGACCATTTGCAAGCTCTGCCTGAGTTAGTAGAAAGACTTTTTAAACGGCGAAATAATTATACTGAATTGTATTGGAATGAAATTCCAATGATCAAAGAAAATGAAAGTAAAGATGAGTTATCGACGATCATCTTAAATCATTTTTTAAGTTTAAAATTTATTTTAAGTGAAGTCACTCAACTTTTAACACCTTATTTTTTACGTTTTGATGAACAAGCTTTATCCGATGATAATGATTTATTGGCCTTTACGCGTTTTAAATCTCTTTTTGATCAAGTGGATGACATGCGATTGTCTTTTGAAGCGATCATGAAAGGATCTAGCAAAAACTCTGAACAATCCGGAAATCCTCAAAATTATCAAGGTGAATCGGATTCTCATGAATGGTATGAAACGTTTAAATTCAGCGCCAAAGAAGGATTTGAAATTTGCTCTTCACCCATTGATATTGGAAAAGTTTTACATCAACAATTATTAATGGGAACGAGTTCTGCGATTTTTACTTCGGCGACACTAGGAAATGCCAATGGCATGGCGGGAACAAAAGGAGTCGAGTGGGCCACCGGCTATCAATATCTCGGGCCGACTAAAAGATTTAAATCGGGACTTTTTCTTGAACCGTTATACGACTATAAAAATAAGGCGAAAATTTTTCTGTGCGATGATACTGTTTCCATGCATAGCCACCAATATGTCAGTTCGGTTTTCATGGAGATTTCAAAACTGATTAGCGATATTCACGGCGGGGCTTTGTTGTTATTTTCCAGTCGTGTTCGTTTTGAGCAGGCCCGTGAAATTTTAATCAAAGAATTCGAAGGAAAAATGCCACTTTTTATTCAAGGAATGGGGCATAACATCGTGGAAGAATTTAAAAAGGTTGAGAATGGTATCCTCTTAGGGATGGAGTCATTTGGCGAAGGTATCGACGTTCCTGGACAACAATTGCGCTTTATTTTTATCGATAAAATTCCCGACCTTCGTTCAGAATTAGTCATTCAAGAAAGAAGAAATTTTTTCCAGAAAAAATTTGGCAATGAGTTTGTAGATTATTATTTATCTCATCGTAGTCGAGCTCTCCATCAAAAACTTGGACGCTTACTTCGCAGCGAATCGGATACCGGGGCGGTAATCATCTGTGATGCTCGAATAAAAAGTTGGAAACAAAAAACCAAAGAACAATTTTTTGAGTTAATGAATCCTTACCAAATCCAAAACAACACTCTAAAAGAATCTTGTGAACATGTAAGAGATTTTTTTAAAACTGAACCTAAATAAGTGTAGCATTCGAGGGTTCGAGGTAATTTAGATAACGAACTTCAATTTTTATTTTATTGGGTGCCAAAATTCGATAAGGAATAGTTAAATGTTTTGATGCATAAATGCTCACTGGATTGGCCTTGGCCACGTCACCATCTTTATAAATATTATAAAGGTTACAAGTTAAAACTGTATCACCAGATTTAATGTTAATCGAAGAGCCATTGGGAGTTTCCACCATTAGGCGTTCTTGAGTAGGAGCGTTTTCAAACTCCCACATATTATCGGATGTAAAAACGGAGTAATAATTTTTACCACTAACATCAAATTTTTTTGAATGAAAAAAGATAAAAGCCGTGCATGCTGCTGGACTAGCAATATGAAACTTTGGGGGAATGCCTAACTCTACAACATCCGTTTTTTCATCGGCAATAAAAGTATAAGTCATTATTTGATCATGATAGTTACAAGCATAAATTTCTTGGACTTTTTGACTTCCTAAATTTTTATCGATAACGACAGTCAGGGGAAGATAATCTTTGGAGATATGATATATAATTTTTACTTTTAAAAATTCACCATTCGCTACTCTTGATAAAATTTCAGATTGAAAAGTATAACTATGATCAGCATGATGTTTGAAAACCTCATAAGTTTCCTCTGAGTACTCGCGATTTTGATCATAATAGACATAAGCCCCGCGATAAATTTTATCTTTATTGGTATTTACCATAAGAATATTCAACATGGTTATACAAATAAAAGCAAACAAGTCGGGTATGAAGGTCTGGTAACTCCTTGTTTGTTTATGAAAGATAAAAATTAAATTTTAAGATTAACTTTGCATTCAAAAATTTACAAAAAAATTTTTAAAAATTTAAAAGAAAAGGTGTCTAAGCGTGAAGATTTTTAAGGCCATTATATAGCGGCACTGGAAATCTCAACCAGCACCGCTATATAGCGGCACTGGATGAGTTTTCCAGTGGATCTTCGCCTCAGGTGCGCAAGATTGATTCCCCAAAAAATAAGTCAGTTTAAAATCTCAGCTCATTGGCCAGTAGCAAGTCACAAATTTTTGTAAGAATTAAAACATGGTGCCCAGGGCGAGACTTGAACTCGCACAGCTATAAATAACCGAGGGATTTTAAATCCCTTGTGTCTACCATTCCACCACCCGGGCATTTGGGACTGAAACTTCATTAAAAAATTGATTAATGGTGGCGGTAGTTTACTGAAAAGCGTCGGAAGTGAAAACTCTTTTTATTTCCTGGTTTTAAGATCTTGTGGCTTTGCGGGCCATAGGGCTTGGACTATAATCATTCCTATGAAGGTTATTCTCATTATTTTTTTTGTCGGGTGCTCCCATATTTTTAAAAAATCTGAACCCGTTTTAACCATCGAACAAAGAGTGAAAAAAGCAGTAGAAGCAGAGGATTTACCTCCATCTCCACCATCTATTCCGGAAATTTATCAGTCCAGTTTAGTGGGCAAAGTCATCACTCCCTATTGGTTTACCATGGAGCAAACCTCCAACTCAAAAAAAGACAAAACATCGCGGATTCATCCATTTTTTGATCCCCAACCAGAGATCAATTTAGCTCAAAGAGAAGTTAATTTTATTGTGGTGACACCCGCCGAAAGCGAAGTGCAGTTGGCACTTGATCTTTCCAGTGGTGCCTTTTATGCCCAACAAAAGCTTTGTCCGCAAAAAGATGTTTGGCGTTATTATCAAAATGAAATCTTTCAAAATCCTTTTACCATTGGTCTGGTACCCAGAGTGTTGGACCAACTGGGAGATCCGCAAAAAATTTATGTTTTTGGTCGTCCGGATTATTATCAAAAATTGGCGCAAGGATTTGTTCACAGAACAAAGGTGATTGGTTCAGTGATCGAGCAGTACTGCCCAACAACCCCTTGTATAGGTGAAGATCGATGGTTGTCGCGGATGATTTTGTTTGCCGTGGATCCGCTGGATCCACTTTATGCAAAAGTTAACACCATCGATGACTTAAAAAATATTGTTGATTGGGGTTACATTAAAGCTTTTATTGAAAATGGCTTTGGCCGACATTATGTCAACGGCCAAGGTCAACCTGCCTATCGAGTGATTGGGAATATGAAGGCCAAATTTAGTTTGGATTATACTCTGAAAAAAAATCATCAAATGAATTCTGATCAGTTAAAAAAAATTCATCAGTCGTGTTCGAAGTTGTATGAGTTTTTTTGGCAGAAAATATCTCCGATTTATCCAGAGAATGCTGAGCAAACAAAATTTAAAGCGGATCTTAAGAGCTCTTTTGCCAAAGAATTTCTGATGCAACTAAAAAAACATGGAAAACGATTGGCCACTTGTAGTGAATTTGTCGCCCCAGGGTTAGTGGAAGATAATCCAGAACGTTTTTGGTTTTACGCCCATCTGTTTTCATTTTTACAATTGGAAAAATTAAATCAATATTATCATTGTTCAAAAAAATCTTGGCTAGAAAATTTGACCTCCAAAGAAAGTAAGTTACCTGGCAAATTACTTTTTGATAATCGATTAGAGTTAAAAAAATGCTCTGTTTCCGAATTGGATTTAGCTTTTTCACAATCGATTGAAAAAATGATTTCCTTAAAACATCATGGCAAGGAGCATTTTCGTTTTATTGATTTTGACAATCACGCTTTTGGAACACATCAAAAATTGTATTCATGGATCAAGGTGCTGCCAACAGAATTGGCCTGTGGAGAAGGCCCCTATTCATTTTCTATTTTTAAAAATTTGCCAGTTTTTCCTGAAGATATTCAATGGAAGTCCTTTGTTACGCTGAATTCATATTATAAACCAGGGACTGATTAGTATGCCAAAAAAAGTAAAAGTAAAAATTATTGACCCACAAGAACTATTTTTAACCGAGATCAATGATCGAGATGAAAGGCAGAAAATAAATAATCTTATGAAAAGTCAGTCGATGAGAATAGTTTCCTTGCATAAAGAAGCAGATCTGGTGGTTTTTGTAGGTATTAATTGTGACGGTTTTATTAAATTTATTTCAACCCATTGGGGACTCAAACAAGATCAAATCTATTATATTCCTCATGAAAGAATGAATGATGGTCAAACAAATGAAGTAGATAATAGCGAAAATTTTTTTGCTCAAGTCTATCCGTTTGCTAAAGAAAATATACTAAGAAATTTTGACTTTAATCATTGGGAATTGTCTCTAATCCAAAACCTAAAAATAAATTCAGCACAGGATCAAAAATAATATGTCTAATATTATATCGTCTGAATATTCCTCTTTGAGCAATAGTGAAGTTAGTCCTCAGGATTTGAGTTCAAAGGTAACAGTTTGGAAAGAGCGTCCTTCTAAAGAGCTAATGGCGAGTGATTTGACTTACATCTTTTGCTCTTTAAAAAAGTTTAATGTTTTTAAAAACTTATCAACACTAGATTATCATCTAGTCGAACAACAAAATGAATCGATAAAAGAGGGTGAGCAAAAGAATGATTCCATGTTGGAGCAGACTCATCTTTATGTGAGTCCAGTTAGAAAAATTTTTTTTACGTTGAGCAATCAAAAACCCTTAATCGAAACCTATCGTCAAAGCACCACGAAAAAAAATTTCCAATCTTTTAATCTCAAAAATAAGAAGAAAATTTATTGGCGACCTGATTTAATGTTTTCGCAGAAAATTTTTTTTCATCATTGCCTAGAATTGTTTAATCAGCAAAAAGTCTCTGATAATTCCCAAGTTCACAGAATGTTAGTGTTGGAAATGGAAAGGATTAAGAACCATTTGTCGACGGTTTGCGAGATCTGTTTTCATCTTGGAGATGATCAGTTTTTAAATCTGACAAAACAATGGTTAAGTCTTTTTGATCAGTTCATAAAAATGTTTTCGTTCAATTGTTTTGAAGATAAAAAAACATCTGCGGTTAAGAGATGTACGGCAAAAGATTATCAAACATTAAAATCAAGTCTAGTTTCATTAAATACGTTTTTCAAGATTATTGAAAAGTCGGTTTTATCAAGCAATGTCAGTAAAGATTTGTTAAATCGAAATTTTCTTGGCCGCAGTGATGTTATGAATAACTCTCTGTCGGGAATATGTTTACGTTCTGCTGGCTGGAAATACGATATTAGAAAAGTTCATCCCTATTATTTTTATAATCAAATCGAATTTGAAGTTCCTTTGGGGCATTATGGAGGATGTCTGGATCGTTTTTATTGTTACATAGAAGAAGCGATTCAATCAATTCATATTGCTAATCAATTGTTGAATTACATCCCCTCGCTAGAGTCATACACTAACCATTATTCAGTTAGGCCCGACCATCATCTCTTCTATAGTTCTTTTGAATTTCCCAATGGCGAAATGGGTGTCTTTCAATATGAAAAAGATTTTGGACTAAGGCTACCGAGTCATTTTATAGGAAATTTTTTACAAAAAAATTCGTCCAATGTCGTTAACTCAGAGCTCATTCTCTTTTTGTTAACGTCTGGTTTTCACCCAATGGAGTTCAGTGCATGTTAATTATGAAATCTAAATATAAAAAAAAGTTTTTGTTTTTTTTATTTTTTTCATGGGTCTATCAGAAAATTCAGTTTTTAAGTTATCGTTGGAAACAAAGACGCTTGATTAAGCGAGAGCTTTAAGAGCGAAATAAAATAATTCCTGGGAATTTCACGACCACCAAGTTGATGAACAACCGGAGTGGTCATTTGCGTATCTAACCACGTCACTCCAATGCTTTTTAATAGAGTTATCAATTCAATCAATGCGATTTTTGAATGATTGTTGAGCTTCGTAAACATGGATTCAGCAGAATAAAAACCCCCGATGTTAACGCCATAAATTCCGGCAACTAATTCATTTCCTTTATTTATTTCCAGTGAATAAGCATACTTTTGCTGTTGCAACCGGATGTAGCCTTCGATCAGATCACTGGTTATCCAAGTTTCTTTTTGATTTTTTCGGTTATTGAGATTGGCACATTCGATGATGACTTCTTTAAACTTTTGATTTGTAGTCACACGATAATCTTTTCGGAGCAAAAATTTTTTTAAACTTTTGGGAATATGCATTTGATTAAAATCAATTATTCCTCTGGGGTTAGGAGAAAACCAGGCCAAAGGATAACGAGGAGAAATTGGCCAAGGAAAAATTCCTTGAGAATAGGCCAAGAGCAAACTGCTGATTTCTAAATCCCCTCCAACGGCCAGTAAACCATCTTCCCTTGCTAGACTAATATCAGGAAATTCAAAAATCGCCATACTAGCTGTCTGGTAACTGAGAATGTTGAGACGAAGGATTTGAATTTTCCATGCCTTCAAGCAAAGCTTCAAAAATTAATGAAGCTGATTCCAGCGTGATCCAAGGTTCGTTGGAGTGAATTTGAGATTGATTTTCGCTTATGCTTCTAACTTGAGGAGCAACTTCCACAATATCGGCTCCACTCAGTATAAAATGTTGGTTGAGAATTTTGATGATCGTGATCGCCTGATCAGGAGTCATGCCCGAAGACTCAGGTGTGCCTGTGGCCGAGGCATATTGCTCATCGAGAGCATCAATATCAAAACTGATATAAATTTCTTGGATGTTTTTTTTCTGAAGATGATCCACAATTTGCTTGGCCAAGATCGAAGCACCAATTGTGTTCAGATCTTTTTGCCAATATTGTAGATGCTTAAAGGTCTTTTCCCAATAAGTTCGATCTTTCCCGGAAGATCGAATGCCTATTTGAATCAAATCATCGGGAGCATTGAGCAAAGGTAAAACATGATAGGCCCAAGTTCCAAAATTGTGATCGATCCCCATTCTTTGAGACAGTAAATCAGTGTGGGCATCAAAATGAATGAGAGCAAATTTTTGCTGCTGCTTTTTTTTATGATGAATAAAAGATTTGACCAAAGGGTAACTGACTGAATGATCTCCGCCTAGGGCGATTATTTTTTTAGACAAGGAATGCTCGTAAACAAGATCACATGCCATTTCACAAATTGAGAGTGGAGAGACGGGCAGCATCGCAAACTGACTTTCATTGCCATCATTGCCATAAAGAAAAGCGCGGCATTCTGAAAGCGTTTTTTCATTTAAATATTTATCATGCAAAAGATGAGGGATGACTCGAATATCACCTAAATCTGCAAATCGCGGCATGGTACGAGGATGAAACTGCAGTAAGTGATTTCGAATAAAAAGGGGCCCCCAGTTAGCACCTCTTTGGATTCCTCCACCACAATCCGAAGCAACTCCTAAGACCATAGGTTTATTTATGGCCAGAGACTTTTCACAACTTTTAATCCATTGATCTTGAACGGCATCACCCATGACGCCATAATATTGTTGATGCAATTCATTTTTTTTACCTTGAGCAGTATGAACAGTGAAAACGCCATTTCCTGGAGGGCATAATAATTTTAACAAATTGTTCATTTAAAAAACCACCACTAAAAAAGTAGTCAAAAAACTCTTTCACAACTTTAGGCCCAGGCTTTAGGACCGTCAACACTTACAAAATCAATATAAAAAACCATTTTTAAGTCGATCATTAAGCAATGGTTGCTGGATATCTTTTTTTAAGATTTCAGGAATAACTTTTTTTAAAAAATTTAAAGTTTTCAGTTCGATATGATTAAAAACTCCCGCGATATGCGATGAACGTGTAATGTTTTTAAGGCCATCAAAAAAATGAAAATCTTCTGGTTCTTTTTCAAAAACATCGAGGACTGCATGGGCGTTGGAATTTTCTTGCAACCAACTTTTTAAATCATGACTTTGAATTAATTTTCCTCGGGCCATATTGATAATCAAAGCGTTGGGCGAAATTCCTTTGAGAAATTCTTGGTCAATAAGATGAATATTATGAGGGTTGAGACTGGCGGCGAGAATAACAATATCTACTTTTGGCCAATTTTTATCTTGATACTTAGTTTTAGACGAGGGCAATTCTTGGTAGGGGTCGTAAAAATGTAACTGGCAACCGAGTGGACTTAAAGAATTTTTTATAATGGTGCCAATCATTCCCATTCCTATAATTAAAATCTTTTTCTCCGACAACAGAGTCCTCGGCCATTGTCTGGCAGCATTCCAGGACATGGTATGAGGTAATGGCAATTGATAGGACCATAAGACTTGAAGAATGGCTTCTGCCACCGCTTGCGCCCTAATTTCATTTCCTAGAATAATGGGTTTTTTAAATTTTTTCACAAAATCAGAACTAAAATTGTCGTAACCTGAATTAAGATGAACAATCGATTCACAGCTATCCCAATTTAACGAGAGTTGTTCTATCGGGCTTTGACTCGAGGTCAGGAGAATAAAAGGGGCTTTATGATCAATTTGGGAAATTGGATTTTTGGGTAAAAAAGCATATTTTAAATGTAACTGATCGATCACCAGACTTTTTTCCTGCGCTAAATACTGTGGCGAAAAATAACTGGATAAATCGCAACGAATGATTTGTTGAATGTGTTTTGAATTGGGCATAAGGATTATTAACCTAGCATGATTGACCCATATAGGCTCATCGTGTTATACCCATGAAATATGATCAGTATAAAATCTTCACGTGAAATTGCCCTAATGAGAGAAACCTGTGCACTGGCGGCCAAAACATTAGAATATGTAGGTAGAAAAGTCGTGGCTGGAATGAGCACCGAGGATATCAATACCATCGTGCACGATTACATTATCAAAAATCAGGCGATTCCTTCTCCTCTTAACTACAATGGATTTCCCAAGTCGGTTTGCACTTCAGTCAATGAAGTTGTTTGTCATGGAATTCCCAGGTCAGATGTTGTTTTAAAAGATGGGGATCTCATCAATATCGATGTGACGACCTACTTAAAAAATTTTCACGGGGATACCAATCGCACTTTTTTTGTCGGCAAACCTCAACCTGAACTAAAACAATTAGTGGATGTTACTTACCAAAGCATGATGGCCGGGATCGCTGAGATTGCCCCTGGTAAAACCTTGGGTGATATTGGTGCTGCCATTCAAGAGTTAGCAGAGTCCCATGGTTACTCTGTCGTAAGAGATTATTGTGGTCACGGCATTGGCAGAGAATTTCATGAGGAGCCTCAGGTTCTTCATTTTGGTAAACGCGGCAAAGGTTTAAAGTTAAAACCGGGAATGACTTTTACCGTTGAACCGATGATTAATTTAGGCACACATCATGTGGAGTTATTGGCCGATGGTTGGACAGTCGTGACCAAAGATCGAAAAATATCGGCTCAGTTTGAGCATACTTGTTTGGTCACGGATACCGGGTTTGAAATATTAACTCTTCATCCGACTCATTTGGCCGACCATGAATTCTAAAAATTCTAAAAATTCTAAAGTAACTTCAGACCAGTCACCTTCACCTCACGCTTTTTTGCAAAATACTCCCATAGTCGGAGCTCATATCAATTTCAAATGCATCAATAGTTTCCAAGTAGAATGGAACTTTGCCATACTCTTAAATGATTATGATCAAGTGATACGGATGAGTTGTTGGACTGATCACACGGACTGGCAAAAATCTTCGGATGATTTTGAAATCACTTTAGCTAAAGCCTTGTTGGCCAATAGTTTTCGTCAAGACTTAAACCAGATTTTATTGGAGATCGTTTCACTTGAGTTAA
Source organism: Bacteriovoracaceae bacterium (assembly GCA_044356225.1). Lineage (GTDB taxonomy): Bacteria > Bdellovibrionota > Bacteriovoracia > Bacteriovoracales > Bacteriovoracaceae > JBIKWR01. Next base: position 20,882 of record JBIKWR010000010.1, on the reverse strand, counting down.
AAGCCAAAAAAGAAAATCAATACTTTTTTACTCAATTGGGTATGATGCTTAAGGATTCGTATGATGATTATCGAGGAGCGACGACTTCCTTTAATTTAGCTCAAGAGGATAGTTTTTTAATTTGTCGATGTTATGGCATCAGCAAAAATCGCATCATGCAGGAGTTTGAAAATGGAAAAACCAAAACACTTGCAGAAATAAAACGAGCGACCATGGCCAGTACTGGTTGTGGAACTTGCCTTTGCGATTTGGCTTATATCGTTGAGTTAATTAATGAAGAAAATCAATCTGCTGATCAGCGATTTTTACAAAATAAACAAAAACTAACTCAGGAGATTGAGATTTTAAATAAAGATCTTTTTTATCTCGATGGTAAAAGTTATTTTGAGTGGATCAGTTTAGCTGAATCAATGCTCGAAAAATCGGGCCTTCAAGAATCTAGAATTTTAGGGATTTTGAATTCAGAATTAGGATTGATAGGCAAAGATCAAGCCTTGATCAAGACGTTGCTGGCCCAAGTTTTACCAACTTCAATCAAATTGCGGTTTTTTTAGTTTTGTTTCAGATTCACAACCAGAATAGATTTCATCAAAGTTTTCAAGGCTTTTAAAAATATTTTTAACTAAGTTTTGATCATGCAGCAGATAGTCCTTGGTTGCGACATCTTGTAAATTCTGAAAACGGCGAAAAAGTAGTGCTAAATCAGGAATCGATTTATTTAAACAATTGGCATAAGGAGTGGTGACCTGTAGATGAGACAAATAATCGACGAAGAGAGTGATAGAGCGTTCTTTGATGTAATTTATATTTTGTTTTTCGTGAGATAGTTCGAGAGGATGTTTGATCAATGATGTATCAAAAATTTCTGTGCCCTGAAACATCAGGGCCTGCACTAAGGCGAGTGAAGGGCTGAGTTTTTTATGATGGCAAATTTCATGGAGTTTTTTTTCTTTTAAAGAAACGTTAAGTGTTTGAGCAATTTCAATAATCAATTCTTGGTTAAGCCGATAAATTGGTCCTCGGATATACTTTTGATGCTGAATGAGTTCCTCTTGTCCTAAACAATGCACTAATTTGTTGGGTTTTTCATTCGCCTTTTCATCGGTCTTGGCGCTGGCAATATCAAAATGAAAAAGGTGAATTCCCAGCACCATCAGCGCGCCATAATAAATTGAAAAAGAGGCTAGGCAATATTTCTTCATTGGGATTATTATACACCCTCCGTGGTAAAATATAGACTATGAAAGAGATGCCCCTGACTGAACATTTAACAGAGTTAAGACGCATTTGTGTACGTATCTTGGTGATTGTCACTGTTAGTTTTGGCTTTTGTTACTCTCAAGGCGATAAAATTGCAGAATTTCTTTTGCACCCTTTACGTTTGGCCTTGGAAAAAACGGGAAAAGGGGAAGTGGTTTTTTTAGAGGTCTTAGATAAGGTTTTATCGCAATTGCAGGTTTCATTTTGGTCGGCAATTATATTGTCCAGTCCATTTTGGTTTAGAGAAGTTTGGTCGTTTATTCGACCGGGATTGTATGACTTTGAAGCTAAAGTGATCAGACCCTTTATCTTTTTAGGTTTTTTTCTTTTTTGTTTGGGTGTGGCCTTTGGCTACTACATAGTATTTCCGCTGACTTTTGAGGTTCTCCTGGGCTTTGGAGTGAGTGATGTCGCTGGACAACTATCTTTAAAGGGTTATTTAGTTTTATGTGTTAAAGTACTGGTCGCCTTAGGCATCATTTTTCAATTACCCAATGTGATTTTGATCTTAGGATTTATGGGCCTAGTAACCAAACAATTCTTAAGAAAGTATCGTGGTCATGTTTATGTCGCCTTTTCCATCATTGCAGGAATTTTAACTCCTCCCGATCCATTAACATTGTTTATGTTATGGATTCCGCTGATCCTATTGTACGAATTTGGAATCATCGCGGTGGCGATTATTGTCCATCCATGGTTGGCCAGACAAACTAAAAAAAATGCCCAACAATCATCTTAAATTAAAGGCCAAAAGAATTTCTCTGACTACTTTAGTCGCCATACTGGCGGAAATGCCCGTGGGGTCCAGCTCCGGGGCCAATTCAACCACATCCGCACCAACAAAATTTTTATCTTTGAGAATTTTCATCAAAGAAATAAATGAATGAAAATCTTCTCCGCCCGCTTCCGGAGTTCCGGTTCCCGGCAACATTCCTGGATCAAAATAATCAAGATCTAGCGTTAAGTAGATGGGTCGATGGTCGGCGATTTTTTTGACTCTTTTAAGAAAGTCTTCTCGCCCAAGGGCCAGCCACCCTTTTTCTTTGGCCATCATAAACTCTTCGCGCGTTCCCGAACGAATACCATATTGAATGAGTTCATTTTTATCGGTGAGATGCTCTTGAATCCGAAACATTATAGAGGCGTGGGAGTATTTAAAACCTTGATAGCCATCTCGTAAATCCGCATGGGCATCTAAATGCAGTAAGGCCATATCTGGAAAATGTTTTAAATAATAGGAAATTGGGCCATAGCTGATGGAATGTTCACCACCTAGTGTGAGCAGCCGAACTTTTTTTTCTTTAGGATTTACGTCTTCAGTTAATAAATTAAAATAGTCATTGGTTTTTTCCCAGTTATCGGGAAAATGAGGAAGATTTCCCAAGTCGTAAAAAACTTGATCTTCTAAACTTTTGTCTAAATAAGAACTGTAATCTTCAACGGAGTCGCTGACATCGCGAATAGCATCTGGACCTTTATCCGCTCCTTTGCGAAAGCAGCTTGTTCCATCAAATCGAAAACCAAGAATCTGACAGGCGTTGGGGACGATCGTGTCAGTTGGTTGAGCTCCGATAAATAAATTTTTTGGTTTTTCTAGAAATTTCATGTTGTCACACCTGTTATGCGAGAATGAATATTGGAAAGTTGAAAAGCACTTTGATGCCAATTAAGGTTGTACCATTTTAAATCTTTTTGAAAACCTCGAACTTCTAATTTTTTCTGTTCCAAAATGTCTGTTCCTTTGGGCCCTTTGCTGGCAAAAGCAAATGTCCAAAATGTGCCAGGATAGATGCTAATTGGCCCCCAATAACTTTGAACATTGGGAAAAACTTTTCTGAGATTGTCATATATATCGCGAATATTAAACTCATCAAAAAAAGGATTTTCTGTTTGCGCCACCATGATTCCTTGGGCGGTTAAAGCCGAGAAAACATAATGATAAAATTCTTCTTTAAAAAGCCCGGCAGCAAAGTCTTCGGGATCGGTCGAATCCACGGCAATAATATCGTATTCGTTCTGATGATTTTTAATAAACTCGATGCCATCAGTGGCATGGACCGTCACTCTAGGATCATCGAGGCCTTTGGTACAATCGGGAAAAAATTCGCGACAAACATTAATCACTTCTTCATCTATCTCTACTAAATCAATCTGCTCAAAATTTTTATGACGAGTAAACTCACGGACCACTCCACCATCTCCACCACCGATGACTAAAACTTTTTTTGCTCCTGGAGCAACCACCGAAGGAATGTGGGCCATACATTCGTGATATACAAATTCATCTAAGTCAGAAACCATCGTTTTTCCATCCAACAGTAACAACTTTCCATGAGAGGCGGTTTTTAGCACCACAATTTCTTGAAATTGAGATTGACCTTGATACAAAATGGCCTCGACTTTATAACTTTGACCAACGTTTTTATGAAATGAATACTCGGTATACCAACCATCGATGATTTTAGTTTTTTTCATAGAGTAAGCTTCCTTGGTTGCGCACAGCAATATGATTATGCCCGTGGACCTTGCTATCATTACCAACAAACTTGAGATTAGAAAATGCATCAATTGCCTCAAAGCCAGAAATGGGGAATTTTGATTCTCTCCGCCTGGTTGAGCACCACCCTTTTAACCGCTTTTGTCGCCGCCAATCTTTTTTTGATTATCAGCGATGTGGAACAAGCTGGTCGCATGGGAATGAAAATGTTTGGCACCTACAATTATCTCGAAGTTATCTTTGCTCTAACTTTGACTTTAGTGACTTCTTTGACCGCGGGAAAAATCAAAAAAATCCTGGCGATCATTTTATTATGCATAAGCTTTTCTTATGTTTTTTATTTTACTCCTGGAATTAAAGAGAGCACTCAAAGGATGCATCAGTGGAAAGGGGTAGATCCTGAAAAACACCATTATGCCACCGAAAAACAAAATTTTTTTCATCATACTTACGTAAAAATTGAAAAAGTTAAGTTATTGCTTTTGTTAGTGACATTAATTTTAGTTTGGCGAAATCCAAAAGTTGCCAAAAAAATTGAGGAAGCCCCATGATTTTAGTAACCGGTGGATTGGGATTTATTGGCAGTGGACTTATTCACGAACTTAACCGACAGGGGCGAAAAGATATTTTTATCGTAGATCGATTTCGTTCGGATGATAAATGGCTCAATGTCAGAGACCTTCAGTATCAAGATTTTATCATTCCCGATGAGTTACTCAGAGAAGAAATGATGGATCTTTTTGAAAATGTAGAAGTGATTTTTCATCTAGGGGCCGCTAGCTCCACTGCCGAAAAAGATATGGATTTTTTATGGTACAACAATGTGGAATTTTCTAAGGCCCTTTTTCGATTAGCACGTAAAAATAGAATTCCTATTATCAGCGCCAGCTCCGCGGCGACTTACGGCAATGGAGAGTTTGGATACGATGATGATCATAGTTTGATAAAAAAATTACGACCTTCAAATCCCTATGGATACTCTAAACATTTGTTTGATACATGGTGTTTGGAGATGATGGAACGAGGAGAAAGTCCCAGCAAATGGTTTAATCTTAAATTTTTTAATGTGTATGGTCCTCATGAGTTTCATAAAGGAGATCAGCGCTCTGTGGTGCTTAAATCTTTTGAACAAATTTTAGCAAAAAACTCCGTCAATCTATTTAAATCCTATCTTCCCGAGTATGCCGATGGAGAACAAAAACGTGATTTTATTTACAGCGAGGATGTCTGCCAAGTGATGGTTAAACTATGGCTTGAGGCACCAGATTCTGGTTCAGGCATTTATAATTTAGGAACTGGTAAGGCGAGAAGTTGGAAAGATTTAACCCATGCAACTTTTAAATCCATGGGTAAAAAAGCCAATATTCAATTTATTGAAATGCCAGAAACATTAAAAAATCACTATCAGTATTTTACCGAGGCCAAAATGCAAAAACTCAAAGGGCTGATCGGTCATTTTCCTTTTAAAAGTTTAGAGGATGGCATCCAGTTATATCTTAAGAATTTTTTACTCAAACCCCATCCTTATTTTCAAAATAAATGAAAAAACAAATGAATAAAAAAGGTGAAAGTAAAAAATCAAAAGTTAAGTTAAAAGCTGGTCCCGACGAAGCCGCCAAAATTCTTGAAGGACTGGGAATGGCCGCCAGTGATCGCATTCTAGATTATATCAAAGAAAAAAATCCTAAGTTAGCCGACAAGGTTCAAGAGTCGATGGTGACGTTTGAAGATTTACAATACTTATCGGCTACGATGCTGATGGAGTTGTACCGTGATATAAAAATGGAAGATCTGGCCCTGGGATTGCGAATCGCTTCAAAAAAATTGCAAGATCATATTTTTAAATACTCTTCAGTGGGTATGAAAAAAGACCTCGAGGCGATACTCAACGGCCCCCCTCAATCAGTCAATGACGTGCAACTGGCGGTAGAAAAAGTGATGAAAATAATGAGAGAAAAAGTTAAATTGGGAAAAATCGTCATCGATCGAACCGATGGGAACTATGTCTAAACCAGCTCTTTTTTTAGATCGTGATGGAGTGATTTGTCAGGATAAAGGGTATCTATATCAGGCGAAGGATGTCGTTTTTTATCAGGCCATATTAAAACTGATTCAGCATTTTAAAAATAAAGACTTTTTAGTTATTTGCTTAACCAACCAATCGGGCATTGGCCGCGGTTTGTTTACGGAAAAAAATTTTTTGGATCTATGTCATTACATGGATCAAGAAATGAATAAAGAGAGTGCTTTAATCGATGCCTGGTTTTTTTGTCCCCATTTAGATCAAGGTTGTGATTGTCGTAAACCTCAAATAGGTTTAGTTAAGCAAGCTCAAAAAAAATTCAGCATTAATCTTGAACACAGTTTGATGATTGGAGATAAAAACTCCGATGTCTTGCCCCTCGACGATATAACGTATTATTTAATTAGAGGTCAGTATCCTATTCGTTCTGACGACAAAATTAAAAAAATATTTACCTCTCATGATGAGTGTTTAAGCTACTTTGTTAAAAAAGATCTTACATTTGGGGCATAAAGTAACTCCCAATGTGACACCAGTTAATGAGTTCGAGCGAGATGGGACCACAAAGAGGTTCATCCAACTACTAGAAACCCGCAGCAACTTCATGATTTTACATTTCTTTAAAGTTGGCACAGAACTCGCAACATCTTCTGCGTGGTCATCGAGACCAGGGCCTAAACAGGAAGTTCCAGGACCTGAGCTTAAAGACTTCTCACAGGATGTGAGATCAGCATGGAAAAATTGAAGAAGGGATTCATTCAATTGTTCAAGTCTAGGAAGGGCGATTCATCATTAGGACGATTTTTAGATCTCATCAACGATCAATTCGTTGGGACATCTGACCAGAGAAAGGAGAATGATTATGCCCGAGCAAAGAAAAAGTTACTTCAGGAACTTATTCACCAGTATCCTCAATGAGGCGTTAAGGCCTGATAGGCGGGATGTAAACGAACTGGGCGATTTACTCGTCGAACTCGTTGGAGATGAAGCGGACAGAACTCAACAAGAAGGGGTGGCCAATATAGATATAAAACTGAGGTGGAGAAGAGCGCTGTATTTAAAAAAAGTTAAAGAAGCTTTGTTTCGTTTAAATCGCGAAGATTTTGGTCAATGTGAAGACTGCAGCGGTTTGATTGAAGATCAAAGATTAATTGCTCGTCCAACCGCCACCAAGTGCATTGCTTGTAAAGAAGAGGAAGAGCAAGTGGAAAATCACATACTTTACAAAAGACGTTCCCACACTCTTGGCAATATCATTGAGTCTGGTGAAATAATGGAATCAGAATTTTCTGCGATTGAAAGAGAAAAAAGCCGCGATCGAACGATGGGAATTATTGAAGGAATTATTTAAAGGTCAGAAAATAGGCCCCCTTGAAGGGGGCCTTTAATTTTTTAGAAAGCTAGTTTACTTAATTGATCGATGAGTTCAGTCGAGCGTTTAACAAAAGCTTCTTTTTCTTCCGCTTTTAATCCGGTACTAGAAATTTGTGCCAAGTCTTGAACATGATGGGCGATTTTACCAACTAATTCTTTATCACCCTTTTCCCAAATTTTAAGTGTATTTTGAATGAGGGAGTTTTTAGGATTGATAACTAACGTTTTCTTCACGGGAAAGTCATTTCGATTTAGACCCATTTGTCTGGTCATTGCCTGCATCCGTTTCATTTGTTCATCTAATTTAAAATAGGCAGGGGAAGAAGCATTGGTTAAGCGTTTTACATCGATATCGGTCTTGCCCATTTTTCCCATAAAGTCGTTTTCATCATTATCATTATCATCATTATTCTGATCATTCTCATTTTTGGTTAGTTTGGCGATTTTTCCAAAGAGCACTTCTTGAAAAATATCTTTGATTTTCACATCATCGGGAGATACTTCTTCCGTTGATGTGAGCAGATTTTCCATTTCGGATTCAATCGCCACGAATTTAAGGGACGAGGTTTCCTTGTCTTTCGCTTTTTCTCCATCATTTTCATTTGGTTGACTCCAACTTTTCATTTCCACATGTTGAGTAAAATGAGGATCGATAAACTCTTCGGTTTCAATCGTATGAATGCCTTCTTGAAGGAGTTGGGATTTTAAACTTTGATCCGATTTATCTTTTTCAAAAGTGATCACTTTGCCTTTGAGTTTTTCACGAAATGTGGCGGGGATGGATGATTGATACTCTTCAAGGGTCACTAACTTATTTTCGGAGTTTTTAAACAAAGTGAAGTTTCTCATCACTTGATCAAATTTATCATCGCTGATCACTCCGTACTTAACAAAAAGTTGGATATCTTCCCAAATTTTTTCATATTTAGGGCGGTCATTTTTGAACAGTTTTTTTAACGCCTCGGCCACGCGTTTAGAAATATAATTGGAGATTTTTTTTATGTTTGGATCACCCTGTAAAGAGGATCGAGAAACATTCAAGGGGATATCAGTGGAGTCAACCGCCCCTTTTAACAATCCTAAGTATTCCGGCATAATATTTTTCACATCATCGGAAACAAAAACCTGTTTGCAGTAAAGGCGAATGTTTCTTTCAGTGACTGGTTTCATCGGATTGAGTTTAGGAAAATAGAGTACCCCTTGAAGATGAAAAGGGTGATCGACATTTAAATGAATCCAAAAAAGTGGTTCTTGATCCATGGGAAAAAGTGAGCGGTAAAAAGCGAGATAATCTTCATCTTTTAAAGAATTAGGATCTTTCGTCCAAAGTGGATCGGTTTGATTCACTTGTTCCGGAGTGTAAGGAGTCATCTCGCGTTTATTTTTGTCGCCGTCTGCGAGTTTTTGATTGTCTATAATTTCTTGGGCATTTTTTTCAGCGCGTTCGCGATCGTCTAAAAAAATCGGGTACTGCATAAACTCGCAATGTTTTTTAAGCGTTTCTCTCACTTTATAGGCCTTGAGAAATTCTTTGGATTCGGCATTATCGCCTATATGGAGAGTAATCGTCGTGCCCACTTCTTTTTTATGGGAAGCTTCAAAGCTGTAAGTGGTTTCGCCACTACAGATCCATTTGGTTGCTACTGATTCTGGATTCATGGACAAAGATTCAACTTCAACTTTTTCTGCCACCATAAAAACGGAATAAAAACCCAGACCGAATTTTCCAATAATATCGCCTTTGGTAGTTGTCCCTTCGGCTTTCATTTTTTGCACAAATTCTTCCGCGCCAGAAAACGCCAATTGAGCAATATATTTTTCTACTTCGGCTTCCGTCATTCCCAGGCCATTGTCGCTGATGGTGACTGTTTTGTTTTGAGCATTGACCACGATATCGATGCGGGGCGAGGGCAGTTCCACATTTTGATTACGACTTAACGTTTGTCTTTTAGAAATGGCGTCACAACCATTGGCGACTAATTCGCGCAGAAAAATATCGTGTTCTGAATAAAGCCATTTTTTAATAATCGGAAAAATGTCATTGGTTTTTACGGAAATTTCACCAGTTCGCGAAGTCATAATTAAGCTCCCTCTATTGATTTAGTAAATAATTTTAAAGGCTTGCAAAAGATGGTGACGAGTGGGATAAAGTCAAGACAGACCCAAAGAATTTAAAGGAATTTACCCTTATGCAAAAACGCCATAAGATTGCCGTTTTAACAACCGGCGGCACCATCGAAAAAAGTTACGATGAAGAAGAAGGATCGTTGGAAGTTGCCGAAGCATTGATAAAAAAATATGCCCTAGAAAAATTGCGGCTTCCTTACACCGATTTACAAGTGATTCCCTTGATGGGCAAAGACTCTTTGTTTATGACCGATCAAGACCGCGAGCTTATTTTGAAAATGGTGACCAGTAAAACCGAAGAAGGGTTGCCGGTGATTGTGATTCATGGCACTGACACCATGACGCTGACGGCGGAGTATTGTTTAAAGCATTGGCCTCATCCTAAAACCCCCGTGGTTTTTACCGGGGCGATGAAACCCATCGGATTTATCGATTCAGATGGATTACAAAATGTGGCGGAAGCGATTTTGGCGTGTAAGTTAACAAAGCCTGGGTACTACGTGTCCTTCCATTCAGAAGTCTACTCTGTTCCCCAGGCGATTAAGATAAAAGAAAGTCGAACGTTTGGTTTAAAAAACTAAATTTATAACAGCTTATTGGCCTGTTACTGAACCTTTAGAATTTAAATTAGTAACCTGACTCCAATTAGGTTTAGTTGTTTTACCATTGCTGTTTATGCTAGGTAATTCATTGTTCGTTCCTCCTGGAACATAGTTAGTTTGAGAGTTGTTTATTGTTTTTAAAATAGCAGACAGTAGAACAACTGATTTATTTTTATCCATTGTAAATCCCGTGACTAAACTGTTGGTAACAGCACTTTGCGACCCAGAATTTGTAGTACTCGAACCAGTATCATTTGTAAGTTTTCCTGATCCAGATCCATCTTTGGTTGTGGTGATGACGGAATCACCATTGTTTGACGGGTCACCAGCACCTTTCTGAGCATAAGCGGAGGAGATCAAGCCTATAGAAAAATTATGATAAGATATTCCTGAACCGCCAATAAAGGCCCCGGCCACCGCCTGGTAATTTTGCCCATCGTCCGATACGCCAAAAAAATCATTCCCTAAATCGAGTCTATCTGGGGCAGCAGCAAAGTTGCCAATGACTTTTGTCCCTTGGAAAAAATAAGCATTAGGATCCACATTACTATTGGTCCATTCACCAACTCCCACACAACCTTGAGGAGCACCATTCGCCACCGCCAAAGCGTTAATGTCAATCGCTAGTGGAACACTGTCATAAGATGTGAAACCAAAGCTATAAAAATGGCCAGCAGGTTTATTCACTCCCATCATACCTAAGCAACTGCTGTAGACATCATAAGAAGCATACCAAGCACTTTGAACAGTATGAATGGAGGCCAATATCAACTTGCCTTCCACCGATCTCGCCTTAACTTGGTAGTCACGATAAATCGGCATGGAAACCGAACTGAGAACCCCTATAATGGCGACCACTGCCATCAACTCAACGAGGGTAAAGCCATGATTGGTTTTAGGAATAAAATTAATCTTCATACGGACCTCTTGTTAACTGTTCCTAACTTACAAGTAGTTTAGCTCAATACCCGGTTACTCAAGTTAACACCCTGAAAAGACGATTAAGCTCTGATTAAAATCCTCGCAAAAATGCCCGATATAATGGCCATTTGGTCTTAAATTTTCCTACTAAAAATTCTCAAAACACCGATAGGTACTTGAATACTTTATTCAATACCAAGGAAGGGAGAACAAATTATTCATTTAAATAAGATAAACCTCCATTTATATCTCTTACTTTTGTTGAGTGCTTGTCTCCCTTTAGAGGAAAATTCTCAAGGTAAAAGAATCATCACTGAATTGCCCAATAGTTTAAATTCCGGCGGTAGTGGTAATGGCGCTCAGGGTGGAAATGGTGGCGTAGGTGGTGGTACTTCCCAAGGGTTGGCGAAAGTAGAAATTCGCCATTTGATTGACCCCTTTGATGGAACCTATAAGTCCAAACTGACTTTGCCGCGAAATTTTTCAGGAATTCTCTACATTAGTGGACTGAATATTACCGCCTTAAGCGATAAGCTGGTGAAGGTGCGATTTCGTTTTGGTCGCTCTCTCGATGTGGTAGAAGTTCCGGCCTTAGTGGGAGTTGGTCCGGGATTAACCAGTACTGCGAACATCAGTGTTTTAGTTTTAGATATGAATGAAAAGCCATTTAAAAATATTCGTCTGAATTATGATCTTTTTGATTATAGTAGTTATGGTAAAACGGAAGAACCCACCACCAATAATCGCGACAGTCGGCTCTATTGTCGTGGACTTGATTTAGAATACGATTCTACTTTTGAAGGAGCTTCTGGATCATGTTCTTTTTCCGGGGATAAATGCCTGTATAGTTATGCCAAAATTCGCGATGCCACTTTGTTTGATGTTTCAGGAGTTGTCCCAGTGGCGGAGCGGCCATCGATTGCTCAAATTGGTGTTTCCAGCAACGGTGCTACATACAATAGTGATAATGTGGAAGATAAATTTAGCAAGTGTCTGCCCGACAATGGTTTAGTTCGTTACAATGATACCGCCGCTATCAGCCCCTTTGAACTTAACACTGCTGGCACTAATACGGTTTCACCAAGTGCTTCTCCAGGAACACCTGTGCACACCATTACTCAAAGTGATGGCACGGATCAAGATTTTAATTTTATCGGTCCTTACTTGGCGATTGATCGAAACAACTGGGTGATTTCAACCACCGCCGCGGTTCATGATCATATCACCGAAGCCGATCCTGCCAAGGCCACTGCGCGTGGACTTTTTATGGAGACTGCGGTGGCGAATAATATCGATACGGGAGTTTATTCTTATCTGTTTCCGCGTGCCGGAAAAATGAGTTTGTCGGCGGGAGTTCAGTATTTAGGGGGCGATGGCACAGGTGGAGCAGCGGGGCTGCAAACCAGTTACCATGTGACTGCCAATCGTACTTTACAATCTCAAGCGGCGAATGGCGCTACCTCCACTCTCATGGATGGTTGCAACTTTCGGGCGATTTCTTGGAATAGTGAATTACAAGAGCATATTGGGTCTTGTAATGTCACCGCCACGATTGAAATTATTACGGTGGCGATCGATAATAAAGTTACACTCTTGGCCACTTCGAAAGAATTAAAACTGCAACTGGTTCGCCCCAGTACTCAAAATAGTGTCGGTAACGAAGTTTTGTGGGGTAGTCAAAATTCTTGTCAAAATAATTCTGGTTGTGCCAGCGATGCTTGCTGTTTTAACGATCGATGTTGGGAAAAAACCTTGGTCGGAGCTTGTTTTAACACCGATCAAAATACTGGCAATAATGGTTTAGGTGAAAATTGTTCGTCGGATTTTGATTGTGCGTCTTTATGCTGCAATGCTGGTACCAACACATGTACTCCCCACGATACCTCTTTAAATAATCCGGTTTTTTGTAATAAGTCGATTGGACAAACTTGTGTCGCCAAAGAGTTTTGTCGCAAAGAACCAGTCCAAGAATGTTTTATCGTAAAACAACCAAATAGTAGTACCGGACAACCGCAGTGTTCTTTGATGTGTTATACCTTTATGAAAAACGGCAATTGTCTCAACGGTTTTTGCCAGCAACCAGTGACCCCCACGGTTCCCGTTTTTGATCCCGATAATCCTGATTGTAGTAACGCCGTAGATCCACCAACACAAGACGATTTTGACGATTAAAAAGAATGCAGTCAAAATGATTTTATGAATGAAGTCGTGCTCGATCATATTGCCATCGCCGTTGGTTCTTTAGAATTTTCTCAAAAAGTTTTTGAAGATATTGGTTTTCATTTTAATCCCAAAAGAGAAATCGTTTCTGCCCAAAAAGTAGAAACGGCATTTGCTCCAGTCGATCAACATGCTCATATCGAATTGTTAAAACCGACCGAATCAGCGGGTGCAATTTATGATTTTATTCAAAAAAAAGGGCCAGGTATTCATCATCTTTGTTTTAAAGTGACCGATGTTAAATCAAAATGTTTGGAGCTTAAAAAAAAGGGATATCAATTTATTTATCCCGAACCAGTAGAGGGTGCAGGTCACTGTTTAGTGAATTTTATCCATCCCAAAACCACTGGTGGTGTTTTAATTGAACTCTCACAACCTAACGGAAAAAATTAATGCAGTATCAAGGACCCATGACAACGCCGTTTTTATCTCCCATTAATAAGAAGTTAATTATTACCGCCGTAGTTTTTTTTCTCCTCAATTCCCTATTGGGACTGTTAGGTTTCGGCCAAGTGATCAACCATTGGTTAGGATTGAATCCAGCACTTTTTTTGGCCGGTCATATCTATCAGCTATTCACTTATTCCCTCGTGCATAATCAATTGATGGGAGTGTTGTTTGAATGTTTAATTATTTGGTTTTTAGGCTCTGAATTAGAATCCCGTTGGGGAGGAAAAACGTATCTCCAATTTTTATTATCGGCGGCGATCGGTGGTGGGCTGCTTTATATTTTTTTAGGTGTCATCATTTCAGGATTAGGTTGGACGAACTTTTTGCTTGGCATGAGTTCAACTTCGCTGATTGGTTTAGCAGGAATCGCCAATGCCCTTTGTTTGGCCTATGCAATTATTTATCCTGAAAAACAATTTCTTTTTATGTTTTTGTTTCCCCTCAAGGCCAAGTGGTTTTGTACTCTGATGATCGGAATTTTACTCTATACCGGTATTTTTTCCGCCGGAGGACATTCGGCTTTTGGCCATTTATTTGCCATGGCCGCGGGTTTTGTTTTTTTGCATTTTAAGGCCCAAAGTTTGGGTGCCACCAAGACGACTTTTCACCCGATTAAAAATTGGCTCAACAGTCGTGAGCAACAAAAGAAGTTAAAAAAAATGCGTCAATCAAATCTTTATATTGTTCCTAAGGATGGCAAAGAAGACGATGATGACCAAAGACCTACCTATCATTAAAAATAATTGTCTCTAACTCGACGCAAAAAAGACATTGATTTTTAACCAGTCTCCTGCTATATCTTGGAACCTACCAAAAAAAAGAGGATTTCATGCTTTTAAAAGATGCTCTAAACGTTAAGAAATTTGATCGCCGACTTGTGGACCGTTCACTCGCCGAAGGCAAAATAACTAAAACTGAACACGAAAAAATGATGAAAGAACTTCCTGATGATTCATCTAATTTTACGACTACCGACAGTTGGTTAGAAAAAAGACGGGCCGATCGCATGAAAGGTCACTCTACTCCTAATACGAGTCATTAAACTTTTCTCAATTTTTTAGCGACTGTTTGTTAGTGTTACTACTGAATGACAAACTTCGTGAAAAAAATCCTGCGTATGACGGGTTTTCCAAATTTTTCATTGATTGATTTTTTTATGCGACCTTCCAGCAGCAATTTACCTGATACGGTATTGAGTTCTTCTGGATCCATTTGCGAGGTCACTTCAATCACCGAATCATTGACCAAAGATCGACCAAACTCCGTTGAAAATTTTTCTAAATATTTAGGTTTAAGAGGTTCAATTTCTGTTTGTAAACTGAGAAATCGCAATCGACTATTTTGCACCGGAAGATTAATCGCCAAAGCATCACTTTTAAAAGTTTCTTTAAATGACGAATTTTTTATTTCTTCCATAAATTCTTTATAAGCGCTGGATTCACTGGGAAGTGGGCGTTTATAAATATTTTCGGTGTAAATATAAACACCGATGGCAAACAAACAGCCAAGGGCACTTAAGAGAGCAAGAACTTTATTGATCATGGCAATCATGTTCATGCATCCATCTTAACATGAACTAAAAAAATCAAGAATCGAGGAAAAATTGCCTAAAAACTAAGGGGGTTAAAAGGTAGCTCTAAATCGTCAGCGATTTGTTTATAAACTAAATCACCCTGATAAACATTGATTCCCAACCTTAATGCTTGGTCTCTTTTGGCGGCTTCATCGACCCCTAAGCTAGCGAGTAAACGAGCATACTTCAAGGTGACATTGGTTAAAGCATAAGTTGATGTTTTAGGAACAGCTCCCGGCATATTGGCGACACAATAATGAATAACTCCATCGACGACAAAAGTGGGATTTTCGTGAGTGGTGGGTTTACAAGTTTCAATACATCCACCTTGATCGACAGCGATGTCGACGACTACGGATCCTGGCTCCATTTGCGAAATATAGTTTCTCGTGACCAGTTTTGGGGCCTTGGCCCCAGGAACTAAAACCGCCCCGATCACTAGGTCAGAATTAATCACTGATTCTTCAATATTTTTTAAATTGCTAAAAAGAGTGGTGATACGAGTATCAAAAAGATCGTCGAGCTCAGATAGACGTTTGATTGATAAATCGATGGCGGTCACATCGGCCCCCATCCCCATGGCAATTTTTATGGCATTTGTTCCCGCAATTCCACAGCCGATAACAGTCACCTTGGAGCGTCTTACTCCTGGTACTCCCCCTAAGAGAATGCCTTTTCCACCACGGTCTTTTTGTAAATAGGTGGCGCCTATTTGCGTGGCCATACGTCCGGCCACTTCCGACATGGGATTAAGTAAAGGCAGTGCACCTCCCGGCAATTGAATCGTTTCATAGGCCACACAGGTGGCCCCACTTTTCATTAGGCCTTCAGTCAATTCTCGATCGGCTGCCAAGTGAAGATAGGTGTACATGATATGGTGCGGTCCCATGAGAGCAATTTCTCGCGGCTGAGGTTCTTTAACTTTCACAATCATTTGAGCAGTACCGTAAACCGCTTCTAAATTTGGCAATATTTTGGCCCCGGCATTGATGTAGTCTTGATCTGTCACTCCGATGCCTGCGCCGGCATTGGATTCGACAAAAACTTGGTGGCCATCATGGGTAAGCTGGAAAACTCCACTAGGAACCAGACCAACTCGATTTTCATTATTTTTAATTTCTTTTGGTACGCCAATTTTCATCTGGAATCGTCCTTTTTAATTGTCTATTGAAGATAGGGAGATATGACCTTGGTCATACCTGAAAAAGCTGTTTGATTCAAGTGATCATCTACCTATTGGGTAGTAATTGGGGCGAAGAAGTGCGGCGCGCAAATGGTCTTTAAATCTTTCTATTTAGGTGACAACAAATTACAATTCTTCTTTTTAGTTAGCTTAAGTTTTTAGGTTATCTCTTTGAACTTCAGAAAAATAAATAAAGGAACTTATATATGGCCAAAAATCAGCAAGTCACTAGTAACCATAGTAACCATTTGTTAGTGCTAGGGCTATTTTCTATTTTCAATGTTTTTCTTGGCTGTGGGATAAAACCCATTCGCCCTGGCGAAAATCAAACAACTCCTCAGCAAAAAATTAAAAAAGTGGAGGCCAGTGAGGTGAGCAAGTCGCCATCAGAAAAACCAGTTTTATCGATTCCAATAATCAACAGCAATAGTGGCAAACAGACCATCAACCTCAACGTCACAAAAAAAGTTTTACCCAATGGTTTAACTATTCTAGTTAGCGAAAATCCTCATCTCCCCATTTATTCAATGAAAATTTATTATAAAATTGGTTCTAAGTTTGAAGATGCTGGCCTGACAGGGGCCACCCATTTTTTGGAACACATGATGTTTAAAGGTGCTAAAAAATATGGGCCAGGAGTTTTTGATAAGTTTGTTGAAGGAAACGGTGGCAAAACTAATGCTTATACAAGTCAAGATCTAACGGTTTATTATCAAAATTTACCATCCCATACTTTAGAGAAAATGATGGATATTGAAGCCGATCGCATGGCCAATCTTTTGCTAGCGCCAGAAAGTTTTGAAAAAGAGCGAGCGGTTATTTTAGAGGAAAGAAAATATCGATATGAGAATAGTGCCCAAGGGCAATTGTTTCAAAAAATGATCGAGGAAGTGTATGTGGATACACCTTACGGCGTGCCCACCATTGGCACCATCGAAGATATTAAATCCGTCACTCGAGACCAGATGATGGATTATTTTAAAACATTTTATGCCCCTAATGCCGCAATTTTAGTTGTGGTTGGTGATGTGAATGCCAATGAAGTCCTAAAATTGGCAGAAGAAAAAATGGGTCAGTTACCCAGAAGTAAGGTTTACGATCAAGTGGTTGAGAAAAAAGATGCTCCTTACCTTTTTCACCATCGTGCAGAATATGGTCGGCATGTTAAAGTTCAAGGGGAGAGTCCTGATCCCATATTTGCCTTGGCCTTCAAAGGTGAACCGATGGGAAGTCAAAAATCCTATGTGCTGGATATGCTTGCTTCGCTTTTAGGTGCTGGTAAAAGTTCTTACCTCACTCAAGAATTTGTTTTTCATGAAAAACCTCAGGCCACTTCGATCTATGCCTATAATTATAATTTAAAAAATAATGGGATTTTTATGATCGGAGGTCAGTTAATGCCGAAGATCAATATTGACCGTTTTGAGTCCGACTTAAAAAAGAAACTCATACAATCTTGTGAAGTTGCTATGACTGAACGGTCTTTGCAAAAGAGTAAAAATCAATTCATTTTATCATATTTTAATCAGTTAGAATCAAATGCTGGGCTTGCTAGTTTTATTGGAGATCGTGAAGCTTATTTAAATGATTTCATGTCTTATCAAAAAGAAATTGAAATATATCAAAAAATGGACTCAAAAATTTTGATCCAAACTTGTCGTGAAATCTTTAGTGAAAAAGCGCTGATGATCAGTGTTTGGGAAAAATATCCAAAAGAAAAAAAGAAATAATGTTGGAATAAAAAGGAATCAAGTTATGAATAAATATTTTTTACCATTAATAACCGTCATCGTTTTTTTAGTATGTGGAGAAGCTCAAGCATCACGCACCAATGTTCAAACATTAAATTGGAATGGCTTAGAAATAATTTGGTTACAAGATGAGCGTTTTCCAACTTATGATATGACCGTCTATTATGCAGATGGTGCCTTGAGCGATAATGCTGAAAATAGTGGTTTGACTGAGATGATGTTTTCAGAACTAATCTCTGGAACCACTCAGTATAATCAGCAGCAATTAAGTGATAGTTTAGAATTTTATGGTGTTGGTCTAAGCACTAATGTTACCCATGAGTACTCAGCTCTTTCTTTTGGCGGTCTGGTTAAAGATATTGTGCCGACCATGAAATTAGTTTGTCATATTTTCAAAGATGCCGTTTTCCCCAAAGAAGAACTAGAAAAAAATAAAAATCGAATAATTACAAGTTTTAATAATTTAGTCTCTCAGCATTCAGGATTGGCCGATCACGTGGCCAGGCAAGTGTCGCTTAAATTTTCAGATTACGCCCAACCGACTGAAGGCAGTATTAAAACAATTCAAAATATGAAAAGTTACGATTTGCTTAAGAAAAAAAATTATTTTAATCGAGTTGTAAAAAAGCGTCTCTATATAACAGGTCCAAGTGAAGCTTTATCGATCAAAACGGTGATTGAAAAAGAGTGCGACTGGGCGATGGGTGCAAACTATGTTCGTGTCAATCATCACAATCCTCAACAACAAAAACTGAATGCACAAATAGTATTTGTTCCAGTTCCCAATGCCAATCAAGCGCAAATTCGATTAAGTAGAATTTTGTTTAAAGATGAAGGGACAAAACCAGACTTAACCGAATTGGCCTCTTCCTATTTAGGAGGAGGATTTTCTTCTCGCTTGTTACAAGTATTAAGAGTTGAAAAAGGACTAACTTATTCCGCAGGTGCCTTTGCTGGAAGTCAATTTTCTTACGGCCGTGCCGGGATTTCAACTTTTACTAAAAATGAATCATTAGAAGAAATGTTGAAAACATTAAAAGAAATTTTAGACGTGGATAAGATAAATGTTTCGGAAAAAGAATTAGAACACAATAAAGGACAATTAATTGGTAGTTTTCCTTTTCGATTTGAATCAAATTCTTCTTTTCTTAGTAATTTAATGTTGTTTGATCATATTAAAAGACCTTATTCAGCCTTAGATAATTTTAAAGAGACTATTGCCAAGACGACGGTCAGCGAACTTCAAGACCAGATGACCCAGTTGTTTCATTGGAGTAAACTCACGATTGTTGTTGTTGGTGATCTAGAGCTAAAAAAAATATTGGAAAGATTTGGCAAGGTTGAAGTCGTCGATTATAAAAACTTTTTATAATTAACTAAGTGGTTTTTCCGTTGGCATTTAATATGGCCCCGGGAAAGATGGTTAATGATTCAGAAGTCAGATTCCCAACGACATGACACCCAGGTTGTAAAATAATTCTTCCAGAGGCGTTGATTTCTCCTATGAAATCTCCAAAAATTTCCACATCTTTACAATTAATTGTACCATCAACTTTCCCTACGGATTCAATAATCATTTTTCCTTCATTGAGAACATTAATTTTCCCGGAAATGGATGAGCTAATGCTAACCAGTCCAGAAAAAGTAAACTCACCCTTTAGGACAGAGCCAGCGGTTAACACGCACATATCAATTTGATTAAGTTCCGATAAATTCATAATGTTTTTTAAATAATAAATCGCCGTTTCGATTAAAAACAAAGATTAAAAAATAAGATTTTTCATTTGTATTGTTGACTTCAAACTGGGTGACCACAGGTTTAAATCGCGAGACAGAAAAACTCTCACCTTGTTGATAAGAGCTAATGGATTCGGAAAGATCACCACCTGCCATGGGAAAAATATCGATTCGACTACCATTTTTAAAAAGCATCATGACATAGCCACTGAGCTTTGAGTCTTCTTCTTTTTTATTAACAATTTTATATTTTATAATCGCCTGATTTCCCGTTTTTTGCATTTCCATATCTTCAATATCAATTAAATTTTTTGGCATGAGATTTTGATAATTGGGAATGGGCAAAAATATGGGGAAAATGGCATTTACGGGAGTTTTTGATTTTAATAACTTTTCTTCCCAGTCTTTATTAATCTCTTTTATTTCCTCAAGCTCCTGAATGACTTGTGTTTTTTCATTGCGCAACTCTTGAATAAGACCAGGTTCACTTTCTTTGATTTGACTGACAATTTCATTGAGGTAAAAAAAACCGGCCACCATAGCAGAAAATGAGAGCACGCAGATAGTTGGCATCAAATAAAAAAGAGATTTTAATATCGCCTTATTAATTTTAAAAAACCGTGGACTGTGCTGATCTTCGTAGAGAACAAGCGTGTAGTCTTTGGAAGTTTTATAGATCATTTTTATTTTTTCTTTTTCCGTAAGTGACTTCTAGATTTTTCTAGCATGGTCATTTTTTATTGGTCAAAAAAACGCATGGAAGGAATAAAGGCAACTTGCTCTCCTTCTTTAGCACTATCAGAAGGTAGATACTTTTGCCACTTTTCGCTGACAATTTTCCATTCATAATTATTATCTTTTTTTAGAAATAAATATTTTCGACCACTGTCATTGATTGTGGTCGACACATAGTCTTGAATAAAATGAACGACTGCATATTCATCGGAAATTAAAATTGAAAGATTTCGGAGTTGAATTTGCGGCGCACCTGGAGCACTGAAGACTCTTTTTTTATAATCACGAAAAGCGTAATAGTTACCAACGGAATTATCTCGAAAATGCTCGGGACTATACGTCAAGATGTATTGATCAAGGTTTTCTTGCACCCATGACACTCGCCAGGATTCGATTGTCTGATTGAGTAGTTCTTTGGTTCTATTCCAA
>JBIKWR010000009.1:0-36717 GCA_044356225.1 Bacteriovoracaceae bacterium | reverse complement strand
TGTGCTCTGGCTTGATGCGATCTCCATTTTTTATTTTCACTTCCACTACTTGCACATCCCCCACGTAATAATCCAGCGAACGTTTTTCGATGGAAACCCCTTCCGAATGATAGTGAATAGGAGCATCTGCATGAGCTCCTAAATGCATAGTGGTAGTCATTTCAGATAAAGTTAAATGATCCCCTTTGGTAAAGGCCATGGACTCTCGTCGCGTAAAAGCACAATCTCCCGGAAAGACCCCCAGCTCTGGTGAAATCATTGGAGAGATATCGATAATTTCAAAACTTGCTAAAAACATGCAGTCCTACCACCATCAACGGCCGTCGCAGTGCCATTAATATAAGCCGCTGCTGGTGAAGCCAGAAAGGCGACAAACGCGGCAATTTCTTCAGGTTTACCAAAACGTTTTGCCGGAATGAGGGATTCACGATTTTTTGTTTCTTGCTCAATGGTTAAACCCGATTTTTTAGACCAATCGATCAGTAGTTTTTCTAATCGTTCGGTTTGTGTCGCTCCTGGCAGGACACTGTTGACGGTGATGCCAAACTCCGCCACTTCCAATGATAACGTTTTTGCCCAACTGGCCATCGCTGCTCTGACGGTATTGGAAACTCCCAAACCCGGAAGTGGTGTTTTTACCGAGGTAGAAATAATATTGATAATTCGCCCAAATCCCAGTTTTTTCATTCCCGGAATCAATTCTTGCGCGAGTGCTGACGAGGCCAAAACATGGCGATTAAAGGTGGCCTGAAAATCTTCTTTTTTGGCTTCGCTTATCGGTCCACCGGCAGGACCACCGGCATTATTGATCAGAATACTAATGGGATTTTTTTCGGTTATTTTTTTTAAATTCTCTTTGACCACTTCCCACTGATCTAAATCCCCCACTAAAAGTTGATGATTTCCCGGAGGCAGCTCGGTCAACAGTTTTTTTAACTTATCTTGGGTTCGCGCCAACACAATGACGGTACAGCCCAACTTTGCCAACTCCATAGCACTTGCCCGGCCGATACCTTGTGAGGCCCCACAGACTAACGCCACTTTATTTTTTAGATCTAAATTCATAAAGATATTTCCCTAGAACTAATAAAATGCTGAGATGTAAATCTTCACTTAATTTTGTATAATATACCGGTGCTGGATGAGAATTCCATGACAAAAACGAATTTCCTGCTATCCTACAAAGCAATATGACTAGACATTTACCAACCCAAATTGATTTTGCGAACCCACATTTTGCCCAAATAGCAGATGAATCTGATCCATTAATAAATATTCGCTCTCAATTTCATTTACCGACAGTCAATGGAGAACCAGCGCTCTATTTTTGTGGACACTCGCTTGGACCAATGCCCAAAACGGTCAGGGCCTTAGTCGAACAAGAATTTTACGACTGGGAAAAATTAGGAGTGGAAGGACATTTTCACGCTAAAAACCCTTGGCTTCCCTATCATGAGTTTTTAACCCCTATGATGAGTAAAATTGTGGGAGGTCAAGAAAGTGAAGTGGTGGTGATGAATACCCTCACGGTTAACTTACACCTCATGCTGGTCTCTTTTTATCGCCCCGATAAAAAACGCTACAAGATTCTAATCGAAAAAAATACCTTTCCCAGCGATAAATACGCGGTGGATTCACAAGCACGTTTTCATGGTTTTGATCCGCAAAAAGCGATTATCGAATTGCCCTCAAATTTAATGACTTCCACCACGGAGCAAATCATCTCCACGATTGAAGTTCATGCCGATGAATTGGCCTTGATCATGCTAGGAAATTGTAATTATCTCTCCGGGCAAAATTTTGATATGGAAAAAATTGTTAAAGTGGCCCATCAACATAATATTTTGGTGGGATTTAATCTCGCTCATGGTGCCGGTAATATCAAATTAAAATTACACGATTGGCAAGTGGACTTTGCCGTCTGGTGTTCCTATAAATACTTAAATGCTGGACCAGGAAATTTGGCCGGTTGTTTTGTCCATCAAAACCATCACGGAAAAACTCTACCCCGCTTTGAAGGATGGTGGGGGCATGATAAGTCCACCCGTTTTAAAATGGGCCCTCAATTTAGTGCCATCCCTACTGCCGAAGCCTGGCAATTGAGTAATCCTCCTATTTTTCAATTGGCGGCCTTAAGGGCCTCCTTGGAAATTTTTAATTCAGTCGGCATGGATGCCATTGTTAAAAAATCGCAATTACTCACCGGATATTTTGAGTATCTTTTAAAAAATGAATGCCTTGATCAATGCCAAGTCATTACACCCGCTGATCGCGGGAGCATGTTGTGTTTGCAATTTAAAAAATCGGCGAAAGATTGCCTCAAGCTTTTTAATGATAAACGTATTCTCTGTGATTTTAGAGAACCTGATATTTTAAGAATCACACCCGCTCCATTGTATAATTCATTTAAAGAAGTAACAGAATTGGTCGCAGTAATTAAAAGTTTATAAATGTTAAAGTCTAAAAAAATTTCGGTGATTGGCGGTGGATTAGTTGGATCCTTATGGTCAATATTCTTAGTGAGAAAGGGCTTCACCGTCGATCTTTACGAAAGGCGCTCTGACTTAAGAACCCTTAAAGTTGAAGCCGGAAGATCTATTAACCTCATTATCACTACCAAAGGAATAAATGCCTTAAAAGAATTAGGCATCGATCATGAAGTTCTCTCTCAAACGGTGCCGGTGCATGGAAGAATGATTCATAAAATGGATGGTGAATGCATCTATCAACCTTACGGCGTGGAAGAACACCATAAAAATTATTCCATTTCGCGGTTTGCCTTAAATAAACATTTGCTTCATCTGGCAGAAAATAATGGAGTGCGAGTTCATTTTGATCATCCCGTTCAGAGTGTTGACTTAGATAAAATGGAGATTCATTTTTCTCAAAAAACAGTTCGCACTGATCATATTTTTGGAACCGATGGTTCCAGCTCTGCTGTTCGCAAAGCAATATTGAATCAGAAAAATGCGATTAATGGAATTAATGAAACTGAATGGCTCAATGTGGATTACAAAGAATTACATATTCCCGCTGGTACCGGCAATAGTTTTCTGATCGAAAAGCATGCGCTTCATATCTGGCCAAGAGGCAATCATTTTCTGATGGCCCTACCCAATCTCAACGGCAGTTTTACCGCTACTTTATATTTACCCACAAAAGGAGAAAGAGCATTTTCTGAAATTACTACCGAGAAAAAACTCATTCAGTACTTTGACACTTTTTATCCAGATGCCACGACCCTTATTCCTAACTTGGAAGAAGATTTTTTCCGCAACCCTATTGGTCATTTAGGTACGGTGAAAAGCTCTCCTTGGTTTTTTCAAGATAAAGCCGTTTTGCTAGGAGATGCCGCCCATGCGATTGTGCCATTTTTTGGCCAAGGCATGAATGCAGGTTTTGACGATTGTTTACAATTAAGTGAGATCCTCACTAAAAATAAAAATAATTTTTCTACTTCATTTGAACAATACTTTCAGACTCAAAAACCAAATGCCGATGCCATTGCCCAAATGGCGGTAGAGAATTATCATGAGATGAGTCACCATGTAGGCGATCAAAGATTTCTATTTCAAAAAGAAATTGAAAATAAACTAATGACGCTGTTCCCAGGGAAATATCATTCTCGTTATTCACTCGTGGTTTACAATTCTTGCCCTTATCGGCAAGCCTTGGATCAAGGACTAAGAAATCAAAAAATTCTTGATGAATTAAGCAAAAATATTTCTAAAATTGAACAACTTGATCTTAATTTGGCGGCAAAATTAATCGAAATTTACGGCGGGCCAAATTAGCACTGATATATAGCGGTGCTGGAAATCTCAACCAGCACCGCTATATAACTATTTAATCGAAAGAAAATACTCGGTTAACCCTGTTCCCGTTTGTTTATCTAACGCCAACCCCGTGGTCCCCATTTTTTTACTTTGTAAGTTAAGGTCTTTGACGATCGATCCTAAATTTATTTTTTGATCTCCTTTGATAAAAAGCGCTGTGGAGATACCTCCACTCTCACCCTCTAGCGAAATTTCAATTTCATATCCGTTTGGTAAGACTCGACATAAAATCATCGTTTTCTGATTATTCACTTGAATCGAACCTTGTTTTTCATGAGAAAGAATCAGCATTTGCTGAGAAGTGAATTCTTTTTGTTGATTGATTGCATTCGCCTTAAACTTTTTATGATCGACATCTAAAGCTAACTGTTTGCTCGATTGATTTTCAATCATATCAATGGTCATTCGGCACTGGCGATGATCAAATTTATTTTGTCCGACACTTTGTGATCCACCATAGGTTTGATCCACTTGAAAATTAGCATAAACAAATTTGTCAATTAACTCCGAGCGAGCAGCATCGATGACCAACTCAACACATCGCTCTGAACCTTTTTTTTGGAGTCGATCTTGGGGTAATAAAAATGTTTTTATTTCCCGAGTAAACTGATTGGTCTCTTGATCATTCTTAAAACAAAAGCCTTTCAATTCTTGAAGAGCAAATGAGGTTTTAACATTAACCATTATTAATACGACGAAGAAAACGATGAAGATAGATTTATAAATGTGAGTCACCTTTTTGCTCACTTAAAAAATCATCAGGGGAATTGAATTGGCATAAATCCAAAGATGTTTTGAAATCAAAAGCATCATGTGCTTGTTCTTCACAAGAGCAAGACAAAATTTTCATAAACTTAAAAAACTTGTCTCTAGTTTCATGACTTAAAAGATGCTCCATTAAACAAGAGTCTTTTTTAGCAATGGATTCCTCCACTTTTAAAAAATCCTTCAGAAAATAGTATAAAAGGGTTCGCGAGCTCAATATTTTATGAACCTCTTCATGTCCTTCAGCACTTAAAAAGAGAAACTTGCTATCTTCCTCTTCATTGACTAATCCTCTTTTTTTTAAATTTCCTAAGGCGGTCGAAACGCTACCTTTAGTTAAATCCAATTCTTTGGCAATATCAGTGACCCTAGCATAGCCCTTTTCTTCTTTTAGCTTATGAATAGTCAAAAGATAATGAACCATACTATGAGTGAGGTCATTGTCTTGGGTGTGGTTAACTTGATTTTTATTTATCATAGTAAGTAATTTAGTCTGTTTATAGACAATATTCAACCAAGCAAAGGTCAACCGTGGTAAAAAGTAATATGTAATTTCAGTTAATTAGATTAATCGATTTTTTTTCTAAGATAAGGTTCATTTTTATAGGGCCGAGGTATAGGAAAACCCTCCATTTAACAAGGCCAGTACCATAAAAACAATGGCGATGAGAAATGAACTTATGACTAATTTCATGGTCTGTTTATGCGATTGTTGATGGCTTTTACCTCGATTAAATTCTTCGACCGAATGAGCGGAAAAGTTTACTAAAACTTGGTGTTCATAGAATTTTCCAGTAAAATCTATTTATGCAAGAAAACCAAAATGTTTCTCTACCAATTTTATTTTATGACAGTGAATGTCCACTCTGTTTAAGATTTAAACAGTCTCTAGAAAAGCTTCCTGGAACTGAAAATCTAGGAAAAGTCAGTATCCGAGAAAATTGGATTTACGATAAATTTCCTCAACTTGATATCAAAGAATGCCACGAAGCGATTCATCTCATCGATTCTGAAGGAAAAGTTTTTAAAGCTGGGGAAGTTATTCAATGGTTAGTTAAGTTTTATCCGGGTGTTTCTCATTTTTCTTGGTTAGCCGAAAGTAATGTGGGCAAAAAAACCATCGATTTTTTTTATAAAACAGTTCAAGAGTACCGCAAGAAAAAGTATCCTGGCTGTTATCATTGTAATCATGATTAAAAATTAAGACTTAAAAATTTCGTGGTTTTTGGGATAAAGCAGAATCATCAAGAACATACAAGTTCCCCCTATTTCCAAAAGTTCCCCGCGTTTAGAGTGAGGAATTAAAGATATAATCAAAAATAAAAATAGATAACACCAAACGTGATGCTCTTGGGGAATGGGAATGGCCATACTATCAACCCATTTTCTAAAACCTTCACGTCGCTGGTATAACACTGGAAATAAAAGCAAATAACTGGCAATCACAATTCCTAAGCCCGTACCAAAAATTATTTTATTAATCTTTTTACCATTCACTACTAAATTATGAATATTGGCCTCTCTTTGCGAGTTATGCTCCACAAAAAAATCAGGAACTTTAAAATTAAGTTGTCTTTGAAACCATGAAACTTCTTCGCCCGCACCAAAGAGAAAAACGACTCCGGCAAAAAAAGTGAAAAAAATAAATTTTTTAGACCTTACAGAACGAAGTTGATGAACTCTTTGAAAACAAATCAATGAACTAGCGGCCAAAATGGCAAAAGATAACCACTCCAACGTTTTGTCTTCATGGACAAAATGTCCTTCAAAAAGTCCTTTATCAATATAAGAAATAATCAATCCCATACTAAGGACATAAAATAAAAAAAAGAGAATAATCTTTTCGGCTTTTTTTAATCCATCAAACATAAGGAAATGGTATCAGAGACCTAGGTTATTAAAAAGAGCAATTCGCTGCTCGTGCCTGCCACCTTCAAATTCTGTGGTGAACCAACACTCAATAATTTTCTTCATACTTTCAACACTGGTTAATCGGGCCCCAAGGCAAAGAACATTGGCGTTGTTATGAGATCTTGACAATTTTGCTTCTTCTTCATTTCTTACCAAAGCCGCGCGAATACCACGAAAACGATTGGCGACCATGGACATTCCAATGCCCGAACCACAAATAAGAATTCCTCTCGATTCGGGTTCCTGCTGAATTTTTTTGGCGCATTCTATCGCATAATTGGGGTAATCACAGCGATCACTCGAAGGACATCCTAAATCGATAACTTCGATTTTTTTACTTTGAAGCCATGCAAATAAAACCGCCTTCTCTTGGAAGGCGGCATGATCACAGGCCAAAAATAGCTTAGCTTTATAACTCATAAAAAATTTTAATAACGGTAATGCTCAGGCTTATACGGACCTTCTGATTTTACTCCTAAATATTCGGCTTGCGTTTTTGTCAACGTATCTAAGTGAACTCCAATTTTTGCTAAATGCAATCTCGCCACTTTTTCATCGAGATGTTTAGGGAGCATATAAACTTTCTTGTCATACTTTTGCGAGTTTTTCCAAAGTTCCATTTGCGCCATAACTTGGTTAGTAAAAGAATTACTCATGACAAATGAAGGGTGCCCGGTCCCACATCCTAAATTCACTAAACGTCCTTGCGCCAATAAAATAATCCGGCGATTGTCTTTAGAAATGTACATATCGACTTGAGGTTTAATATTAGAAAGTTTGTAATTCTGATTGAGATGTTTCACGTTAATTTCGGAATCAAAGTGGCCAATGTTACAAACAATCGCCCCATCTTTCATCACATCTAAATGTTTCGCCGTTATAACGTCGACACAGCCTGTGGCAGTCACGAAAATATCGCCAATTTTTGCCGCTTCATCCATGCGCATAACCGAAAAACCTTCCATCGCCGCTTGAAGTGCGCAAATTGGATCGATTTCTGTCACGATAACTCTGCCAGCTAAGCCCTTAAGAGATTGAGCCGAACCTTTACCCACATCTCCATAACCTGCAACGACACATACTTTACCAGCAATCATCACATCGGTAGCACGCTTAATGCCATCCACGAGTGATTCACGACAACCGTACAAATTATCAAATTTTGATTTCGTAACTGAGTCATTGATGTTGATCGCCGGCACACCCAGTGTACCTTTTAACACTCTTTCATAAAGGCGATGAACTCCAGTGGTTGTCTCTTCCGATAAACCTTTTATTCCTTTAAGCATCTGTGGATGATGATCATGGACCATGTTAGTTAAGTCGCCACCATCATCTAAAATCATATTAATCGCTGAGCCATCGGGCCAAAAGAGAGTTTGTTCAATACACCAATTAAACTCTTCTTCGTTCATTCCTTTCCAGGCAAAAACAGGAATCCCACGAGCGGCAATGGCGGCTGCGGCATGATCTTGTGTTGAAAAAATATTACATGAAGACCAGCGTACTTCTGCTCCCAAATCGATCAAAGTTTCAATCAGCACTGCGGTTTGAATGGTCATATGCAAACAACCACCAATTTTTGCACCTTTGAGCGGTTTGCTGGCACCAAATTCAGATCGCAAGGCCATTAATCCTGGCATTTCTGACTCTGCAATTTCAATTTCTTTACGGCCCCACTCGGCCAAAGTTAGATCCTTTACTTTAAAATCTTGGGTACTTTTTTTAGCAAAATTCATTTTCTCTCCACCTGCGTTAATTGTATCAGTTCTCATAAAAACCTCTCTTGAGTTGCCTAAATATTAATGTGGGGTCAATATATACTATTCAAGCATTATTGAACAAATAAAAGTTAAGCCCATGGCCAATTATACCCAAATTTCTCTCGCCGACGCCCAGGCGATTTTTGACTTATACTCCTTAGGAAAAGTTAAACAACTGACTGCACTCTCCTCGGGGATTTCTAATTCCAATTACAAAGTGAGCACCGAAAGACAACAATTTGTCCTTAAAGTCTCAAATGATAAAGACGTTCCGCAAATGGAAGCGGAAATGAAAATTCTCAATTACTTAAAAGAAAATTTATTTCTGTTTAGCCTTAAGCCCTACCAAATGAAAGATTTAAAATTCGTTTACCAATGGCAACAATTGCATGGAGGAATTTTTCCTTTTGTCGAAGGAGAAATTCCCCAAATTGGTGCAGCCACATCGTTGGAAATCGGCAAAAGTTTGGGAAAACTGCATCGTGTTTCTGATCAGAAAAAACTTCCTCCTTTTTTACGTCCACATAATCAAGTGGGATTTGGCACGGAGGAAATAGCTCAATACGTTTTATCAACTCAATGCCCGGCAGATTTTAAACAGCATTTTCATAAAGTTTTTCCTCAAGGGATCGTTGAACTTTCCGGCCAAGACTTTCCTCATGGCTTAATTCATGGAGATTTTTATTTTGATAATGCCATTTTTCGCAACGGTTTTTTGGCCTCCATGCTCGATTTTGAACAAAGTGGGATTGGACCTTTTATTTTTGATATTGGCGTTTCCATCAGTGGATCATGTTTAAAAGAAAGCAAGATATTTATGCCTTATGTGCAAAATTTTATCGATGGCTATCATTCGGAAAGGAAGTTACTAGAAAAAGAGTTAATCCATTTAAATAAATTTATTTGTTTGGGTTTGTTTTCCATCGCCCTTTGGCGTATAAAGAGGTTTACTGAAGGGATACTCGATCCCACCAAAAAAGACAGTTACAAAGAATTAACGACACGAGCACTTAACTTTAAAACTTCATGACCATCCCTTTTGAATTTGTGACCGACACATTTTTTGCTTCTTGTCCCTTTGGACTTGAATCAGTCCTCATGGAGGAACTTACAGAGCTCAATGCCAATGATCTTAAACGTTCAAGGAAAGGTGTGGAGTTTAAATGCTCAAATCTTCAAGCGTTAAAAATTGCTTTTAACTCACGTATTAGTTCTCGCATCAATAAAAAACTTTTTAGTTTTGACATCATCGATGGAGAAGATCTTTATCGTCAATGCATGCAGATCGATTGGACTAAAATTTTGAATCTCGAAAATACGTTTAAGATAAATAGTATTCTGATCAATTTGAAAGGGGATGACCCCAAGTTTAAAAACTCCATGTATTTGTCTTTAAAAATTAAAGATGCAGTGGCCGATCGTTTCCGCCAAGCTTTCAATCAACGACCCAATATTGCTAAAGACAATCCCGATGTGGAACTCATCGCCACTCTTTATAAAAATAAAGAAACTGATAACTACCATTTAACTGTTTCCATCGATCTATTAGGTTTTCATTTAAGTCAACGCGGTTATCGGATGAGTCGCAATGAAGCTCCGCTAAAAGAAAACTTGGCGGCAGGTCTCATTCGTTTGGCGAACTGGGATCCGGAAAACGAAGTATTGTGGGATCCCATGTGTGGCTCCGGAACTATTGCCCTCGAAGCAGTCTTGATTGAAAAAAATATACCCCCAAGTTATTTAAAAATTCTTAACCGAAAAAATCATCGTTTCTCTTATCAATGTTCACCACTTTTTTCTGAATGTTGGCCAGCGATGGAAAGTTATTTAGAAGATGAGGCCAATAGAATAAAAAATTTACTCAACACGCGAGCGGATTTTAAAGTTTGGGCCTCTGACCGCGATCAAGTGGCGATCGATCATGTTACCAACAATGCCAAAAGAGGTCGCATCGAAAAACGATTTCGTATTTTTCAAAATGACTTTAATATTAAAGGTCGTCACCTTAAACAACCGACTTTAATAATCATGAATCCTCCTTATGGAAAACGCATGTCCTTTGGCAACGATCTGGAGCATTTTTACTTTCAGTTAAGTGAAAGACTGAAACAAAATTATTCCGAACACCGCGCCTTTATTCTGTCTGGTGATGAACAACTTCGACAGGCCATGACCATCAAAGCTGCTTCCAAAAAAGATGTGCACAATGGAAACATTGAATGCAAATTTTTGGATTACACCGTCAAGCAGCGCGACGAGTATGGCGAAGTCAACGGCAATTGCTAAATCCTCTTTTAAATAGTTTTTAGATGCGTCAAACTGCGGACTCGGCGCTTGCGGCTTACAGGAAGTACGCCTCAGCTTCTCGCCTGGTTTTCCTTCCTAAAAACTATTTAAAAGAGGATTTAATACTGCATGGTTTTTTGGGGAGATCTCTTTGCGACTTCTCTTCTGTTTAAAAGAGGATTTAAGACTGCATGGTTTTTTGGGGGAGATATCTTTGCGACTTCTCTTCTGTTTAAAAGAGGATTTAAGACTGCATGGTTTTTTGGGGAGATATCTTTGCGACTTCTCTTCTGTTTAAAAGAGGATTTAATACTGCATGGTTTTTTGGGGAGATCTCTTTGCGACTTCTCTTCTGTTTAAAAGAGGATTTAAGACTGCATGGTTTTTTGGGGAGATATCTTTGCGACTTCTCTTCTGTTTAAAAATGAATTACACAGTCAAAAAATTAACCAATCGTAAATCCACCGCAACTAACCAACACTTAATTTTTGGTCAAATTGACTTCTGGGCAGGAAGACAAGGCGAAGAGCCGAGCTGTACTCCTGTACAGCGCAGGCGATGAGACCGCAGTCTGACGAACCCAGAAGCTCAATTTCACCAAAAATTAAACGCGGCTAGCGAGTTTGACAGCAAGAGACGGATTGGCAAATTTCATCAGCGCATTTTTATTGACCACTTTATCAAAGTGTTTATCCGACTTACTAAAAAAATAACTCGAAATTTCCACATCTTTAAGAAAAACTGAATGCCCTTTATTTTGAAATTTTCGTGAAACAAAATCGGAATCAAGAAAACAAATATCTCGGATCAAAAAATTACTGCCAATATAAATAAGAATAAGATGATCACTTAACTCTAAAGAAGTTCTTTTAATTTTTATTCCTTTGGCGGAAACTTGATCACTCCAATGCACTTTAACTTCGATTTTCTTTCCTTCTAAATCAAAATCAAAGCCTCGTTGTGATGTGGACTTGAGTTGCTGTAAACCAAAAATTCCCTTGGCATACCACTCGCCCAGTTGCACCGGGAGATTTTTCCCGTTAATGAGGATTTCTGCTTCTTTGAGAATTTCATATTGTTTGTAGACAACTTCCAGCGAATTGAAGATGGCCACATGATCGGGATGATAAAGAATTTTAATGTCTCGACTTGTTTTTGAAGTCAGCTTCCGTTGAAACTGATGTTCAAACCAAAGATGAAAGTTTTCCTGATCACTATGTTCGTAAGAACAATAGACAAATCCAATTTTCAAAAGAGATTTATCATCCGTAATTTGCTCTACTTTTTTTGCGATAAAACGCAAAGGAGCATATTCGTTTGGTTTATTTCCTCGAATGAAAATTAATTCTTTGCCGTAATCAGTCCTCCCGTGGGTCTCCCCTGAAAACTCTGTTACCAGAGTAAAAACATCTGTTTTTTCCATGAACACTCATTAATTTAGTTAATTGTTTAAGCATAAGATGGATTCAGTGTAGCATTTTTGCACAAGTAACACTACCGGTTGATTCTTTCCGGGGACAAAATCATCGGGAATATCACTGAGAGTTCAAGGATCTAAAAATTAGATCCTTGAACATCAGATAAATTCCATTTGATGAAAATTATGTTCAAAATCAAGAATGGATTTAGCTATGGCAAAGTTTTTGACTAAGTAATGCTGGCAATAAATCTTGAAATCTACGACCTTACTATCTAAAAAGGCTTTGCGCTCTGGCGTAGGAGTACCTTTGGAAAATTCGCGATTGGCCTCACAAGCACCTTCTAATAATCTCCAAGCGACCATTAAGTTACCACAAAAATGGAGAAAATCAGTCGCGTGTTCTAACACATCATTCATTTTATTTTGCGATATTTTTAGTCCAAATTTTTTCATAATTTCATCAATCAATTTTTGATTAGCAATGATCAAATTTCTTTCATCATTAAAAAGACGAGCTTCATCGGTTTTTAAACTTGCAGAAATTTTTGTACCAACGGCATAGAACACTTTACCTTTATCTTTCATAATTTTTCTCATCATAAAATCGATCGCTTGAATACCATTAGTGCCCTCATAAATGGTGGCGATTTTTATGTCTCGTGCGTATTGTTCAATTCCGTATTCTCGACAGTAACCATAGCCACCATGCACTTGAATGGCATCGACGGCTATTTCAAATCCACCTTCTGAACAAAGGGCCTTGCAAACAGGAGTTAATAAATTGATTTCATCCATACTTGATCCCGGTACCTTTTTTTCAAGATCAAAAAGATTTCCGGTGTATAAAACCACTGAACGAAGTCCTCGGACATAAGCGCGCATTTTTAACATCATCCGTTTAACATCAGGATGGTTAATTATTTCTGTTCCAAATTGGGTTCGTTCTTTGACGTATTGTTTGGTTAACTCATAGGCCATGGCACCTTGACCTTCTCCTTGAACGCCACATAACAATCTCGCCTCATTCATCATGACAAACATGTTGGCCATACCGTCAAATTCTTTCCCCACCAACTCACCATAACATTCACCACTTTCTCCAAAACTTAAAACACAAGTGGCTTGGCCATGCAGTCCCATTTTTTCTTCTATTTTGGTACATTTAACATCATTGCTTTTGCCCACGCTGCCATCGGCTTTTATTTGTAGCCTTGGAACCGCAAACAAACTAATCCCTTTTGTCCCTTTTTCACCTTTGGGGGTTCTCGCCAAAACTAAGTGAATAATATTTTGATAAAGATCATTTTCACCTGAGCTGATAAATATTTTCTCACCTTTAATTTTAAAGCGACCATCCGGCATAGGCTCTGCCGTCGTTCGTAAATTTCCCACGTCGGAACCTGCACCTGACTCAGTCAAGCACATAGTGCCTCCCCACTCACCAGACATTATTTTGGGAATAAATTTTTGTTTCATTTTATCATCGGCTACTTCTAATAAACAGCGGGCCGCTGATTTTGTAAGGCCTGGATACATAGAAAAAGAAACATTCGCCCCACATAAAATTGAAGTAAAAAAAGTAGATACCGCTTCAGGCATCGGCATCCCGCCAAACTCTTCTGGCATCCCGACTGAAAACCAACCATTTTCGTAGAAACCTTTATTCGCCTGATGAAAACTGGGAGGAACTTTGACTCCATCTTTGGTTAAATGAACTCCATGTTCATCACCTTCAGTTCTCGTTGGCCATATTTCATTTTCTACAAACTTATTAATTTGCCCAATAATATCTTTTAAATCCCCTTCACCAAGTCCATAGGAATTCTCTTGCACTTTTAACTGTTGAAACAAGTTAAAATAAACATCTTCAAAATCGATTTTATACTTGGCCATAATTCCATCCTTAGATAAAGAGTCAAATGAAAGCGACTCAAAAAATAATTATAGCGGTGGTTTAGAGAAATGGGTATGAGGGATACTTAATAAGTTCGAAAAAAAAATTAAAAACAAATCTAGTCAGGAATCCCCTTTCACTTTGACGTGAAAGGGGAACTTTATGATTGATTAAAAAGCTTGAAAATATTGTAATTCTCTTTTGGTTGAAGGAAACCAATCTTCATCTTCTATGATTCTCACTGGATTCATAAAAACTGGACAATCAAGCGAGATTAAATATCGTAAATCATTTTTTCGAATCCAAAAACCTAATCCACCACAAACTCCGACAGAATGAATATTCGGATAAGCAGCAACCGGCGATCCAGTTAAGTAATTAATAAACTGGCCGTTGTTTACCAGATCAATTAGATGATTAAGAATTTCACTATAAGTAATTTGTTTTAAATTGCTGGGTAAACTGTTTTGATTAAAATAACCGAGATGTCCACCTTCATATAAATTAGTTTGCTGATTATTGAGAGAATAAATGACTGATTGATGGTCAATATCATCACCACAATTTGCTGCATGATAATAACACATATCATTTCCCGATTTATAAAAGTAAGCGACCATGGAGTTTCCTGGTTGAGCACTAAATTGTCCCTCATTAACCCCTTGTCTGATCTGTTCGATCGTTAAATTAGGATTATTAGCATAGGTTGAAACTTGTTGATTAAAAGACCCACCATTATTAAATGGATTGGAATTTTGATTTTCTACAACTGGATTACCTTCTTCATCTGAAGATGATCCACAACTTACGATTGTAGTGATCAACATAGTCGAAAGCACCAAACGCATGAATTTTTCTAACTTCATAAAAAATCTCCTCTTTAAACTTGCTTATTTGTTGACTTTAACTGCAACGCCGATGCCAAGTTGGCTCAATGTTCTCAATCGTGTTCCTAGGAGTTTAGGAGGGGTAAGCCGCGTTTTTTATGAGTAAAATGTACTGAGTGTCAAAAACTAAGACAGTGCTTCCCCTTTAATCATGGTTGGATTGCTGGCCAAAAAACCGATCATCAACTCAGTTTTTTTAACTTTATAAGGTGGTCGATTTTTTAGTTTAAAATACTTCAGATTTTGATAACCAATGCAAAACTAATTTGATGAATTTCAAATGACTCTTTGTCAAAATTAATGACAATTGCTGTTCGCACCATCACTTTACTCTAGTAAAAATTTTATTTCCCCCTGTAAGTTCATATGGAAGACGGCAATAATTTTGCAATTTAACAAATTGAACTTTAATAAACACATGGAAATGAACAGGAGATTTTATGAAAACTTTACATCGACTTTTTTTAACAAGAAAAATTGATATCTCTTTTAAATTATTCTGGATGACTATTTTTTATCTATTTGTAACTTTGATAATGATCAAAGAATCGTATGGCGAAGAAACTGCTGCCCTCCAAGAAAATAATAAAATTTCACTTTTTACTCCAGTAGATAGTCTAAGTGGTGTAACAGAAGATGCTTCTTTGAATATTCATCTAAAAGATTTTGACCGTGGATTAGCTGAAGGTCTTTCCGAGGCCCACTCATATCAGATTGATTTCACTTTCTTTCGAGAGGGTTCAGAACGAATCCATGAAAGTAAACTGGATAAAATTGACAGTCTGACGTTTACTATAAAAGATGTTAGGGCTGAAAAAACTCACACAGTGAATCGTGTAATTTCTATTCCAATGAAAGATGTTCATAATTATTTAAAATCAGCAGGGAGACCTAAGCTATCAGTTAGGGCCGATGGTTCACCAAGAGAATTTGAAGTTAGAGGAATTCGAATTGTTTTGTATCCTAGCGCTTATTTTTCTAGTAAGGGTTATATACATAAAAGCATTCTTTTCCCTACTCCTGAGTTGATCCAAGCTATGAAACAAAGAGATTGGATAAAAAGAGAATTTTCTGATCTAGTGCTTTTTCCAGATGAAAAAAAGCAGTTTAATGAAATGGATAAAAACTCAAGGCCCAATTTTGATCGTCAAAAAACTCATTCTCAAGCCAGATTATCTTTTTCAATGGAAATAAATAATCCGTAAACCCCATGAGTAAGTATATAGCGGTGCTGGAAATCTCAACCAGCATCGCTATAAATTCATTTTTTAGTAGTTTGTAAGTGTTATTGGTATAAAAACTCTTTTATTATTGCGCCTAGCAGTCAAAAATATGGCGCTGAAAGAGCTTCTACTGCCAAAAAACAAAAAGCCTGTCTCCCACTAGCTAAGAGATTCATTTTTATTATAAGATAACTCCTTTTCAAGACACATTAAAGGCTCAAATGAAGGATATCAATTTTCCTAAAAATCTGATTATCGCCGGGCAATTTTGTCATGGGCAATGGGATTTATCCGGAAATCGCAATGGGATTTTTAGTCCTTATAACCTGCAAAAAATTGGCGAACTGATCACCCCTAGTGCTCAACAAATTCAAGCTGTCATCTCCTCAGCTCAATCGGCTTTTGAAAAATGGCGACAGACACCGCTTAAAAATCGCACCCAAATACTTTTTAATTTTCGTCATATCTTAATGCGGGATTTAGATAAAATTTCCCCTGTTATCGCACTGGAAAGTGGCAAACTTATTTCTGAGGCGCAAGCGGGATTGTTAAAAGGCATTGAAGTTTTAGAATTTGCTTTGAGTTTGCAAAATATCGAACAAGGCGGAAAACTAGAAGTTTCTCGCGGAGTTTATTGTGAGTTTAGAAGGAAACCCTTAGGGATTGTGGCCTCCATCACTCCTTTTAATTTTCCTGCGATGGTTCCCCTTTGGACAATTCCCATTGCTTTGGTTTTAGGGAATACCTTTATCTGGAAACCCTCTGATAAAACTCCTCTGACCAGTGTGTTGCTAGCCGATGCCCTGGCTGAAGCGGGAATTCCTGCAGGCGTTTTTTCGGTCTTGCAAGGAAATAAAGAAACGGTCGATGCGTTGATCGCTCATCCACAAGTCAAGGCGATCTCCTTTGTCGGATCAAGTAAAATTGCCAAATTGGTTTATCAAAACGCTGCTCAAAATGGAAAACGCGTTCTGGCCTTAGGTGGTGCTAAAAATCATCTTTTTTTACTACCAGATGCTGATCCTAAACTCACTCATAAAGGAATTGCCGATTCTTTTACTGGATGTGCCGGGCAGCGCTGTATGGCGGCCAGTGTTTTGCTT
Source organism: Bacteriovoracaceae bacterium (assembly GCA_044356225.1). GTDB lineage: Bacteria > Bdellovibrionota > Bacteriovoracia > Bacteriovoracales > Bacteriovoracaceae > JBIKWR01. Next base: position 19,629 of record JBIKWR010000009.1, on the reverse strand, counting down.
TCAATTGGAGACAATCAAAAGCATATCGATGGCATCGTTGCACAAGTTAAAAAAATTAAACTGGCAGAAAATATGGGCGCGTTGATTACCGCCGCTCAACGCGACTTTCTTTGCCAGGCGATCGAGCGAGCGGTCAAAAATGGTGCTAAAATTTTAGTGGATGGTCGCGACTTTAAACCACCAAAAGAATTTTCAGCTGGCCATTGGTTGGGGCCGACTATTCTGGATCATGTTCCTGCAACTCTTGAAGCTGCAACCGATGAACTGTTTGGTCCGATCTTAAGTATCATTCGGTGTGAAAATATAGATCAGGCGATAAACATCGAAAATAAAAGTTTTTATGGAAATGCAGCAAGTGTATTCACCTCGCAAATTTCATTAGCGGAATATATTTTAGAGCGAGCATCTGCAGGCATGTTAGGCATCAATGTAGGTGTCCCTGTACCAAGAGAGCCCTTTAGTTTTGCTGGCATTAACGAATCTAAATTTGGCCATGGTGAAATCACTGGAATGGCCAGTTTAAACTTTTGGACTGATTTACAAAAAATAACGTCAAAATGGTCAGACCCCTCTGATCAATCTGAAAAAAACTGGATGAATTAAAAAGGAAATTTTATGAAAAATAATCATGTTCACCCCGCGATCGATCACGTGGTTTTAACGTCCCACCCTGCAAGTGTTTTTAAGCACTCACCAAAAATTAATTGGGGGGCAAAAGATCCAATGGAACGAGGACCAGTCGTTGGCACACTTTCTAATATCGCTCATAGAAATAGTATCGGGACTCATGGCGGTTCTTATTCCGTCTACAGCGCTCTGGCCCAGGCATGCGGGGATCTTAAAAAAGATCATATTGCCGATCTTACCAACACGCACCCGATTGTGGATATTGGACCTTTTCCTTCATGGTTTGATGCTGAAAAAATGGTCTCGATGGATCCTTGGGGAGCGGTGGTCAGTCAAGTTTATGCCCAAAAACTTAAAGCCGGTTATGATATCAGGCCAACCATTGCCATCACTAAAGCGCATTTACAGTTAACTGAACTGCGCGAGGCAATCACTAAAAATCGCTTAAAGATTGATGGCACGGTGATAAAAGAATCCGGTGACGTGGTCGTCACTAAAGCGGCTATTGAGCCTGTTTGGTATTTACCTGGCATTGCTAAACGACTGGGTGTGGATGAAGGGGAGTTAAGAAAATCTCTTTTTCGCGAAACCGGCGGCATGTTTCCCGAGCTAGTCACCAGACCTGATTTAAAAATTTTATTGCCACCTATTGGTGGATCATCCATCTATATTTTCGGCGATCCGAAAAAAATTCCCGATGAAAAATTTGAGCTTACTGTTAGAGTTCACGATGAATGTAATGGCTCAGATGTTTTTGGATCCGATATATGTACCTGCAGACCTTATCTTCTTCATGGCATTGAAGAGTGTATCAAGACGGCGCAAAAAGGTGGCACTGGCGTGATTGTCTATCACCGCAAAGAAGGTCGAGCGCTGGGAGAAGTGACCAAGTACCTCGTCTATAATGCCAGAAAACGACAAGAGGGTGGAGATACTGCCAAAAATTATTTTAAAAGAACCGAGTGTGTGGCAGGTGTTGAAGATATGCGCTACCAGGAATTAATGCCCGATACTTTGCATTTTTTAGGAATGACGAGAATTCACAATCTCATTTCCATGAGTGATATGAAGTATAATGCGATTGTTGGCAGCGGCATCAAAGTTGATAACCGATACACTATTCCTAAAGAGCTGATTCCCGCCGATGCGCAAGTGGAAATGGAAGCTAAAAAAGCGGCGGGTTATTGGAATGATGGAGATGCCAAAGATGAAAAAGAATTGGAAAAAGTTAAAGGTAGAAACTTCTAATGACTATCAGTTTAACCAAAGACACTCTCGATTTTTTACTTTCGCCAGCGGCGATTCGTGAACGATCAAAATTGATTTATGATTTAACTCTTAAAGATCAAGGATTTTTTAAAATAAAGTCAGATCAATTTGAAAATATGGTGGAGATTGTCGCTCAAACTATAGAAGAAAAATATCCCGATTTTAAAATCCCTTATCATTCCAGGTGGAATCATTTTAATTGTCGCCAAGTGAATCGAGTTTCGCAGTTTGAAAAAATCATTCTCCATCTAGATCCCATTGAGCAAGCTCGAGTAAAAATTGATTTAGTGGTGACTTCGGTTCTACTCGATGCCGGTGCGGGTGATCGCTGGCAATACCAAGAGGCGGAACGAATTTATCAACGCTCAGAAGGACTGGCCATCGCTAGTTATAATCTCTTTATGAAAAGTACTTTTGGTGGATCGATCAATCATCCCCTGGCCGATGGTCATCGTTTATCTCAAATAAGTATCGATGAGATTGGAAAGGGATTTCAAGTTAATCAAGAGACTAACCCACTGTTAGGTTTAGCTGGTCGAACTCAACTCTTAAATTCTTTAGGTAAGGCATGCTTAAACTTGCCTCACAAACGACCTGGAGGTTTAGTTGATCTGGTGCTCGATTTATTAAAAGGCAAGAATGAATTACCCGCTGAAAAACTTTTAAAAACAATCTTAGCATCTTTGGGGCCAATATGGCCGGGTCGAATTAATTTTGAAAATAAAAACTTGGGAGATACATGGGCCTATCAATCTCCACATCATCATGAAAAATTTCTCATTCCATTTCATAAACTTTCACAGTGGTTATCCTATTCTTTGTTTGAAGTTTTTGAAAAATCTGGGATAAAAATTATCGACAACAATCTCACAGGATTGCCCGAATATCGTAATGGTGGGCTTTTGATTGATAGTGGTTATCTTGAGTTAAAAGATAAGTCCTTAGAAAAAATTGCCCATAAGCCAAGTTCTCCTCTTATTTTAGAATGGCGAGCACTTACGATCGTTGCCTTAGACTTAATCGCTGAAGCACTCCAAAAAAAGTTGAAAAAAACGCGCGATCAATTTCCTTTGGTCAATGTCCTTGAAGGTGGTACATGGTGGGCTGGTAGAAAATTAGCGACGATGAAAAGGGCCAGTGGTGGACCACCCTTACAAATTGAAAGTGATGGTACGGTTTTTTAAAAAGGGAAATTATGAAATCAAACATTCATGTTATCGAACATCCTATTATTCAAAATAAACTCTCAGAACTACGCAATAAAAATACCTCTCACCTATCTTTTAGAAATATCATCAGTGAAATGTCGGCTTTGATGACTTATGAAGCCACTAGAAACTTACAAACTCATTTAGAAAAAATTGAAACACCTTTTGCTATTGCCCAGTCATTACGCATTTCTCAACCGATTATGGCGATTGCCATTTTACGAGCAGGCTTGCCGATGATTGAAGGTTTACTGAATGCCCTGCCGATGGCGCGAATCGGCCACATTGGAATTTACCGAGATAAATTTATAAACAACACTGTCGAATATTATTTTAAACTTCCCTCTTTTAATGAAACTGACCAAGTTTTTCTTTGTGATCCAGTTATTGCTACGGGACACACAATGATTGCCGCTTGTAATCGACTCAGAGAATATGGTCTTAAAAATGTCACCATTCTCTCGCTCCTGGTCTCTAAAACTGGTCTTGAAACTTTTCGCGATCAGCATCCTGATATTGATATTTTTTGTGCTGGCATTGAAGAAAAAATCAATGATCGTGGTTACATTATTCCCGGCGTGGGTGATATCGGAGACCGCATTTACGGAACTTTTTAAAAACTTGTTCACAAAAAATGATTCCATATTCATGTAAGTGCTTTCATTCTAGCAACCTCCTTTTACAGACAAACATTCAACAAATTGTTATGTATTTTTTCTTAAGATGTTAATCATTTATTTTACAAGTCAAAATTCTAAAGTGAGGGGCGTTATGAGAAATTTCATTTTTTTACTGTTACTTTTTACGTTTAAATTCCAATCAACTTTAGCGATGGATTTAGAAAAAGATGAATGGACTTTATCTTTTTATAACCATGAAATTTACCATCATCAAACCATGTTAGTTAAAGGAAGTGGAGGGCCTAAAGTTGTTCGCCTTCAAGATCAGTTGTTTAAACAAATGAGAATTTACTTGCAAAGTATTATCAACAAAATTGAAAATCATGAAGCCGATATTTACGAAAGAACTTCCATAAATTGCTGGGCCTCTGATGCCGATAACTACCAAACCATTACATTTAGACATGCTCAAAAAGTTTATACCATCAGCGAAAAATCTTATAATAAAATAACTAATGAAAAAATTCTTAAAACTTATCAACTTTCTGAAATTCAACTTCTCGTTGACCAAATTAAAAGCCTCGATGGAGATAAACAATCATTGTCCTATATTTTGGCATTAGATTTTTCACCGAATTCTCAACTGTTGAGTTATCGCGAAGATGCAGGACATAAGCTGGTAAACTTTTTTAAACTAGATGAAAGCGGAGACATAAAAGGATATGGAAAATTTACAGATTACCATTCACTTTCAAGCGAGGAGCTTCGTTTGATTGAAATTTTTTCTCGTGATGTTTTTCAAAAATCAAAAGCAGGTCAACTTAGTTGGCATGCTGAAGAGATATATTCATACGGAAAGCATAAGGACTATCTTCCTGGAACAATTTTAGATGTTCGCCAGTTGATACTTTTTGACAAACTAGGGAACTCTATTTGTTTAAAATCGAAATTAGCTCAAGTCACCACATGGACCGGAAATGCCATTTTTTCTAAATCACAATTAGACCATCACATTGGTGAAGAGTTAGATTTACTTATTTCTCAAACTAGCTATTTGGATAAATTTATTGATTTTAAATAAATTTGTTTAAAGGCATTTGATATCGCCACAAACTTGTGTGAACTTACATCCGATTTATTGTAAGAGAGTGGTTGGTTGTCTTCTAAGGAAAGCAGGACACCTCCACTCTCCTCAAGAATTATCTGAGCTGCACATGTATCCCATTCCTTAATCCTTCCAAGCCTAGGATATATTTCTGCTGATCCTTCAGCGATCAAACAAAACTTTAAGGAACTTCCCGTAGTCTTTGAGTCGTACTGTCCCCATTGTTTTTTAAAATTTTCAAGATATTCAAAAGTTTCAGTTCGATGATGAGTACGGCTAACAACCACAATATAGGGATAATTAACAGATTTAACCAGAGGCATTTTCTCTAACTCTTCTCCGTTTACTTTAAAAGCTCCAAAATTTTTTAATGCCAGATATGTTAAATTTTTAACCGGGGCATGGATCACTCCCATAATCGGTTGATTTTTATAAACAAGGGCAATATTGACGGTAAATTCACCATTACGTTTAATAAACTCTTTGGTCCCATCTAATGGATCAACTACCCATAAATATTCCCAATTTTTTCTTTTATCATAAGATTCTAAATTTTCTTCTTCTGACATTATTGGGATTGTTGGAAAATATTTTGGAAGCAATTCACAAATTTTATTGTTGGCCATGAGATCAGCTTGGGTCAGAGGAGAATTGTCGGGCTTTTGGATAATTTGAAAATCACGATCACCATAAACTTTGAGAATTTCTTTCCCCGCTTCGATGGCAATCATTTTTAACTTATCTAATCCCTCAAAATCTAGATTCATGCAAAAATCTTCCTGGCCCTATAATCAGTATTCTTTATTTTAAACGAATTTTCCCTGGAAGGATTCTTTTTCTATCCCGAAAACAGATTCTTACCTATAATGATAAGAGATGGGAAGCCAAGTCTTTCGCGTAGTTGAGGATTTTTTGACCCAACTCATTTTAGATCCGGAGTTACGGACCTCTCCTCAAAAAAGAAATAAAATGATAGATAAAATGAAAACAACTTATCCGAAGTACTCTTATGCTGAAACCGTTGATATTCTCGCCAATCTCTTCTGACCAATCTGAAATCGAATGTTTTAGAAGTTTACGCCAAAAAAATCAATTTCATGACATTTCGGATTTTTTTATTGCTGATAGTACTAAAGTCGTTTTAAAGGCGATTGAGGCCAATCTTAAAATTGATTCCATCTTATCGCATCAAGAATTTTACCAACAATATGGTGATCGATTACCGGCCAATACAAAACTCTACTGTCTCGAACGCAATAAACTTCATACCATCGTTGGACACGAGTTGCACCAAGGCGTCATGGCCAAAATCCAAACTCCTCAATCATTTTCGTTACAACAATTGGCGCAAACTTTTGAACCTATTTTAGCGATCGATGGAGTCAGTCATACTGAAAATATTGGTTCGATTGCTCGAAATGCACTCTCTTTAAATGTAAAAAATTTATTGGTTTCCACCAAATCCGGTCACCCCTATGGCAGGAGGGCAGTTAGAGTTTCTATGGGATCAATCTTTAAAATAAATTATTGTTTATCTCAAAACTTGGTGGAAGATTTAAGTTCACTAAAAAATTTAGGATTTAAAATTATTGCCGCTGATACTCATGCCAAGGCTTTGAGCCTCTACCAATTTAAATTTCCGAAGGATTGGGTCTTAGTTTTTGGCAGTGAAGAATTGGGAGTGTCAGCTGATATTCTGGCGATCGCTGACCATATTATTGAAATTCCCATGAGCAATTCCATGGCCTCTCTCAATGTCGCCAATTCTAGTGCCATCTTCCTTTATGAGGCGTTAAGAACATAAATTTTTTCTAAAAAATCTAAATAGGATTGAAGTCCACAACTTTCGATCACATACTCTCTCGCCGCCAAACCAATCGCTTGATTGTCCAACGGACGAATCGTTTTAATGGTGGAATAAATTTCTTCTTTTGAAAAACCGGTCAAAAATCCTGTTTTTTCATTTTGAATAATATCTTTTATTCCGGAGTTTTTAGAGCCGATACAGACAAGGGAGCAAGACATCGCTTCTAGTAACGCCTTGGGATTTCCCTCGGTCAATGAAACCAAAAAAAAATATTGATAAGAATTAAGAATTTGTGGCAACTTATCATTATCAATTTTACCTAAAAAGGCCACATCTGCACCGATTTGCTTCACTAGCTTTTGCAATTCGGTTTTTAAAGGACCTTCGCCTACGATATCTAATCCTAACTGTGCTTGATGACAGGCCTCAATTAAATGCACCAAATTTTTTTCAGTATCCAGGCGACAAACCGTAATGCTTCGACCATTTTGAGGTCTGTCACTTTGGGTAAAAAGTTGATGATCAATATAGTTAGAATGCACTTCAATCTTTTTCGACTGAACATTAAACTTATTAATCACAAACTCTTTACTCTCTTTGGAAGTAAGAATGATCTTGTCGGCAAAGTGATAAGAGAATTTAGAAAGCCAATACCAAAATCCTAAACGTAAAAAATTTTGATCAGCCGCCAATTTATTTTTATACTGTTCATATCCACAACGAATGACGACCCTTCCCCCGCATAACTTTCCCAATATTAAAGGCAGCCATGATCCAAACATTTGATTGGACTTAAAAGTAGAATTTTTTTTAAAAAATTGGTAATGACTAACGGCCCACAAAAGACTCAATAAAAACATCGACCATCGTTTTTTAGGCAGATGGTTCTTAAAAAGAGGAACAATCTCTATTGGACCATTAAGAATATGTAAATCAGCCTCTCCTCCGTAGGTAATAAAGCTAACTTTCCATCCTCGTTTGGTAAGCTCTTCATAAGGTTTTATTTCTCTTTGAAGAATTCCTAGTTTTTGCCAATCTTTAAGGGCAATGCCAAATGAAAAAAATAGATAAAGATTTTTCTGACTCTCCACGATTACGACCTTCTTTTCAGTTGATAGAGAGCATTCGGAGTTAATAACGACAAAACAGATTTTACCAAATAAACCATCGCCATCAAGGAAAGTCCTGTCGATCGCCAATATTGAAATCGAGCTCTCAGCGAAAACCAAATTTGTTGTTTTCGTTTTTGATACGATATGGATTTTTTACTGATGACTCTCTTAACCACTACTTCGGGTAAATTTTTTATTTTTCCACGTTTACTTAAACGGGCGATCAGATCGTAGTCTTGAGCAAATTTAAAATTCTCGTTATATCCTCCCACTTCTTCAAAAACCTTTTTTTTCATCATTAAAGCAGAATGTGAAAATGGATTATAACAAGCAAGAATTTTTTTTAACTCTTGATCGTTTTCAAAAAAAGGAACCGCAGGAGGCAGCCATAACAGGGAATTTTCATCTCGTTCTAAAATCATTCCTCCGCATAGGACATAGTCGGGATACTGCTCTAAAAACTCACGTTGTCGTTTTAATCGACTGGGAAGACAAACATCATCCGAATCGATCCTGGCCAAAAAGTCTCCTTGGGCGATTTGCGCTGCTTGATTAAGGGATTTTGTTAATCCTAATCTTTGAGCATTTTTAACATAACGATACTTCTGATTTTTTAGTTTATTAAAAATTTCTAAATTACGATCGGTCATACCATCATCGACGATAATCACTTCAAAATCTGTTTCCGTTTGTCCATTGATCGAGTGCAAACATTCTGAAAATAGCTGATTATTTTCCTGATAGACGGCAATGAGTAAGCTGGTCTTAACAACAGACGGCATAAATTTCACCAAACTTGATATGATAATATGCTAATTTAAGATTAGCTGATTTTATCTCTTCACTAAACTGCTCAAAAGTGTACTCCACATAATGGGTAGGATCTAAACGATAATCTATGCCCATGTTTTTTTTATAAATGGTCAGCCAATCTCGATCAATCATCGGCACTCTGATCAAGATTTTAATTTGTGAGTTTCGCCATGGAATTTTTTCTTTAAGTGATTTTAAAAAATGAACTCGATGCTCAATATGCTCTAAAACGTTAGACAAAGTGACACAATCAATTTTTTGCTGAGGTTCAAACTGATACTCAGTCGCATCACCATACAAATAAGTTATATTCGGGCCCATATTTATTTTTTTAGCTAACTCAAAATTTTTTTTAACAATTTCAATTCCAATAACTTGTTTGGCCTTACGACTTAAGGCCTTGACCATTTCCCCATGATGGGATCCAACATCCAGCACGGTTTCATCCGAATTTACTTTGGAAACAAACCATTCCATGTAATTCATGATTTCCATTTTCGGATGTTTTCCATTATTTAAAATAATGCTTAAACGACTGATGAGTTTATGGAGTACTTGATGAAAAACCAGCAAAGGTTTTATCAACAACCTGGCGACATAAATATTAAGAATAATTTTTTTCATTAAGCAATAAACCTATTTTAATAAGGTGAAGATCTGCTGGAAATCTCAACCAGCACCGGTATATAATAACAAGAACGTCAACATAAGCAACCAGTGCAGCGCAATGAATCAACTTCGCCGTTATTTTTTACTGGCCTACTCCGTGGCCCAAAATTTTTTCTCCAAAAATAGTCTTCATTACATTGTGGAAATGGAAGATTGGGTGATTAAAAAAGAGGGTGATGAATTAGTGCGATTGTTAGCAGGACAGTTGACTGGAAAGACCTCTTTAACCCATTACGGAAGTCGAAATAAAATCCTTCATTTTGGATCGATCCACACTTTTATGAGGCAAGATGGCAGCTTCAAATCCTTTCATGCTTCTAATAAAATCGTGGTGACCTGGTACCATATTCCAGAAAATGACCCTCGCCTACCCCATGTAAAAAAACTTAACTCGGTGGTGGATTACATCCACACTAGCTGTCAAAAAACAAAATCCACTCTCATTCATTATGGAGTTAACGAAGACAAAATTCGCATCATTCCTCTCGCCGTTCATCCCAAAATGTTTTTTACATCAGATCGAAAACAGCAACAAAAATTGGCCAGGCAAAAACTCCAACTCCCGCTTGAACGAGTGATTATAGGAAGTTTTCAAAAAGATGGAGATGGTTGGGCGGAAGGACTCATTCCTAAAAAAGTTAAAGGTCCAGATATTTTTTGTGATTTAATGAATAAATTAAATCAGAAAATTCCTATTTTCGTTTTACTAACTGGGCCAGCACGTGGATACGTTAAAAATCGACTGACCAAAGACGGTGTTGATTTTCGCCATGATCTTCTTTCCCATTATGAAGATATTGTGGACTATTATCACGCTCTCGATCTTTACGTGATTACTTCCAGAGAAGAAGGAGGCCCCAAGGCGTTACTGGAATCATGGGCCTCACAAACGCCTTTGGTTTCCACTGCCGTTGGTATGGTGATTGATCACTTAATTGATGAAGAAAATGGTTTTTTATGTCCCATTGATGGACTACCAGAACTAGAAAAAGCCTCTCTGCAAGTTTTAAATCATTTGGACGTCAGAAATAAAATTACGCAAAATGGACTGACTTCAATTCAGGCCTTTGAGTGGAAAAACATGGCCCAAACATTTTACCAAACTATTTACCGAAATTTACTTTGTTCTTCTGCCAACAGCCAAGTAATCAATTCTTGAAAATTATGTTTGGCACTCCAGCCTAAATCGTTTTTGATCGCCGAAGGATTTCCAACCATTGAAGAAAAATCGTTTTTTCTAAAAAAAGTAGGATTGATTTTGACAACGGTTTTGCCATTTTCTGTATTGACGGCAATTTCTTTTTCCGTATTTTTTTCATTTTTCCACATAATCGATAGATTCATTAAACGAAAACCCATTTCCACAAACTCTCGCACGCTATATCCAACACCAGTAGCGATGACGTAATCACGCGGCTGATCAGCTTGTAGCATGAGCCACATCGCCTCAACATAATCTTGGGCATGCCCCCAATCTCTAATGGCATCGAGATTTCCCAATTCAATAAAATCTTGTCGACCTTGTGAAATAGCAACAATGCCACTAATAATTTTCTGGCTGACAAAATCCAGTGAACGTTTTGGTGATTCATGATTAAAAAGAATGCCTGAAACCATAAAAAGCTGAAAGTTGTCTCGATAAAAACTGACCAATTGATAAGTCGTTAACTTAGAAATTCCATAAATTGATTTTGGATTTCGCCCTGAGTTTTCATCAAAAATTTCTCCCCCACGTTGAAAAATTTCTCCGGAAGAAGCATTAAACAATCGACACTTAGGACAACTCTCTTTGACCGCCAAAAATAAATTAAAACTTGAATCCACATTTTGATAAAAAATATTTTTTTCATTTTTTTGTGAATTACCAACACTGCTAAAAGCACCCAGATGATAGATTTCATCGGGTTGAATTTTTTTGAGCTCGCTCGATAAGACTTCAACATGACTATAGTCGATCGACTTTCTAGACCATAAATGAACTTGATAATTTTTACTTAAGAGAAATTGGTGTAGATAAAAGGCATCTTGCCCACTAGCACCAGTGATGATGGCTTTTTTCATAATTTTCCAAATCGTATTTCATCATCAATTCAACTAAACCATGAAAACTGGTCTTTGGTTTCCATCCAAGTATTTTTTCCGCCTTAGATGCATTACCAATCAGCAGATCAACTTCCGCTGGACGATAAAAATTTTCATTGATTCCAACAATGGTTTTTCCCGTTTTTGTATCAACGACTTTTTCATTGCTAGATCCCGCATCTCCATGCCATTCATACTTAAATCCGGCCACTTTGAGCGCTAAATCGACAAATTCTCTGACGGTATGGGTTTCACCAGTGGCCAAAACAAAATCATCGGCGAGAGACTGTTGCAACATTAACCACATACCTTCCACATATTCTTTGGCATAACCCCAATCGCGTTTCGAACTTAAATTTCCAAGTTTTAAACAATCAAGATTGCCATTTTTTATCGCTGCCAGTGAATGAGTAATTTTTCTGGTTACAAAATCCAATCCTCTCAAGGGAGATTCATGATTAAAAAGAATGCCATTACAGGCGTACATGTCGTAAGCCTCGCGGTAATTGACGGTAATCCAATAACCATACAATTTCGCCACCGCATAGGGACTTCGAGGATGAAAAGGAGTTGATTCACTTTGCGGAACGGCCTGGGCCTTACCATACAGTTCCGAAGTCGAGGCCTGATAAAATTTTGTTTTCTTTTCTAGTTTATGGGACCTAATGGCCTCTAATAATTTAAGAGGTCCGAGAGCATCTACATCAGCAGTGGCTTCAGGACTTTGAAAAGAAACTCCCACATGGCTCATGGCCCCTAAATTATAAATTTCATCTGGTTGAGTTTTACCTACCAATGAAAAGAGCATAGACCCATCGGTGAGATCCCCATAATGCAAATGAAGATTTTTTGAATGAATTAAAGGTGTAAGTCGAGCAGTTGTTGGTAATGAATTTCTTCTCACAATGCCATGCACTTCATAACCTTTTTCTAACAATAGCTCAGTTAGATAAAAACCATCTTGTCCTGATATACCGGTAACAATCGCTTTTTTTTGAGAGGCCATACCCTCGCTCCTAATAAAAACTTAATTTCTGATTGATAATTTTTCTTTGATCTTAAAAAGTAACAATTTAGTGTATAAATTGAGCACTTTGAAAAAACTAAAGAAGTAAGGTCGAGTGGACCCTACCACATCTTTAAAAAACTCGAAATACTCTGCGCATATCTCTCGATCTTTTTTAACGACTATTCGCTTTCGGTAGTAGGACAGATTTTTCGCCACCAATTCAATTTTATTAATCATCTCAGCCGCAGTCACAAATAGTTCCCCCGCTTCGCCAATTAATTCTGGGTGTCCCCCACTTTTTAAGGCGATCACTGGAAGACCACAGTGAAGGGCCTCAAGAACGGAGTTTGAGCAGGGATCATTTTTTGAAGCAGTCAGGAATAAGTCAGAAATTTTTAACTCGAAAGCCAATTCACTGGAGTCCAGTGGTTTTAGCACTTTAATATTTTTAAACTCAAACGGTGAATTACCCACAAAAACTGCCGAATATTGCGAAAAATCTAAATTCTCATCAAGGTATTGATAAAAATCAAAACCTTTATTTTTATTGGCCGACCAACTGGTCATGATCAAACGAATTTTCTGATGAGCGAGCAGTTCGCCTTGATGAAAAAAATCACTGTCTGGAGCATTAATAATACGCTTGGTTTTTTGCGGAATAGTTAATCCCAATTTTTTTGAATCAATCAAACTATAATTTGATTGAAATATTGTTCCCTGAGCAAAAGACAAACTAAAATAATTAATCAATTGATCTAAGCTGAAGTGCTTTTCTCGAATTGAAAAGATGGGTCCATCAACTCGATGAACTAAAAATTTCCCATGACAAAGATAAAAAAAAGTAAAAAACTTTATGGGATTTCTTATCGACAAAAAATGATGGCTATTAAACAAAACACAATTGGCCAATTTAAAATCTTCGGTCACATAGTCTTTGAGATTTTTTTTCAACATTTTAAGAAACTGATTTCCTCCACCCCAAGGGCCTGGTCTTAATTCGGTTGCAATATAACAAAGTGGCTTCATTTAACCGCCTTCACTTGCCAACCAGAGGTAATCGCCGGATTTTTTATTTTATCATCAAGCCAGAAGATCATGGGAGATAAAATTAAAAATGTTTTTTTTACCAACTTTCCCAAAAAACCTAAATATTGGCATTGATTCATGATCAAATCGGCGATAACCACAATTGGCCCGCCCATAGTTTCAATTGAAACCTGAGAAAATCCCGAACTTTTTAACTCCTTAATTAACTTACTTCTCGTGAATCGCTGAAAATCATCTGGGTCTCCATGAATGGCATAGAGAAATGGCATGCTAAGGATCAGATGCCCCTGTGTTTTTAGCACGCGATAAATTTCTAAAAGTGTTTGTTCAGGTTCTTCTAAATGCTCTAATACCTCAATTAAAAAAACCACATCAAAAGTATGATCAGGTTTAGGAATTTTATGAGCTGAGGCCAAAAGATCTGGTTCAGTATTTGGATCAATATTAAGATAAGTCCAGGACAGAATTTTTTTTTCTAAAGGGCGAAAAATGCCTCTTTTATTTTTTTTCTTTCCCCCAACATCCAGCACGTGACCTAAATAATCATGACGATTGAGAAATTGATCTAATAAAGTCCTTCTAAAGCTGTTATTGAGCTTCATAAATCTCCATCAATCGATCGACCATTTTGTTGATTTGATATTTTGATTCAACTTCAACTTTAGCTTCACTCGCGATCAATTGACGTCGTTGAGCATCTAAAAAGAAATCTATACCCAATTTAAAACTTATCGGATTGTTAGGCAAAAATAAAAAACCGGTTTTTTGATGTTGGATCAAACTACGATGTCCATCCACGTCGGATAATAAACAAGGAACTTCCAGGGCCATCGCCTCTAAAACACTATATGGCAGACCTTCCATGGATGAATGACTGATAAAGAGATCCGCAATTGATAAAGCCGCAGTGACATCATTTAATGGGCCCCACAATTTAATGACATTTTCTAATTGGTTTTCCTTAACCAACTCTCGAGCACTTAACCATTCGTCTCCCCCACCGATAAACAAAAAATTACAGTCCTGATAAAATTTATTTTTAATAATCATATTGATTAATGACAAATTGTCTTTTACCGCATCAAAACGAGTGACAATCACCGCGGTTATTTTTTTGTTTTTATTATTGTTATCATTATCAATGCCGAAAATTTTTTTTTGTTCGTTTTTATCGTGATTTTTTGTTTGCAGAAAGAGGCTTTTTACATCGAGACCGTTGGGGATGATCGTACTGCGATTTTTATTTGCCACTCTTAACTTTATCGCCTTTTGAAATTCATCTGGACCAGTCAAGATAAAGACATCCGTCAGCGGGGCCAATATTTGATCTATCAAAAGTTTAATTTTTCCTACGAATGTTGTTTCGTTATGAACACCATGAAAAGAATGAATAATGGGCATGGGATGACCAGCCATTTTAAAAACCATTTTTAATAAACGAGAAAAAAGACCAGCTCCTCGTCCATGGGAATGAATCAGATCAATCTTTTCCTCCCTAATCATCTGCCAAAGCGCTGAAAAACTTTTTAGTGAAAATTGCCTCGGAGGGAGGGAGATAAAATTTTTACTGAGGTTTTGGAGATTTTGAGAATAGAACTCGGAAATTGGCGCTGCGCAATACAAGGATTTAAGTTGCTTTCTATAAGATAAATCACTCATCAGACCATACAGATGTGTGGGGCCACCTGATTTATCCGCACGACTGGAGATAAATAAAATTTTAGGCCTTAAACTTTCCACCTAATCCTTACCTTGGTAATGTTCTTCTTAAATTCAAAAAAAAGTAATTTTCCTCTAATCAGCGCAGGAAGTAAAATGCTGAAAATTGAAGATTTTCGCTCTAAAAAACATTCTATCGCCGTGGTCGGTTTGGGTTATGTGGGATTACCACTGGCCCATTTGTTATCTTCAAAATTCAAAGTCATCGGATTTGATATATCAGAAAAACGGATTGATGAGTTAAAAAATAAATTTGATCGTACCGGAGAACTCACCGCTGATCAGTTAAATCAACACTCCATGACTTTCACCACTAAGCCAGAGGAATTAAGTAAAGCAAGTTTGCTGATCATCACCGTTCCAACTCCTATCGACCAACATAATTTACCTGATTTAAAACCGATCAAATCTGCCAGTGAAATTGTTGGCCAATATTTAACTCCACAATCAATCATCGTTTACGAGTCCACTGTTTATCCTGGTTTAACTGAAGAAGTCTGTGTTCCAATTTTAGAAAAAACCAGTGGGCTAAAATGGAAAAAAGATTTTTTTGTTGGGTATTCACCAGAGCGAGTTAATCCTGGAGATAAAAACCATACTATCGATAAAATCATTAAAGTGGTCTCTGCTGATCTCGATTTAACACTTAAGTTAGTCGCTGGAATTTACGGCGATGTGATCACCGCGGGAATTCATCTAGCTCCAACCATTAAAACGGCAGAAGCTGCTAAGGTCATCGAAAATACTCAACGAGATTTAAATATTGCTTTAATGAATGAACTCTCGCAAATTTTTACTAGGCTCAAGGTCTCCACCAAAGATGTTTTAGCTGCCGCCAAAACTAAATGGAATTTTCTGCCGTTTGAACCAGGGCTAGTGGGAGGTCATTGTATTGGAGTCGATCCTTACTACCTTACTTTCAAGGCGAAGGAAGTGAATTTTGATCCTCAAGTGATTCTTTCAGGCAGAAAGATTAACGATTTGATGGGATCACTAATTGCTCATCGTTTACTTGAACAATTTAGTGAAAAGAAAACTACGTCTTTAAAAATTTTAATCGCTGGTTTCACTTTTAAAGAAAATATCAGCGACATTCGTAATACCAAAGTTTTAGATATTTATCAGACCCTAAAAAAACAAGGTGCCTCTGTCGATGTCTATGATCCCAAGGCTTATCCGGAAGAAATCAAAGCTCATTATCATATTGATGTTTTATCTCAATCCCCCACACAGTTATCAATCAAATATGATGCGGTTATCTTGGCGGTTAAACATCAAGAATTTATCCAGCATGGACTAGAAAAAAAATCCACCGATCTTTGGACTAACTTACTCAAACCGAATGGCGTTATTTTTGATATTAAAAATATTCTCAATCAACAATATGTAGAAGAAAAAAACTTCAGATACTTAACTCTTTAATGAATGAGAACAAGATGAGTGCAAGATGAAAACAATTTTGTTAACTGGTTGTGCTGGATTTATTGGAAATCGCACCACTGAGCTATTGTTAGAACAAGGTTATCAGGTCGTGGGTGTTGATAATCTGAATGATTATTATGATGTGAGATTAAAACAATACCGACTCCAAAACTTAAAAAATCGCGACCATTTTGTTTTTGAACAAATCGATATTGAAAATCTGCCGGCCCTCGAAAAATTGTTTAAAAAACATTCATTTTCCGCCGTTATCAATTTAGCTGCTCGAGCAGGTGTACGCTATAGTATGATTGATCCTCACGTTTATATGACCACTAATGCGATGGGTACTCTCAACTTGTTAGAGATGATGAGGCATCATCAAGTCAAAAAAATGGTTTTGGCCTCGACGTCAAGTCTGTATGCTGGTCAAAAAATGCCCTTTACCGAAACTCTTCCCGTCAACACTCCCATCTCTCCTTATGCCGCTTCCAAAAAAGCTGCCGAAGTTATGGCCTATAGTTATCACCACCTTTATCAACTCGATATTTCGGTGGTGAGATACTTCACCGTTTATGGCCCCGCAGGACGTCCCGACATGTCCATTTTTCGTTTCATGAGATGGATTGATGAACAAAAACCAATCGAGCTGTTTGGTGATGGATCGCAAAGTCGAGATTTCACTTATGTGGATGATATTGCCAGGGGAACAATCTTGGCGATGAAGCCTTTAGGGTACGAAATTATCAATTTAGGGGGCGGAAAAAATCCTATTGATATGAATTATGTCATTAACGAAATTGCTAAAAGATTAAATAAAAAATCAATCGTTGGCCAAAAACCTTTTCACGTCGCCGACATTATGGAGACCTGGGCGGATATTTCAAAGGCCAAAAAACTACTCGAATGGGAACCTCAAACTAATTTTTTGAAGGGATTAGATAAAACTATCGAATGGTATCGCAATAATCATCAATTAAATCTTTCTATAGATCTATAAAGATAATGTCACTCATAGCACTTATCATTCTCATTTTTCTGGTCTTCATGCCAGGATGGATTCAATTTAAGTATAGAAACCAAGATACCACTTTAAACGCTCTAATCTTTAGTATCAGTGTTCTTCTAGGATTTTTACAGTTCCCTTTTGAACACCATTTAACCTTAGATTCTGAAGCCTATACCGCTTATGTTAAACCCTTACTTGAACTTGCACCACCTTCCTATGATTTAATCAACTACATAGAACCGAGCTTTGGATTTTTAATTGTTTTCTTGAATCGTGTTTTTGATCTTCATTATGTCGTTGCGCTACAACTTTTACGTTTTCTTTTTTTTATTTTAACGTTGTTTGCTTTTAAATCTACTTTGCAAAATATTTCCCTCGATAAAAGTAAAAACTCCTCATTGGTTGCTTTAGGCGTTTTTTTGATGGCCATCGATTGGAATTTTAATTTTTTACTTTTTGGTGATCAATTCCGACAAGTCACGGGAAATCTTTTCTATATCTATTCGTTGCAATTTCTAGTTTCAAAAAACTTAAAATTGTTTGCCTTTTACTCTTTAGCAGCAACACTCGGACATCGTTCATTTTTTATCATCTCAATCTCTACTTATGTATTATTCTTAATTGAAGATCGTTATCAATTTTTTAATAATCGAAAAAAACTTCTCCTAACTCCTATCTTATCCATTGGAAGTTTTCTTCTGCTAAAGTTTTCTCTCCAATGGCTCAATAAAAATGGATTAGATTTTTTTGATCTCGCCTATCGAATTGAAAACACCAATAACATGGGATGGATGCAAGCATTTTGGAATAAACCTGGAGTCATCTTGGCGACGGCCATGTACCTGACGATTATTGGTTTTGGGGTATTTTATTATAACCAAATTAAAAATAATTCTTTTGTCCGCTTAAGCTTTGTTTTCCTAATCTTCTCTCTGATACTTGCCCGCCTAGGGATTATCAATATTGCCTTTCTTGAACCTAATAGAATCTACATTTTTTCTTTACCATTTTTTGTTGTTTCCTTTTGCGTAATTTTAAATGTGATCAAACCTTGGCAAAAATACCTCGGGATCATTTTCTTTGTTGTAATTAATTTTTTGTTTAAAAATTTCAGCAAAGAAAGTTACAAGCCGACTTTACATTTATTGAAATCAGATTTTGTTTTTGGTTTTAACTTCTTACAATCATATGAACAGACTTCTGGATTAGTTTTATTTATTTTATTTTTAGTATTAATATTATTAACTAAAATAAGCATCAATGTTTTACTGCTAACTTCAATTCTCTCAACAATCCTAATATGGTTCTCAAATTCATTTTATTTATTTACTATTTTTCCAGTTTTATTACTACTTAATTACCAAAATCATTCGCCTACTCTTTCGAATAATGGCCTTTTCTCCTTTTTATCTTTAATCATTATATTGAGTACAATTTCTTGCCAGATAACATACACATTTTTTGTCAATAATGATTTTACAAATTATATTGGAATTTTACTTAATACTTTTTCAACTCTCATTATAATTTTTGTAACCATGAACTTAATTTTGAATAGAAACAAAAACAAATTACTGAATTAGTTAAATTCCTTCCGATAGACTTCAAAAGTTTGTTTAACTATTTTAGTCGCCTCAAATTTTTCTTGTACTATTAACAAAGATTGTTTACCAAACTCGATGATCTCTGTTTTATTGATTAAAAAATACTCCATTTTTTTAATTAACAACTCTACATTTCTAACGGGAACCAAAAAACCATTCACTCCATTCACAACTGTTTCGCGACATCCTGGCGAATCTGTGGTGATGACAGGTATTGAATAGGCCATCGCTTCTAAAACTGCCCTAGGGACTCCTTCTCGATAACTTGGCAATACTATCACAGAAGTATTTTCAAGATATGGTCTGATATCTTCTTCATGACCAATGACTTGTAAATTTTTAATTTTTTTAATTTTTTCATTAAATTCCTCAGCACTTATCAACGACGGGTTTTGATAATGTGAGTATCCAACAACGAGAAACTGAGCATCCAAGAAATTCTGACTTACTTTAATCGCTGCATCTAAAAATTCTCTGATCCCTTTTTCAATCAATGGCCGACCTATAAAA
>JBIKWR010000245.1:0-3052 GCA_044356225.1 Bacteriovoracaceae bacterium | reverse complement strand
TGCGACCATGAGACCAGATACGACGACCTCGATTGATCGTTCTCCTAGTTTACCAACAGAGGTTATCCCAGTTTCGACTGCGCCCAGTGCGAATGAGGCCAAACCGGTCGATGAAACAGCGCCAACAACTAAGCCAAAAAAGAAACGAGGTTTTAATTAATGGGCCGTTTTTGGTGGTTGATTTTTCTTGTCTTTTTTCAGTTTAGATTACCGGCCCAAAGTTTTACTAGCGATTTTGGCAGCACCCCTTTTTATAACGATGGATCAGGTCCTTGTGAATGGCAGGATAATACCAGTGGAAAAAAAGTGGGGGCCTTTTTAACTTATCCTAGTTCATACTCTGTGGATGAAGCACAAAATGATTATCGCTGTCATGGTCATTGTGGAAAACCTTCAAACAGTACCTGGAGTGGTTTTTCAGGATGTTGTCAGGCCGCTACCAAAGCGCTTGTGATTGATCAAGACGTGATGATGCTAGAATGTGAATGTATCGATTACCCCTAAAAAATTCCTCATTTTATTTTATTTTATTTTGCGTTTTTAAAAAGTTCTAACGCCAGCTTTCTGCGTGATTTATAATCCACTAAGGGAAAAGGATAATCCACTCCTAGGATCACTCCTTGGGCGGCCAACTCTAAGGGGCCAATCAATTGAGGATGATGAATCGCCTCGGAATTTAAATTTTTAAGTTCAGGACAGTATTGCCGAATATAATTTCCATCAGGGTCAAAACGTCGTGACTGCGCTTCGGGATTAAAAATTCGAAAATAAGGAACGGCATCACAACCGGTGGACGCCGACCACTGCCATCCTCCATTATTGGCGGCCAAATCAAAATCAAAAAGCTGGCCAGCAAAGTATTTTTCACCCCAGCGATAATCGATCAGTAAAATTTTTGTCAAAAAGCTAGCAACGATCATGCGCACGCGATTATGCATCCAACCAGTTTGATTGAGTTCGCGCATGCCAGCGTCTACGATCGGAAATCCAGTCTGCCCGGCGCACCAAGCGGCAAATTCTTTTTTATTATTTAACCACTGAATTTTTTGATATTCGGCCTTAAATGGTAACTGTGCCACCAAGGGAAAATTAGCGAGAATCATAAAATAAAAATCACGCCAGATAAGCTCCGACAACCAAGTGGACATGCCACTTTTATCAGCGGTGGTTTTTTCACTCAACTTTTGGATTTTTCTGACACATTCTCGAATACTAACCAGACCAAACCTTAGATAAGGCGACAAACGAGAGGTGCCACTTTGTGCTGGAAAATCGCGTTTGGTTTTATAAAACTGAACTTGTTTTAAAAAAAACGCCAATTGAGCATCAATATCTTTTTTTAAAACAGGCAGCTGCCAAGAGGAAGGTTTAAAACCCATGGATTTTAACGTTGGCAAAGTTAACTTAGGACCAGTGCCAAGTTTTTTCCACATTTTTTCACTGATGGTGTAGGCGCGCATAAACTCCGGATGCTTTGAGAGTTTTTCCAACCAAGTATTTTTATAAGGGGTAAAAACGCGATAGATCTGCTCTTTTTGGGTGGTGATTTCTTGGTGAGCAAAAATCACATGATCTTTAAACTGCGAAAACTCAATTTTTAATTCCTTAAGATTTTTTTTAACTCGTTGATCTCTTTTGATCGCCTGAGGTTCATAATCTTCATTACAAATAACAGAATGACATTTGAGTTTTTGCGCCAGGGTAGGAATCAAAGTGGCCGGATCACCATACAATACATGTAAATCACCACCCCTTAACTGACAGTTCTTTTGTAACTCGAGAATGCCATGGTAAAGAAAGGTCACCCGATGATCGTGATCGTTTGCGAGCTGACCTAAAATCGATTTATCAAAAATAAAAACTAAGTGAACTTGTTCGTGCCACTCAAAGGCTTCCCATAGTCCGCGATTATCTTCTAATCTTAAATCTCGCCGAAACCAAAAAAGGGTTGGGCCACTATGGCCCATGACCTAAACCTTTTTTTACATAATTAATGATCGTTTTTAAAAACGGAATTCGTTCATAAATAAAAGTGCTCAAATCAAAATAATCACGATGATAAATCACCAAATCACTTTGTGGGTCAAATGTTATGTGTGACGTTCCATCGACTGAGTACTCATTGCCATTATTCAGTTTTTTAGTTTTTAGATACATGGTCCAAGTAAACATATGGTGATCACCATTGATTAAATGTTGTCCATACTCAAATCTGATACTCTCCACGTTGGCATAAAGTTTTTCATAATACTTTTTTAAGGGATTAAGTGTTTTGATTTCGGTTAAGGCATCTAAAAAGTGAACATTGGGGTGATAAAAATTATCGAGAATGTGAGAATTATCCGCGCGTAACTCATTAAACACTTTCTCGATTCGCATTCTTCTTTGATTTGGTAGTGAATCATTCATCGGTTCCTGACCTTGGTTTAAATTGGCGAAACTTGGGGCAATAAAAACAAAAAATAAACTAAAAACGATTAAGTATTTTTTTTTCAAAATAAACTCCTTTTTTTAACTTGGACCCATTTGGGAAATTTGTGGTTTAGCTGGAAACAAATTGGCGATTACATTTTGCCGATGATTAAATATTTTCGCTAAATCTCTTTTTATCGGCCAATGCCCTAAAAAATTTCCAAGCGAACCTAAGGGCAATAAATAATCGACTTCATCTTTAATGTAGGTACCGTTTTTATAAGGAACAAAAAAATGACGATGAAACCAAATTTTATAAGGTCCTTTTAACTGACAATCACTAAAAAAAGAATTTTTATCCCAATCGGTAATTTCCGTTTGCCAATGAACCGGAATTCCATGAATTTTAAGTCGATAATCAATCAGGGTCCCTTTTTCAATTTTGGCGGTACTCATTTTCAAGATTTTAAATTCTAAATAATCGGGAGTAATTTTTTCTAAATTTTCCGCCGCGGCAAAGAAATTAAACACTTCTTCCACCTGAAATGGCAGCCACTGCTTAGCGACTATTTTTTTTTTACCGGCAGACAAAAGACCTAAAATATTTTCTAGCGCTGGAAACAAACTATCGAATTTAAAC
>JBIKWR010000244.1:0-3072 GCA_044356225.1 Bacteriovoracaceae bacterium | reverse complement strand
CCTTTGGCAAAGTTGCTGAAGATAATAAACTAGGCAAAAAAGATATTGTGACGATGAAAGAGAGTATTAAAACCTTTTACGAAAATGAATTTGGTAAAAAATATCTGAACGAAAATCAAAAATCTTTTGATATTGAAAATACTATCAATCAACTAAGCGATCAAGAGTTAGTACTGCAGTACTATTATATCAGTAACAATAGTAGTGCATTAGGTTCAAAACATGAACTCGATGCCGCTAAAGATTATTCTCTTTATTCGAAATTTCATGAGCAGTATCATCCATCCATTAGAGAGTTTTTAACAAAGTTTGGATTTTATGATGTTTTTTTAGTGGATATTAATTCAGGGCATGTTGTCTATTCGGTTTTTAAAGAATTAGATTACACGACTTCCTTAAGCACTGGTCCTTATAAAAACACCAATTTTGCCAAGGCCTTTGAACAAGCAAAAAACTTTTCTGCTCCTGATGAATTTGTATTGATGGATTTTGAACCTTACGCTCCTTCTTATGAAGCTCCAGCGTCCTTTATTGCAGCACCAATTTGGAAAGGAAAAGAAAAAATTGGCGTACTTATCTTTCAAATGCCCATCGATCGCTTAAACGCGGTCATGAGCGAGAGATCGGGCATGGGGGAAACAGGTGAAACCTATATGGTTGGAGCTGATTTTTTAATGCGCTCCGACTCTTTTTTAGATAATAAACAATTTAGTGTGGTGAGTAGTTTTAAAAATTCCCAGACGCAAAAAGTAACAAGTTATCCTATCGAGCTAGCACTAAAAGGTGATAAAGGTTTTACTTTTAGTAAAAATTATCTGCAACAAGAAGTTATTTCAGCCTATGCTCCCATAGAAATACTCGGTCATAAGTGGGCACTGATTGGAGAAGTAAGCCAGTCTGAGATTTTTAAACCGATTGAAAATTTAAAATTTCAATCACTTTTATTATTTATTATTTCAATCGTCGCCGTTGTCGTTGTTGGATTTTTTGCGGCTTCGAATTTGGCAAAAAAAATAAATCAGGTTGCCGATCGTTTGATCATTGAATCAAAAGAAGTAGCGAGTTCCAGCTCCGCCATTGCGGAATCTAGTCAATCCATCTCGAGTGCCGCCACTGATCAAGCGTCTTCGTTACAAGAAACAGTTTCATCCATTGATGAAATCAGCAGCATGATCCAAAAAAATGCTGATTCTGCTTTGACTTCAACCAAGGTGTCGGAAAAATCCCATGAGGCGACCAATGAAGGTAAAAAACTAATAGAAATGATGATCCAATCTATTGCCGAAATTTCTCGCGGCAATTCTGATGTGGCAGACGAAATTAAAAGTAATAATCAAAAATTCACTAAAATTGTGGAGTTAATTAAAGAAATTGGCACTAAAACAAAAGTTATTAACGATATAGTTTTTCAAACAAAATTGTTATCTTTTAATGCCAGCGTTGAAGCCGCTCGTGCCGGTGAACACGGCAAAGGTTTTGCGGTGGTCGCGGAAGAAGTGGGAAATTTAGCATCCATGTCGGGAAAAGCAGCGCTGGAAATTACTCAGCTCCTTGATAGCTCTGTTTCACAGGTAACAAGTATTGTCGAAAATTCAAAAAGTAGCTTTGAAAGATTGTTGGCGGAAAATGAATATAAGATTAAGGCCGGAACGCAAAGAGCGCAAGAATGTGATGAATCACTGACCACTATTTTATCCAATGTGACAACCGTGGATGAAATGATTAAAGAAATTTCGGCGGCTTCCAGTGAGCAATCGATTGGGGTGCAAGAGGTGACGAAGGCGATGCAGCTGCTAGATCAGACGACTCATCAAAATACCTCAGCAGCGGCCAGCTCATCGGCGATCGCTTCCAAACTTAAAGGAAATGCCGACTCTTTGGAAATTTCGATCAATGGTTTGCTGGAAATCATTCATGGTGAAAAAGCTTACATCGATCACAATGCAAAAAAAGCGAAAGTCATACCCTTAAATGGAAATCATTCAAATCCTAATCTTAAAGAAAGGAAGAAAGATCAAAAACAAAATTTAAATAAAAAAGTTTCTTAAATCAAAAAAAGGGTTTCCATGGCGAATCTTCATAAAGCTAAATCAGGTCAAGATTGGAATGAAGAGTCCTTAGGGCTCTTTATTTCAGAATTAGTGGGAAAAGAAAGTGGTAATGTTTTAGGTCCTGGCCAGCAATCGATGGTCGTCAGTCGTTTAAAAAAACGTATGATTGATTTAGGGATTGAGTCTCCTGAAGTTTATTTCCAGTATCTTCAAGACAATTTAAAAGCGGAAACGAGTCAGTTAGTTTCTTTACTTACCACCCATCATACTTTCTTTTTTAGAGAATTCTGCCATTTTGAATATTTGCTAAAAAACCTCGACAGCATCGTCTCACAAGTTAAAAAGAGAGGAGATAAAAAGATTCGATTTTTATCTGCGGCTTGTAGTCGCGGCCATGAAGTCTACTCGCTAGGGAGTTTTCTAGAGGTCCACTTAAAAAAATATCCTGACATAGATTATGAAATTCTGGGAACAGATATCGACCCTTTGAGTGTCAAAATATGTCAAAATGGCGTTTACCCCTTTAAAGAAGTTTCATCGATCCCAAGTCTTTATTTAAACGGCAACTGGCAACGTGGAACGGGAGATATTGCTCAATTTGCCCGAGTGAAAAGTGAAATTAAAAATAAGTGTAAGTTTTTTGCCATGAATCTATTAGACTGCAAAGAGACATTAAAGGGTTCAAAATTTGATGTGATTTTTTGTCGTAATGTCTTTATCTATTTTGATAAACTCACAATTGAAAGTATTGTTTCCCATTTAGTTAACAATCTATTTGAAGATGGACTTTTAATAACCGGTTTAAGTGAATCCTTAAATGATTTAAAAATTAAAAAAATCAGCTTAGCTCCAAGTGTTTATAGTTTTAATTTAAAAGCAAAAACGGAAAACACCGCTATCGAATCTAAAACAAGTGGCCAATCTGTGAAACCAGGGATGTCATTAGTTAAACCTTCTCAAAATACTGACAGTATTAGTATTCCTAAACCCATCAAAATTCTTGCGGTGGATGATAGTGCCA
>JBIKWR010000243.1:0-3079 GCA_044356225.1 Bacteriovoracaceae bacterium | reverse complement strand
AATATTGAACTGGATGATCTTATATCATGCGGTGTGATCGGATTAATGGACGCTATCGAAAAATTCGATCCGAGCAGAGATAACAAGTTTAAAACATATGCCGAATTTAGAATCCGTGGAGCAATCCTGGATGAGTTAAGAGCGCAAGATTGGGTCCCTCGTTCGGTGAGAGAAAAGGCCAAACTTGTCGAGCGAACTTTTCAAAAATTAGAAGGAGAGTTAGGTCGCGCCGCTTCTGAAGAAGAAATGTGTAAAGAGCTCAACGTATCTCAAGATGAATATCATGATCTTTTAAATAAGGCGAAGTCGGTTTCATTGATTAACATTGATGATTCGGCCAGCTTTAATCGCGGGGATAAAAAACTCTATATGGGTTTACTAGAAAATCGAAGATCTTCCAACCCTGCCGCGGCTGTTAATTATATTAAAATTCAAGAGCGAATTAAATCTTGTATTAAAACTTTACCTGAAAAACAGCGATTAGTTCTTTCGTTATATTATTATGAGGACCTTAATCTCAAAGAAATTGGTCAGGTATTAGATGTGACCGAATCTAGGGTGTCGCAATTACACACTCAGGCAGTTTTAAAATTACGCTCAAAACTTAAAAAAGACTTAGACTCACCAGAAGATATTAGTTTGTAAACAAGGTCAATGAATCGACCTTGAGCTCGAGGTTAAATGAGCTTAGACCAGGCGATAGGTTATTTAGATGATTTGAATCAGTTTGGTGGTCATCATCAGCGCACAATTATTCGTCAAATTCAGTTCGAGTTGATTAATGAAAAAATAAAATCAGAATCATTGTCTTGGTCGCAAAATAAAAGGCTTTTTAGATACTTAAGAACTAATTTTCTCAATCAATGGCGAAATCGTTTATTACAAGAAACCCAAGTTTCAAAAGTAAAATTTGAGTTTAAACAATCAAGCAATTTATCTTCAACTCATTGGAATTATTTTCTAGAAACTTCGAACTTAATTAAAGAACTTTGTCTTTTATTTAATTTAAACCACACGTTAGTGATTCAATTCACTCCTACAAATATGGTGATCAAAAGCCATGTCGGCCCTGAGCAGTGGAATGAATCTATCAAAACCGAAGTTTATCGTCTGAGTCGTATTTTGTTACAAAAGAAAAGTCTGTTAACCTATCGATTGAGCGAGACTGAACAATTTAATAACATTGGCTTAGAATTAGTTATCGATTTTAGTGACTTGATCTTTCAGCAACGAAAAGAGTTGTATAAAGTTAATTTTCAAACAAATAAAATAAGTGCATTTTTAAGTCCTGTTTTAAAAAATTACCAAGTTTCTCATGAAGAAGCACTCGCCAATAAATTTCCTCATAAAATTATTCGAGTCAATGAATCCATGGATGTTGAGCAATGTAGTCAGTTAAAGCCTGAGCATTTGCTTGGAGATGTTTGTGTAATTCATTTTTCATTTCTTTTTCGTCCTGTTACAATTTTGCTACCGAGGGCCGGAGTTATTGTATCGGGAACAGAAATTGATCGATCGACATCACTAAAAAGTCAATCGACACAGTTTATCGATCTCTTTTCAATCCTCAACAAATAATACTCGCCTTTTCAAAAGCTATTGAGAAATGGAGTTTTCAATGCGTATTGCTTCTCGAGGATTATCTTTATTTATTTACATTGCACTTTCAATTCTCATGGCGGGTACAACGTTTGCCCTCTTTTTTTATTATCAATCGGGCCTGATGGATGGCTCTAATGTTACCAACATTCATGAGTCAGATCATTTATACAAAGAAATTACAAAATCAGATTTTCCAGGAAATGTTTATTCAGATTTAGTTCACAATAATATTTCAACGGCACTTAATAATTTTGATCAAATAAAAAATAATATTCAGAAAATACACTATGCTCTCAACATAAAAGACGAAGTTTTTTCAGTTAGCATGATGAATGAATTAGTGAGTGCCAGAGGAAATTTGGCGAAACTGGTTGCTTATCCGAGTGTTGCCAGTGTTTATAAGGTGATTGATGAAAAAATAGAAGCCTTTGTTAACTTTGCCTCGGAAAATAACTGGCGGACACTGACTCGGTCTTCTCAAGTTTTACAAAGTCGCCTGAAAGGATCGCGAGACTACTCATTAACTTCTCTTCAGAGCATTTCTAATTTGTTAGACCGTGAAATAGAAAATATGTCAAAAGTGACACAATCTTCAGTCCTCTCAAGTGAAAATAAAATTAGAATTTTAGCAAGGTTAGATAATTTTAAAAAAGAAAGAGAAATGCTCACTGTTTATATTAATGAGTTAAAAGAATTTACGAGTCACTATCAATTACTACAAAAAGAAATGAAACGTTGGTCGCAAGAGCTTTCTCCACTTTTAACGGCTAAACGAATAAAAGTTGATGATCAAGGCCAATCTTTTGTAATGATAATGGCCGGGTTACTAGGACTTACTGTTTTCTTTCTCATAATTGCTTTGAAGTTAACCACAGTGTTTGAAAATAAACAGCGTAAGCAAATGATCGAATATTTTTTTACTTTGGTTCAGGAAGGAATTTTTCAAAAAAAAGAAAATGTTCATGACATTTTTGTAGGAGAAGAAGTTTTAAGGTTTAATAAATTAAAAGATTATATTCATCGCCGAATGAGTTTTGGCCGAATTTTCCAAGAGGCATTGCCTTTTCCCGCAATCTTACTTGATTCTAATTTAAAAATTATTTGGGCCAACACTTTGTTTTATGATTCTTTAAGTATAACCATGGAAAAGGATTCGGAAGATCTCACTTGGGACTATATTCAAAGTTTCACTAATGTTGGCGAAAATGATCCAATTTACGATGCTTTTAATAATAATCTCTCAGGAATTTATCAAATTCAAATGAGAAGCCCAAAAAGTGAAGACTCTGTCCCTTATGAAATGTACGTAACACCCCAAGAATTTGATGGCCAAAAAAGAGTGATGGTCTTTTTTTATAATCTTTCAACCGTTCAAGAAACCATCTCTAATCAGTTAACCACAACAATTAATCCGATTGTGCAAGCGGTAAACGCCATTATGAGAGATAGTTTCGATGAAGAAAATTTTGAAAAAATT
>JBIKWR010000104.1:0-10877 GCA_044356225.1 Bacteriovoracaceae bacterium | reverse complement strand
TAATTCTTTGATCAATTTAATAAAATAATAGGGGCCATCGATTTTTAAAAAATCTCCATGGACTGAATCACCTACGATAATTCCAGGTCGATAAATTCTTTTTTTTACATGGCCAAGGTTCTTTTTTCTAAAAATTGATTCAGCCGCCATCTTGGTTGCAGAGTATCCACTGCTAAAACGAGAATATTCATTGAGCGATTCTTCTTTAAATGAACCTTCTTCTTCGCCGGATACCGCGATTGTCGAGATAAAATGAAAATATTTAAGCTGAGAAAAAGACTCACTCCAGTTGATTAGATTTTGGCTACCTAAGACATTAGAAAAATATGAATCAGCATAACTAAAGTTAAGATCATAAGCAGCAGCACAGTGGAGAATTATATCTGTTTCACGTTCTAATTGATTTTTATCTTTTTCATTAAAAATAATAAAATCTTCTTTTAGATCACATTCAATCAATTGACACTTAAGAGGAAGGTCTTTCTGTTCTAGCTTGCTTAAACTTTGTGGCCTAACCAATAAAAATATTTTATCGAAGTGTGGTAAAAGTTTTTCAAGGATCTGTCCCCCTAGAAAACCTGTCGCCCCAGTCATTAATAAATTCATATAAATCCCGTTAAATAATATTTATATTCTTGCAATATTTTCTAATGAATACGATTTATCATAATGATAGTTATGATCTAGGCATAAAAAATTAAGTTTCATTGGTAAAATGGAGATTTCAAAATTTGAATTGATCCCTAGCTCTTCGCCATCACCAAAAAAAGGAATTCTTTCACTATTAAGTAATTTCATACTTACTTTATTACATTCTATTCTTATAATCGCTGGATCTTCGAGTGGAAATTTTCCATTTTTAATGGCAGAAATCGCCTTAATCAAATCTCTTTTATTAGAATGAGTAAAAATGATCAGTGAAAAGTAACCATCGTTATTTTTTGTTCCTGGAGCAATCGTAAATTGTCCACCTAGAGTTTCTTGATTACAGACAAAGATCATTGAAGCCTGTACTTCTTGCTTAGAAGTTTCATTTGTTTTATTAGTCGATTCAATTCGTATCGGATAAGTTTTTAACGAGTTTAAAAAAATATTTTTGGCCAAAAATAATCCATAAACAGTGCTTCCCGTCATCCCCATAAATGATTTAAACCAAGCATGTTTTTTTCTGATGGAATTGATTTCTTTGACAACAGTATTGGCAATCCCCAAACCACCGATCGTCAAAAAATAGCGGTTGTTAACTTGCACAACGTCTACGGTGCGGGTGGTTTTGTACTGGAAGGCCTTGATTATTTTTGAAACATTTTGGGTTAAGCCTAATTCACAAGCTAGGTCATTGGCCGTGCCAGCAGGAATGATCACAATATTGATGCTGGAATAAATGAGTTCTGGCAAAACAGTATTAATTGTTCCGTCACCACCAACCAGAAAAATGGTATCGATTTTTTCTTCGATATTTTTTCGAATTTTTAGTTTTAACTCCGTGACATTTTTTGGCTCATAAAACGCCAATTCATGACGGAATAAAAACTCTTTAAATGTTTTTTCCCAGACCTTTCGATCAAAGCCAGAGGCCCTAGGGTTTAAATAAAAGGCGACTTTACTCATAAATTTCGCTGGTTAAGTTAGGAAAGGATGATAACACGTTGCGTGAAATTGTGAGCTTGATTGTAATTTTTCCTCGTATTTTTCATTCACTACTATAAAAAATCTTTAAACTGGCGTTGTTATTTAGTTTCAAAATTTAGTTAAGTATCTGAAATCAAAAATGATTTTTTATGTTTTATAGTCAGCATCGGCGATCTTGTCGTAACTAATTGATATTACTATCTTTAAATCTATATTAAACCTCGTAAAATAGGGCAGTTTATGAAGAAAAATCCCAACCTTTGGAATCGCATTTTTTTCAGCACATAGCAAATAATGACACATTGTGTAGTAGGTTAACTTCACCAACTAAAAATAGCTGGAGAAGAGAGGGAAAGTGTTATGAAAGTGTTTTTGCTGATGATTTTAGGTTGTGTAGTTTTACCGGTTTTACCAGTTCTATCCTCGGAGTTTTCTCGACAAAATTCCTGTGGGCTTAATGGAACTCTCGAAGAACGTATTCTTGAATGTTATTCATTGGTCAGTCGCATTTCAGGGGAGATTGATTTTAATATTTTGCGTGATGAAAATCGCGAAAAATATCGAGGACAAAATGATTATCATCGCAGCCTCACTAATAATAGATTTTATAAACTTGTTACGAAAACCCCCGAGGGCCAAGAGTTTTGGTTAGATGGACGTACTCAATTAGTTTGGTCACCGGTTCTTAAAGGATTAAAAAAGGCGAATTTTGATTCGCATGCATATTGTCCGAAACCCTATTCAATTCCAACCATAAATCAATATAAAATGTATCAACAACATCAGATGGATCTCTTTTTAGGAAGAAATGAAAATGATCAGAAAATGTTTCTAAGATCTCATTCACTGATCCAAGTGAATGATTATAAATGGTTTAATGAATTACTTTTCTTTAATTATGATACAAAAATGGTGCAAGAAAGTACTCTAGAAAATCCAATGACATACATTCGTTGTGTCGCCAATTTAGAAAATAAAATTCTGATTAAACTTTCGTTACTTTTTGGAGAAATAGAATGATAACACTTATAAAAAAATATTTATTGAATAAAATTATTTGTATCAATTTGTTTTTGATTATTGGAACAAATTCAGTTTTCACCATCGCCCAAGAAATGAGCTTTTACCAAAAATTTTCCACCCATAAAATGGGAGTTGGAGTTATTGAGTTAACAACGAATGGAGATCAGAAACTTGTTTTAGTAGGATTTGAAAAAAACTACAATGATACTTTGGCCTTAAATTTATCTGGATTGAATGTACAAAAACCAGGGAGTGAAGATTTTTTGAATCAACGTCTCAAGTATTTCGATCCAAAATTTCTATTAACAGTTGGAAAGACTGGAGTACAGGAAGTTTTTTCTTTTGAATTAGGTAACTTTAATAATCAAAATTTTTATAAATACGCACTAGAAGATAATCAAAGTTTATATCTTGAATCTTCCCGCACTTGGTTTTCAAGTAATCCTTCTAGCTTACCAAAATCATTAATAAAAATCAAAAGTGTAAAAACTGAAGTCGTTTCAAGTTTAATAATTGATTCTCTTTTGAAATCCGCAAGTTTCAGTCCGTTAGCTCCGTTAGCTACTTTAATTACTAAGTTAAGAAAATATCCAGAAAATGAAAAAAACTGGCAGGCCCAATATTTTTCAGGATTTCTCCAACAAACGTTATCATCGAACAATGATCATCCTTTATTATCGATCTTAAATTCTCAAGAAATTCTGCATTTGGGTGCTGCTCTTCACCAACGGTTTAATCCTGCTGGTTTAGTAGGTAGTCTTTTTATTACCGATAATAATCAAATCAATATTTATGATGAATACCTCGACCATTTAGGAGGAATTAAAACAGCCAATATGACCAAACTCATCAATCTGGCAAATGAAACTGGCTTAGTCGTCGTGCCTTTTAATGAGAATGTCGCCATGTTGTATATGGATAAAGCAATTGATTACTCAAAAGTTACCCTCCCGCCTTCAACGGTCCCAAGTTTTAATTTAACAAAAATAAAACTTAAAAATCAAAAAATTCAAAATGAAAATTTGATTCCACTAGGTTTGTTTACTTTCGGGAATTCAGCGGGACCGGTTGTACAAGTTGAATTCGCAAAGATACCTTTGCCTGTCGAAAGAATCGTCAAAAATTTTTTATTAACAAAAGATTTAGCGCTCGATTTTCTGGGGATGTCTCAAGTTCATATCATTATGGATTTAGTCGTCGGAACTTTCAAATTTATTTCTAAAAAAAATGGTTCATTAGTTTTTGAGAATGCCATAAGTTCACATGCTCAATTGCAATTTTTAATTGATAGTCAAAGTGTTCCGTTTAATGTGGATGAATCATTAATTGCAGTTTTATCTGGATTGTTAAAAGAATACGGAGTTAAAGATGACATAATAGTTGAGTATGAAAAGAGATTGAAGGATGCAGCAGGTAATGTTGTTCAGGTATCAATAATAGCTAATGAAATCATGGCCGCCATAAATCTTGAAAAACTCAAACTTTTTACCGACTTTTCCTTAGATCAAGATTCATTTATTTTTAATAAAATATTTCACTGGTATCAATTTAAAAATTACATGAAGAGTAAAAAATTAAAAAATTCTTTAATTGAAGAAATTCAAAATAGAGAAAAAAGTCCAGAACATTCTTTTAAAAGAAAACCGGCGTCTGATCCAGGTCAGTATTTTGATGCTAAAGCAACAAAGCCGGTGATCGTGTTTCTCGTGGATGGTTTAAGACCTGATCGATTTAAAGTAGCTTCTCAACAAGGTTTACTGCCGAATATTAATCACTACTTTAATGAAATAAATCATCAAAGCAGTGCGAATTTAAAAAGTATCGTAAGTCGCTCGCTCACTTTACCAAGTTGGGCAACGATTTTAACTGGAACAGAGCCGGATTTTCACGGTATTAGAAGTAATTCACCTATGAACAAAAAAACTGGAGAAGTTTTAAACTTTATTGATTTTCGTTGGGATTTAATAAATTTAAGTAATTTTATTAAAGGCCGAAGTTATCAGTATTTAGAAAAAGCTGAAGTTGAATGGTTGCCTGCATTTTTTGGAAGTAATAAAAATGTTATAATGAACTATATGCCAATCAATAATGAAAGTTATTATCCTGTAGTAAAATTACTTACCTCTTATATAGAAGATATATCAAGACCACTCAATGGAATTTATAGTCAATCACTTTTGTTGGATCAAGCATCAGCAGAAAGTGCAAAAGAAGATATTATTAAAAATCCTGGAAAATTCAACTTAGTTTTAAACTGGTATGTTAGTATAGATAAGTTTTCACATGAAAATCATGCCATGTTAGATTTGGCCTATAAAACAGTGGATCAAAGTATAGGTATGGTCTTAGACGCGGCCAAAAATGATCCTGTTTTAAAAAATGCTGCGATCTTTATTGTTTCTGATCATGGCCATAGAGGGGGAATTGAAAGCGAATATTCTCGTTATAGATTTTCTAAAAACAGAAATAAAGCCGAGTTTATTCCTAATACGACTCTTAACTTAACTAAGTTTTTTACGGGTGATTATTTATCAAATAAAAATTATCACATGATAGTTAAAAGTTATGAGAGTCCTCATCCCGATCATGATCTAGCATTTTTAAAAGAATACTTAATTCATCCAACCCAATACAGATACGATGGTAAGAAATCTATTTCTAGGAAAAATTATTTCGAAGAAACAAATATTTATCTTGATACTTTAGGTGATGGCTTGGCACAAGTTCATTTAAGAAAATGGGATTATTCGGTTAGTAAAAAAACTTGGTTGTTAGAAAAAAGCGCTACATTAAAATGCGGCGATTTTTTTCAATATACGTTACCCACGGGTTACCAGACATTTACATACAACATCATAGAAGACTTATTAAGTTTTAAGCTTCAAAATAATGCGATTACCGATTTCCATTCAAAAAAAGCGTTTGAAGAGGAAAATAGAAAGCATCCTGTTCAATCAATTGCTATCGCCATAAAAAATGAAAATGAAAAAAACATAATTTATCGTCAGCTTAATCTTCAAGAAAATACTAAAAACTTTAGAGATCCTGTTATTGTTACCTCAAAAAAGGGGAAAGCTCTCATTGTCAGCCGTGAAGGCCAATTGAAAAAAGATGGTATCGAAATTCGTTATTTTCCTTTAAAAGAATTTCAATGTGATCAAAATA
The DNA here is from genome assembly GCA_044356225.1 of Bacteriovoracaceae bacterium. Lineage (GTDB taxonomy): Bacteria > Bdellovibrionota > Bacteriovoracia > Bacteriovoracales > Bacteriovoracaceae > JBIKWR01. The sequence goes on along the minus strand of JBIKWR010000104.1, from coordinate 5,057 downwards.
ATTTAAAACTAGAAATTGATTATTCAACAAACTTGCCAAATATTTCTGATCCTTTTGCCTATCCTTATTTTGCCGTCGATCGATGGATCAATGAGCGAGAATGGATCGAGCGTTTTTTTGATCATCAGTACCCCAATGCCCCTTTTTATCTAGTGAGAGCTTTAACTCTAGATTCCGATTCGCCGATCGCAAAAAAAATTGATTTTCAAATGGAAACTCCCGATTTGATTATCTTAGCAAATCGAGGATATAATTTTAATTCTGGCTCCATTACTCAAGGAGATCACGGAGGAATACAACGAGAAGAGGTGATTAATACTCTGCTCGTTTCAACTTTAAATAACCAACCATTAAATACTCCTGATGAACCGATTTTAAGTCGTGATGTTCTTCCGACAATTCTGGAGTTTGCTGGTTTCCCAAAAACGAGTAAACATTGGAGAACTGAATGGAAGAGTTTTTATCGAGAAATGACCAAAAAAAGTGAATAGATGACTTTTTATTGATCTTTGTTTATGCTTGTTTGATGAATATTAAATCCTTTATGTACTTGATAAGCCTAAGTTTTGGTTTGTTGTCGTGTTCTCAAGTTAATGTTGATTCTCGAGAACAATTTTTTCAAAACCAAACCCTAAGACATGGTATTATTCCGACCTCCAATAAAACATTGACTCGCCCTATACCCATTGATGAAAAGGCGGTGATGAGGGGGGAAGAGGTTTATGCCGCTAAATGTATTGCTTGCCATGGAGATCGGGGCAGAGGTGATGGTGAATACGCCAAGGTGCATGGAATGAAACCAAAAGATTTAATGGAAGTGATCCGTTCAGTTCCTAACTTTCAGTTTTTTATCAGTGTTTCAGAAAAAGTTGGAAGTATGCCCGGATGGAATTCTTATCTTTCAGAGGAAAACTTACGAGATTTAAGCCATTATTTACGTTCATTGGCCAAATAAGGTAATCACTTTTTCACGTTGTTTTTAAAAATCTTTCTTTGGCATCTTTGCGCCTGACATAAAGCACTTTTTTTACCTGCGCAATTTGTTGGTCTTGGGAATCATAAACAAAAGTCTCAAATTTCGGATAGATTTTAAATGTATCAAAGGCCATTTGTCGGTATTGATTAATTTCTTCTAGCGTTACTGAAAAAATGGCGCGGACGATTCCTTTGCCTGGTTTGATAAACTTAATTTCTGCAGAATGGTCCCAGACAATATGTTCTTTTCCCAAATGATGAATAAGCATAAACATATAAAAAGGATCACACATGGAATAAAGACTTCCACCAAAATGCGTTCCGACATAATTAGTATTAAAAGAACTTTGTTTCATTTGAACTTCAATCTTGGTCAAGTCTTCATTAAAAGAAATGACTTTTATTCCTGCCGCAAAGTAAGGCGGCCAAAAGTTAATAACTTTCAGAGCTTGTTTAGGTTTTAGTTTTGCCCAAAAAGTTTTAATCATTTTGATTTCTTAATATTATTTTTTTTTATAACAAGTCCCTTAATATAATGGCCTTCAGGGAAATTTTCAAGCATAGGACAATCTTGATCCATCGTTAACTCATTATCGAGAATGATATCGTCACGTTTAGGAATCAGGTCGCGAATCAACTCCTTAAACTTCTTTTTTAAAACTTGGTGAGTATTGAGAAAAATGATTAATTTTCCATTCGGGGCCAATAGTTCAATCAAATTTCCTAGTTGCTCTTGATAAAAATCAAGCGCATTAATTTTTTTTCCTTTTTCATTAAATGAACTTGGGGGATCACAAATAATGAGAGAAAAACGTTCATTCTTAAGACCGAGAAGTTGTTTGATCGCCTTATTGGCATCAAGAACCATCGCTTGATGTCGGTTAGCTTCAAAGCTATTGAGCCCAATATTATCTGTCAACCATTGCATATAGTTTTTGGAAAGATCGACGGAAGTTACATAACAATGATGTTTTAGGGCCAATAAAGAAAATGCGCCCGTATAAGAAAAAAGATTAAGAATTTTTTGTTCTGGTTTTAGCATAGGCGTGATGGTTTCACGAATTGAACTCATATCTGTAAACCAACCAATGTCATGATTTAAATCAAATCTAATACCAAACTTGATGCCATTTTCGGTTAAAAGATAAGGAGTTTGGTGGGAAAAAGATTGATGACCTTGATCAAAAAAAATGGGATGGATCTTTTTTTCTCCAGGTAATCTTGGTTGGGTATAAAAGAGGGGAGGACTTTTCCAATTGAGTGCCTGCTCGATAGATTGAATAATTATTTTCAGGTGGTCGATCCAAAAAAAGCATTGGTATTGAATCAAAATTATTTGACCTAATTTTTGCACAAAAAGCCCAGGCAGTTGATCGCTCTCACCAAAAATAAAATAGAGATTGTCGCGCTGGTAATTTTTTTGAGTCCTTTTATGAATCGACCTTGAAATTCTGTTTTTTAGTTCTAGTTTAAAGTCGATGGGAAAACGAGACCAAAACCGTGCGACAATTTTAGGATGTCCAGGGTCATGAATGAAAATACCTAAAACTCGTTTATCAGCGGGATGAATGATTTCTAAAAAAACTTGATCTCGAGGAAACTGGGAACTGATTTTATCTTTGGTAATCCATGGATGGCCCCGTTCGATCGCCTTTAAAGTATCAGGATGTAACTGCTCAATTTTCATCAAAACAACTCACTTTGAGGACAACATAATACTTTTTCAAAACAAACTTCATAAAAACGAATTCCATAAATAATAAATGATATTGAGAATGCCTAAGACCATCAAAGGCCAAAGGGTAAAATACATTCCCAATTTACGAAATTTAAAATTCATTTTCTCTGCGGTGAAGGCACGATAATGAAAAATTCGACCAAGAACAATCGCTATTCCAAATAAATGTAAAATAAAAAATGGCAACCAATAACTAGAGGTCATGGATAGTTCTAGAAAGTAAGTTAAAAGAATTAAAATTGGTACATAAGCATTAAAATTTGCATGTGCACTGGTGTAATTTTCTATTTCATTTTTGGGGCCAGAGCCTAAAGAGATTTGATACTTTTGCCGCATTTTAATTGTTTGAAAAGATATGTAGAAGTATAAGATCGCTAGAATTCCGGCATAAAAAAAAGTTATCAAGTTAAAACTCCTATTTATCGACAAAATTTGTTAAAGTACAAATTGAGTTGATGAATTGAGACATAATATTCGATTCCAGTATAGCTGAGAGATTTGATTTAGTAACTTCAAAAAAAAAAGAGACTTTGAAGATTAAAAAAAATCCTAAAAATAGAACAACCGAGAATAAAACATCATGAAATATTATGAACCTTGAAAAATTAAAACAAGAATTGATCACATTGCTCGATGGCCATTGTGAACTTTGTAATGCTCCCAAGGCGAATCAAGTCGTCTTAGTTCACAATCTAATGGGTCATCCGAACGATGATTATTCATTAGTTTGCGACCTGTGTCTCAAGACTCTCAAGACTCTCGAGACTCTCGAGACTCTCGAGACTTCGCGTTTATTACCAACCCATGAAACCATTAAAAACAATGAGTATTGGCGATGTTTAAGTGGGGCAATCTGGGGAGAGCGATTAACGACCAAAGTTCTCTGTTTCCAAATTCTTTCCCCTATGAAAAGTCTTTTGTGGGTCCAAGAATTACTCGATCAAATTCACATTCCTCCATTTATTCTGCAATCAATTGTACCAGACCAAGGGCAACAAGGGGATCAAGGGGGTCCAAAAGTTCTGGATTCAAATGGAGTTATTTTAAACGAAGGAGATGCCGTCACATTGATCAAAGATTTAGATGTCAAAGGTGCTGGATTTGTTGCCAAAAGGGGAACATTAGTGAAAAGCATCCACCTCACGAACAATACCACTCAAATTGAAGGGAAAGTTAATGGTACGACCATTATTCTTCTGACAAAGTTTTTAAAAAAAACATAGGTATCTTATGGCATATTTTTATTTTGCAGTAGCTCCCATCGATGTTCATTCACTATTAAAGCTGGAGATCAGTCAACGATTTCCATCATGTCGGTTGAGCTATTCACGATTGGGTTTTTTTACTTTTAAATCTGATCTACCGATTCAGTTTAAACCTTATTTTGCCCTTTACTATGGCGAATGTTTTGGGAAGTTTGATTTTCCCGCGACCCTGACGCCAGAATTTAATCAAAATATTTTTGCTCTCAGTTTAAATGAAACTCTCATACTCCCTAAGCTGTTAAATGACCTAAAGTTAAAAGAAAAATTCGACCTAGGTCAAAAGCTAAAAATCGTCATCATGATCAATGAGGCTGAGTTTTGGTGGGGAGAAATGATTATCGATACCAAAGTTCGTCTTGAATCACACGAAAAAAATCTCAATATAAAAAAGAATGTTATTTCGCGCGCTTACTACAAGTTAAGTGAAGCGATGGAGTGGGCCGATATAAAAATGAATCCTGGTGAAAATGTTTTAGAATTGGGCGCTTCACCTGGAGGAGCATCTCAGTTTTTATTAGAAAAGGGTTGGAAAGTTTATGGTGTTGATCCTGCAAAAATGGATGAACGATTAACGTCGTGGATACAGCAAGGCCAGTTTATCCATCTACCATCGCCTTTCGAATTGTTAAGCATTGAAGATCTTCGATTTACTAGTCATTTAATTGTTTGCGACATCAATTTACCTCCAAGTGTCGTGGTTAGAGAAATTATTCGTTTGATTGTTCTGATGAAAAAAAATGCTCAACAAATACCACATACCATCTTAATAAATTTAAAAATGACAGATGATACTTTTATCAATCAACTTGAAATCTATCAAAAAAGATTTCTCGAGTTAGGATTTAAAAGATGTCGTTTAAAAATGCTGCCTTCGCATCGAAAAGAGATTGCTTTATTGGCCCAGTACGAGGGAAAATAAATACTAAAATATGAAAAAATTATCAATTTTAGAAATTAATAAACAAACCGTAAAAATAGTAAACTCGATCAAAATACTCGATAAGATTAGTTGGCCTGCAGAGGTTGAAAAAACCTTTTTTCGTGCCTTGGCCCGAGGTCGAAAAGCCAGTTTAAAATTT
>JBIKWR010000103.1:0-10910 GCA_044356225.1 Bacteriovoracaceae bacterium | reverse complement strand
GCGATAAAAACGATGAACCTCATAACTAAGTTCATTGATCATCGCCTGTGCTCGTCTTAAACGATGATCCGAGCGCATGAGTCCCACATAGTTCCACATGGTCTGGCGAAGACTCGTCCAATCCTGGTCAACGAGGGGCAGATCACAGTCCCCCTTCGCCAAACTCCAATCTTTTATTTTAAGTTCATCATAAAATTGAAATTTTCCTAAATTATCATGAATTTTTTCAGCACATCGATACCCAAAAACTAAACCTTCTAATAACGAAGTCGAGGCCAGGCGATTAGCACCATGGAGTCCTGTGCATGCCACCTCACCTATGGCGTACAAACCGACAATATTGGTTTTTCCCTCGAGATCGGTCTTAACTCCCCCACAAGTGTAATGGGCCGCTGGGACCACCGGAATAGGTTCTTGAGTGATATCAATTCGATTTTCTAAACAGTGTCGATAAATTGTTGGGAAACGATTTTTTAACCAATCAGCATCTTTAAAAGAAATGTCGAGATAAACACAATCTTCTTTAGTCGATAACATTTCTTGGCCGATGGATCTGGCCACCACATCTCGTGGCGCCATTTCTAAATCGGGATGCAGACCTTCTAAAAATCGCTGACCTTTAGAATTGAGCAAAATGCCCCCTTCACCTCTAAGCGCTTCGGTAATCAGAAAACGTCTGCCCGCGGTTCGATTAAAAAAAGTCGTAGGATGAAACTGGATAAATTCCATATTGATTAAATGCGCCCCTACTCGATTGGCCATGGCATGGCCATCACCTCTGGCACCTTCGGAATTGGTGTGATGGACGTAAAGACTGCCCACACCTCCCGTCGCTAAAATTGTTTTTTTCGCCATGATCTTTTGCACTTCTCCCGTTTTTTGTGAAAGTGCATACGCCCCGACTACTTGAGTGGGTTCATATCGCTGCAGAAGCGAAACTCCGTGGTGGTCAGGAGTAATGAGATCAATCGCGGTATGGGCGGTTAAAAAATGAACATTGGGAAATCGATTTTTATCTTTTAAGAAATTAAGAAGTGAAACCTGAATTTCTTTTCCGGTAAAATCTCCTTGATAGGCAATGCGTTTGGTAGAGTGGGCAGCCTCCTGTGTCAGGCTTAAACTTGATCCACTTTTGGCCAATTGGGTTTTCGCTTTTTCTAATAAAATTTCATCAAAAATTTTAACTGAATCAAAGGCCAATATTTTTGCCGCTTCTAAGTTGGAAGTAAAAGAACTGGCACGTAAAATATCTTCAATTAACAAGCTGGGATTTTCTTGATTATATATAATCCCACCTTGCGCCCAATAAGTGTTGCAAATATTAGGATCTTCTTCGCGGGTGAGAATTCCCACTTTATATTTTTTTTCGGCGAGTTTTAAACCACAGCTAAGACCTGCAATTCCACATCCAATAATCAAGACATCAAAGTGCTGAACATTCATAATGATTTCAACTTTAAAGAAATATCAAACGGAGGAGCATGATAAGTCAGTGCCCCCATGCTAATGGCATCCACTCCAGAAATTAAATATTCATCCAAATTTTTTTCATTAATTCCTCCAGACAGTTCGAAATGAGTCGTTAAAGATTTTCTGTTAATCGCCTCTTTAATTTTTTCAGGAGAAAAATTATCTAACATTAAAAACTTTATTCCAAGTTTTTGCGCTAAATCCATTTCTTCCAAGGAATGAATTTCTGCTTCTATCGATTGGTAATGGACGCCTTGGTTGATAAAAAAATGATAAGCAGCTTCCAGGCCACCTAAACATGCTTTGTGATTATCTTTAATCATCCAAAGATCGGTTTGCCCAAAACGATGATTTTGACCGCCTCCGATTCTCACGGCGTATTTTTCAAAACTACGAAGACCTGGAGTCGTTTTTCGGGTGTCTAATATTTTAACTTGGTATTTTTCGGCTTTCTCCACAAACTTTTTTGTATATGTAGCAATCGCCGACATTCTTTGTAAAAGATTGAGCGCTACTCGTTCACCTGATAAAGCAGCTGCAAAAGAAATTTTAAAAGACCATTCGCTTGGATCAACTAAGTGTCCTTCTTTTAATAAGAGGTCTTTAGGAGCTTGCCAGTCTGGATCTAATAAATGAAAGACTTCCATAAAAAAAGGCAGGCCCGCTATCACACCTGAGGATTTAATTTTTAATTTCGCTTCTACTAAATTTTTTGGCAAATTGAGCTGATAAAAATAATTTTTTGAAATTTCGTCTTCTTTGAGAAATTCGGTTAATTGATTTTTTAGAATAGGATCATTAAGAAAAGTCATGCTTAGATTTAGTACTGGATTTGTTCTTTAGCAAGGGGTTATGGCCCTTTGGATTCAAGAAGTTAACCTTATGATTTTTCAAGGTTTTTTGATTGAACCTTTTTTATGAATTGCCCCGCTTTTACCCGTATTCTGGTGATTGGAATGTTTTGTTTCCTTGTTGCTCCATTATTTGACTACCAAAGACCGGTGTATAGTCCTAAATTCATAGGCGAACTACGAAAAAATTTTCAAGATAAAGACTTAGGTCATCTATACACGGGTCTGGTTTTTGGCGTCGGTCGCTGGATCCCTGAAAAAGTCAAAAAAGATTTTATATTTTTTAATCTTCTCCACATTTTAAGTCCGGGCGGACTTCATCTAAGTGCCCTGCTCGCTCTTTTGTTATTTTCTAGACTTAAAAAAGGCGTGACCTTTATGCTCTTTGTTCTTTTTTTTTGGATCGAAGGATTTTTTCCCTTAAAAAGAGTCATTGTTTTTAGAATGGTCGGTTATCTCTCGCCCGAGCTTTCTTTAGAGGCAAGGTTTTATCTCACTTGTCTCATCGCTTTACTGTGTGGGCATTTTTATTTATCACCCCTTAGTTTTACCTATAGTTTTATTTTTTGGGGGACGATTATTACGACACCTGGGGGATTTAAAAATAAGTTGATGGGGCTTATACTCGCGAATTACTTTGTGGCTTTTTTACAAACTACACCGATTAATTTTCTTGGAAGTGTGATGGGTCAGGCATTGACTCTGGTTTATACCATCGCTTTTATCCCTATAGTGATTTTAAGTTTATTTTGGCAGTGGGATTGGATTGAGAAAATATTAGGTTTATTAGTTCATGGAACCTCATGGCTCCATGAACTTTTATCTTTTTGGCCGTCAACAGAAGTGACGTTTTTGGAAGCTTATCTCATTCTTTGTTTTACTTATTTTAAATGGCGAAAGTATTAAAAAATTCTCCTCTCAAATTTGCTCTAGCAAAGGCGGCGATGAGTCTTAGTTAAGTCTTCCTAGCACCTTTATAACGATTATGGGTGGCACATAAAATTTTTAGATTAGAAGAAATCGTCTTACCTCCTTTTGAAAAAGGAATTTGATGATCCAAATGTAAATAATTTGTTTCATCACAGCCTGGGTACTGACAAGTATGGGAGTCCCGCTTTAAAACTTCTTGCCTTAAATTTCCTGTGGCGACTCGGGCGATGGGACTAGATTTTGATTCTTTTTTTGGTTTTTCAGTTAAATTTTTAATCGCGCAATCTAAAGCAAAATTGAGCACCTCATCAGTTTGGGTTTTTTGTAACAATTGTTTCAACTTATTCATTTTATTTATGGTTTCATCACTCAAAGTGACCGACATGCGTTGAGTATTTTCAGAAGCACGCTGAATAAAATCCTGCTTTACGGTGTTGCGCCCAGTTATTTCAAACAAACTTTTTTCTGCTTCGCTTATAGTTTTATTTTTAATAAAAGATAAAGCCTCACGTTTTTTATCAATCGGCTCATCTTTCATATGAGATTCTAGCTTCGCCAAAGTTGTCAAATTCACTTCGCCATCGGCAAGAAGTTTTTTTGCCTCAGGCATTTCTTCTGTAATCTTTAGTGCCTTCCACCTACGCCACGCTGCTGATTCGCTATAATGTAATTCTTTGACCATATCTTTGATCAGGTGGGAGTACCCCATCTGAGCAAAGATCTTCTTCTTAAAGTTCATTCTTAAAAGTTCTAAAATTTCAGAGAGTGTTTTTCTTTCTAGTTTGGTTAGCACAATCAGATTTTCATGTATTTCTTGATTATTCATAAATTAAATTTATCAAAATAAAATCAGTTCGAAAAATGTCAGAAAAAACTAAAGTCGTATTTTTAATTTTACGCATTCAAAATATTTTTATCAAAAAAAATAAATCACAACCACGAACAAGCCCATTGCGGCCCCCCACAAGGGCCAGGCGATAGGCCTTAGTTACTCAGCACTCTCAGTAAAAAACCTCTTCAAAAATATTTATAAAAAAATACTTACTGCAAAAAAAAATAATAAAAAGTTTTGCTTAGGGCCCAAAAGGCCTGGCCCTTGTGGTGGGCCGCCTTTGGGCCTAGCGGAGTCTGCTGGGGAATTCTTGCTATCCTCGACTATGCCATTTCGCTAGCGCATTTCAGTATAAAAACTTTTTACTTCATGGTTCAGTAAAATTATTCAACACATTGTTTAAAAAAGGTATCACGAACCCTGAGCGAACCCTGTGAGCGAACCCTGAGGATTAGTTCATGGAACCTCTTGGCTCCATGAACTTTTATCTTTGTGGCCGTCAACTGAAGTAACGTTTTTGGAAGCTTATCTCATTCTTTGTTTTATGTATTTTAATCGTTCGATAGTTGACCACTTAATGGATTGTCAATAAGACCTTGTTCATCTTCAATTTGATTATTGTCGTATTGAAAATTTATATGAAACGATTCACTCTCACTTTTTTGGTTATTTCTGATTGCTTGTGAATCTTTTACAACACATTTACGCATTTCTGAAAATCTGGAATAAAAATTTATTTTTTTAAGAAGCGCGTTAGCATATGCCGTACATTTCCATTTAATGACTTGAAAGCGACTAAATGATGGTTCCCTATCACAACGAGTTTTAAATTCTATCACTTTACAAGGTAATACTATTTGTGCTCCTGCTCCTCCTGGTCTTTGTAATGCTTCTTCACAAGCTTTAAATGCATTTTCCTCAGCCGCTTGTTTTGTATCATCTTCTTTGGATCCAGTTGCTTCGCCCTTGGCGTTAACATCTATATAATTGACATATTTATCGTAATCGTAAGTACACTTTTCTTGGGCCATCACCAAATTTAAATTAAGAAGTAGGGCCACAAGCGATACGTTCAATTTTAAAATCTTCATTCTAAACCTCCAAAGGTATTAGGGGAAAGTTGTTCCGATGTATCCATCATATGTGAAAGGTTGAGGAAGCATAAAAACATTTATGAGACGAATGGTTATTTTTTTAAAAAGAAGTTATCAATACATATATAGCGGTGCTGGTTGAGATTTCCAGTGCCGCTATAAATCCAGATCTCAATTTTCAAGACCCTAAAACTTAAAAAGTCGTCATTTCCTTATGCCCAACTCAATTAGCTCCATCACAAAACCGACAAGTTACTAACATTTTTGAACTGACACGCCTTCCATGAGAAAATATTTAAATGAAAACATCAAAAAATAGAAATCTTGGTTTCACCCTAGTGGAATTAATGGTGGTGGTTGCTGTCATCGGTATTCTCGCCAGTGTCGCCACACCCTTGTTTAAACAGTACCAAGTCAAAGCCCGAAGCACTGAAGGAAAAATTATTTTATCGACCATCTTAAGAGTAGAAAAAGCTTGGTATGCTGAATACTCGGTCTACAGCGATTGTTTAGAAATTATGGGTATGACAAAACCTGATTCTCATTATTATAGTTATGGTTTTGGGATGACAGGATTAAATTCACAAAATATAGCAATCGCTAATGGTGCTCCCGCGGCCTGCTCTGGGGCTGACTTTTACTTTCAAGGAACAAAAGCAATCGGTAATCCTATAGCTCCACAATATGGTTTATTTATAGCTAATAATGGTCTTAACTTTACTGTTTCAAATGACGGTCAGACTTTTCAAGCTGGAGCACTTGCATATATTGGCGAAGAAACTTTGTCATTTAATTTTGAAAATCCAATATTGAGTACAGCAAATGCTTTTGGAGGTCTCATTCCAATTCAAAATGGGATGCTTAGTCCAAACTATATCAATCTAATTTCTATCAATCATAATGGAAATCTTAATCAATCAAGTGAAGTGTGGCCTGACATAGTAGTAGGATCTGGAGTGCCTCTCTATTAAATACTTTTCTTATTTAACTAATACGCCAAAATTTTTTTCAGCATCTCAATTTTCAAGACTATAAAACTCAAAATATCGTCATTTTCCTTATGCCCAACTCAATTAGCTCCATCACAAAACCGACAAGTTACCGACATTTTTGAACCATCCCACCAAACATGAGAAAATAAGTTTATGAAAATTAAAAAAGGTGAAAGGGGTTTCACATTAATTGAATTGATGGTGGTCGTCGCCGTGGTGGGAATCCTCTCCAGCGTATCCTTACCATTATTTAAGCAGTATCAGGCCAAGGCCCGTAGTGCAGAAGGAAAATTGATCCTTTCTATGATTTTTAAAACGCAACAATCTTGGTATGCCCAATATGATATTTACACTGATTGCTTAAGTGAAATGGGCATAACTAAACCTAATTCACATTTTTATAGTTATGGATTCGCAGCGGCGAGTGCTATAACCGAAAATGCTTCTGTTAGCATGGGTGCACCTACTAGTTGTATAGGAGCAGATGTCTTTTTCGAAGGGACCAAGGCCATAGGTCAATCAACTGCTCCGGCCCAGGGAATGGTTCTTACCAATGATCCAGCATTAATCGTGAGCGATGATGGACAATCTTATCAAGCGACGGCAGTCGCTTTTATTGGCAATACTACTATGTCATGGCATCTAACTAATCCGCTTTTTTCTCAAGTTCATGCTTCAACACCTGGTGCCTCCTCTAGTACTGGAGTACCATACGGCACCGAAGCACCTCCTGTGGCCATATATGACCAAGATGTTTCAGTTGGAACTGTATCTCAAAATGGGATTGAAACTTTTAATAATAAACAATGGACTCCGGCACTAAGTAGCGATGAGTGGACTCAAATTTAATTTTTCTAATACACCAAAAGTTTTTTTAACATCTCAATCACATTTTCCGTTTGCGGTAAAATCACCTCTTCTAAATCTGGATTGTACGCGCAATGAGTATCGAGGGCGGCCACTCGCAAAATCGGTGCATCGAGGGATTCAAAACACTCTTAATTAATTAATTCGTGCCGCAACTTCTCTAGAAAAAAGATTGCCTCCGCTAACTTATACTCAAGCGCTCCTTACGTCATAAATATGGCTTTAGCCTTTCTATTTTTTTTTAGTTTCAATATTAATCTAAACAGGGATATTAAAAGGTGAAAGATTTTAAATTTCATTGAGAAATTCACATTTCCTGTGTCTTGTTTTAAAAAAACTTCTAGCAATTATTTCAATCTCACTTGTTTAAATTTTGCACCACGGTAAATTGTTTTTTTAAACTTAACCGGAGTAATTTATGCCGAGATCAGAAAATAAATCTATGTTTTTATTAAGCGCCCTAAAAATATTAAGCACCTATTCAGTCTTCGCTATTTTAATTGCCGGTTTTTCATTAAAAAATTTACACTCAGAAGAATCAAGCATCCTTGATTGCCAGGATATAAAAGACTGCCAAGAGAAAATCAAAATCTTACAAAATAAAATGCATAAAATCGTCTACGGATTAGCTCCCCAACTGACTGACTTTGTTCGTGATGGAAAGGAAATTCGGAAGATGAGCCACGATCAGGGCGTTAGACATTGCAACTCTTTGGGTTCACGAATGCCAACCGCCAGAGAAATTGCATATTACGCTCAAACACACTTGGGCTACAAAGGCATTAGAGCGTCAATGTACTCAAATATGCCTCTGTATACACCTGAAGTTCAACTTGAGTTGGAAAATAATAAAGCAGAAGGATACTATAAAATTAATCACCTGAATGCTGATGGAGAAAATGTAATAGATTTTTATTTCAATGATGAATCTTTAAAAGATCATTATATTAAAGAGGCACAAACATGGATGTGGACATCGACAAAAAAAACTCTAACTGGTTATGAGGATGCTAACGGAAATCGCCTTTTTGATTACTATCTTTTTGGTGGTTTATATAAACGCGGTTTTTCTGCTGAAGTCGCATTTCCAGGTGGAGGGTGGAAAGCAGGTGTAAGATGTCTGGCGAATCCAAATGATATTAGTTTAGATGAAAAATAAAAAATGAGAGTTTGTTAGCGTTTTAACTTGGTGTCGAGAATACGTACAAGTTGGAGTGCTAACGAACCCTAATACGCCAAAAGTTTTTTTAAAGCCTCAGTGATATTTTCCGTTTGCGGTAATATCACCTCTTCTAAATCTGGATTGTAAGCGCAATGTGTATCCATCGCTGTTACTCTGAGAATTGGAGCATCGAGCGACTCAAAACATTCTTCATTAATTCGCGCGGCGATCTCACCGGCAAAACCTGAAGTTTTCGTTTCTTCATGACAGATGAGAATTCGATTGGTTTTTGCTAAAGACTCTTTGATGGTTTCCATATCAAAGGGTGCGAGAGTTCTAAGATCGATCACTTCTATGGTAACGCCTAATTCCTCTTCTAATTTTTTTGCCGCCTCCACCGATTTTTGTACTAAAGCGCCCCAAGCAACAATAGTAGCATCGGCTCCCTCGCGCACAATTTTGGCCTTACCAAAAGGGATCATATAATTGGAGCCTGGATCTGCAGTCCGGTTGTAACCTTGGTAATAAAGATGTTTATGCTCCAAAAATAAAACGGGATCGTCACAGCGGATGGCGGTTCTTAAGAGACCGGCAGCATCAGTGGCATTCGATGGAAACACCACTCTAATCCCTGGGATGTGAGTAAAAATCGATTCTCCACATTGAGAATGATAAATCGCTCCTCCACGAAGATAGCCACCGATCGGCACGCGCACCACCATCGGACATTTGTAAGCACCACCAGAGCGGTAACGAGTGGTCGCCATTTCGTTTTTAAGTTGCATAAACGCCGTCCAGATATAATCAAAAAACTGAATTTCCACCACGGGTTTTAGTCCACGCATTGCCTGGCCAATCGCCCGACCAATAATATTCGCTTCCGCTAAGGGTGAATTAAAAACTTGATTTTCTCGTGCTGCTCTTTGCACCCCACTTGTCACTCGAAAAACGCCACCTTTGCCTTTGAGATCGGGGTTATCCAGTTTATAGAGTTCAGAAAAATCCGCCACGTCTTCACCAAAAACACGAATTAGTGGATTACTTTGAACTTCACTTTTGAGTACTGAATTAATCGCCCCGGCCAAAGGGATATCAGCTTTGCCCGCAAACTGTGGGGCGGTTTCAAAATCTGCAGAAGTGGGATCCATCTCATGGGAATACAAATGGTCCATCACCGTAGATTTTTTTGGCCAAGGTGTTTCTAAACATCTTTTTTGCGCCAGCTTCACTTCATTGTTAATTTCATCATTAATTTTATTCAGTTCATCTTCACTAATGATTTCTGCTTTTAATAAAAATTCTCGATACGAATGAAAAACATCTTCTTTTTTTTCTTTATCTAATTCTTCTTTAGTGCGGTAAAAACCTTGATCATCAGATAAAGAATGCGAATACGGTCTGGTGACAAAAGCGTGCACCAGCACTGGGCCATCGCCAGAACGTAAATAGGCTTCGGCATCTTTCATAATGGCATAGCTATCAATAGGACAATTGCCATCACATTTTAAAACTTTAAGCCCTGGGAAATCTTCAAAGGCTTTTGAAATCGAAGCTTCCGGTGTTTGCACAAAAGTAGGAACGGAAATAGCAAAACCATTATCTTCAACCAAAAAGAGCACTGGAAGTTTATTGACGATAGCAGTGGAAAGCCCTTCCCAAAATTCACCTTGCGAAGTTGTGCCATCGCCACAGGAAACATACACAATTTCTTTTTTATTAAAATTAGGGCCATTTTCAATATTTTGTTCAGCTAAATATTTTCCTGCTTCTGCAATACCCACCGCTTGTAAAAACTGAGTTCCGGTACAACTGGATTTAGTGATGATGTTAAGTTTGGCATTTCCCCAATGGGCAGGCATTTGCCTTCCCGCTGAAGCGGTATCGCCGGTATTGCCATTCGCTTGGCATAACATTTCATAGGGCGTAACTCCTAGACCTAAACAAAGCGCGCGATCGCGGTAGTAAGGAACAAAAAAATCATGTCCTGGTTTTAAAACTTTTGCCGCAGCCGAAAGAATACCCTCATGACCAGCACCCGAAATTTGAAAAAAAGCATCTGAGCTTTTTTTCATAGAAATTTCCGCATCATCCACTTTTCGAGAGGTATAAATATTTTTCCAAAATCCAATGAGATCCTGATGAGACAGTTCATATTGCTTTGCAACATTGAGCTTTTCTTTGACCACATCTTGAACTTTTTTGACTTTGATCGTTCTCGTCATTTTATCCATGAATAATTCCTTGCTGAATTTGCAAATAATATTTTGTAAGTATCGAATTTATATAACAAATTTTCAATTAGATGACTATTTATCAGCTCAATTAGCATCATAAATCGCCAAAAATCTGGAAACTGTCAAAACTTTCCGCGAACAGTTTGTTCTAACCATTTCATTGATGATTGATCGCTCCAGCAAAATGAAATGATACAATTCTCGATAACAAAAAATTGGAGCTAATCATGATTCGTTATTTTTTAACCATTTTGCTTTTCACCCTATTGATTCAGTCAACATTTGGCAACTCATCTCAATATGAGAATTTGATTTGTGGGCCAAAAACCAAAAAGAAAACGGTTTGTGTTAGTGAAAAATATTGTCGATCACGTCCATTGTACATTGGAGATTGGAAAGCATCTTACTCTGGACCAATAACAAGTGACGGCGATATTATGGTCTGTGGTAATCGTTTAATTACAATCAACGATATTGA
>JBIKWR010000241.1:0-3107 GCA_044356225.1 Bacteriovoracaceae bacterium | reverse complement strand
CCAATACGACAACATGATGTTGAGGACTTTTATTGAGCCTTTCATCAACAATATTTTTTAAAAATTGCGCCGCCAAAAAACGATACTTGCTAGGCGAAGCTTGGCTTGGCCAATGATTAATAAAAATACTCAAGGGTTTTTCATTCAAACTTAACTCTATCTCAAGAATATTTCTGGTGGGTTTATCATGGGTAAACCACGGATCGTTATTTATCGCGTGTTCACGGGCAGCACTAAATTTCACTCCTTCTTTTAAATTATAAAGTAAGGCCACATCGATTCCGCGTTTATCGGGAGAATTCGTCACGACAAAATTTTTGTAACCTAACTTTTTGGCCAACTGACCTACGACATTTTGATTTTCAACTTCCATCACCGCCAAAACATCGGGAAGAGTTTGGAAATTTAACTCCATCGCTTTTTTAATCTGATTGAGTTTCAGCTCTAAGCGTTGGTCATTCCAATCGGCGGTTAAACAATCCGATAAAAAACGGTTGCCAACAGGATAAACTTCGCGACAAAGTTTTTCTTTATCCGGATAACTGAGAGGTAAAAAATCCACATCATTTTTTCCTTCATCATGTCGAGTATCAAAAAGATTGAGGAGATTATAAGAGGCCATGGAAAAAGTTGATGAAACTTCTCGCTCGCCTTTTTTATTAGTTGCATGAGAATTTTCCATTAAAAAAGAAGTTTGAGCACATGCTACGCTAATAAAGATGGTCAAAAATAAACGCCACGCGGCCAACCCAATTTTATCGACTAAGCCTCTTTTATCCATTCTCATCCCGATCCCCCTTCGTCATAAATTTTCAAATGAACTGTACTTTTAAAGTGTTCCAAAGAACGGGCAATTTAACCTAAAGCACGAGATGAACAAAAGAGTAAATCATGGTTTTTTAAAAAAAATTGAAAAGAGTTGTAAACTTACATTTGAAATTGAAAAAAAACCTTGTGAACCAGTGAGTCATTAAGTTTCAGGCCCCTAAATGACACTGCTAAAAATAAAGCTACTGCAACGTGCCTAAAGATTTCTTTGGATCCATTCGGCCACATCCAAATGATGGGTTTTGGTTTTGACAATTGTAAAAATCTCTCTGATCTTGGCATTTTTTCCGATAAAAAATGTCTGACGTAAAACCCCCATAAACTCTTTACCCATAAACTTTTTTTTCCCCCAAGCACCATAACTTTTTGTCACCGCCTTATCTTCATCCGATAACAAATCAAAATCCAGCGAGTATTTTTCGGCAAACTTTAAAAGTTTGCCCGGAGCATCCGGAGCAATTCCCACGACCGCCACCTTTTTTTTGGACATTAGGGTTTTGATTTCGCACATCCCCTGGGCCTGGGTGGTACAACCTGGTGTCATCGCCCGAGGGTAGAAATAAAGTACTACTAAATCATTTTTTTTTAGCAGATTAGCTAAAGATATTTCTTTTGAATGTTGATTTAACAATGAAAACTCTGGAGCGATCTCGGCTATTTTTAACTTGGTCATTTCAACTCTTCCTTTATAATTTTTTGATTAACGATTTTACCAAAGATCTCTCGCTGCTCGCAGTTTTAAAAACATTTCTTTGTCTGATAATTTTTGTGCCATAAGATCTGATTTTAACTGTGGATCATCCAATTTTAAAAAAAGATTAATCTGTCGTTCTTCGCCGAGAGTGGTAATTCGAAATCCACCATTTTTTTCCCATTCAGCACTATGCCGTTGGTAGTCTTTTAACAAATCGAGTGCCATCGTATTCTTTTTATCAATCGATAAAGTAAAATTTAAATTATTCCCTAAATATTCATGCCCGGGATAAATTTTTAGTTCATTCGATAACTTTCCAAAATTTTTAGTTATGGTCTTAAATAAAATCTGAGGGTCTCCTCCGCGGCAATTGCCAACTCCCGCATTAAACAATGTATCCCCAGAAAATAAACCTTGAGGTTGACCATCGACCAAAATAAGAAAGCATAAATGAGCAAAAGTATGTCCTGGGGAATTGATGACTTCCATCGACCAGCCTGGTGAAAATTCCAATTTTTCGCCACCTTTTAAATATCTATCCACATGGGGAATGAGTCCTTTGGACTTTTCATGGGCCCAAATTTGCGCCTTGGTTTGCCGACGTAAATCTTCGTTGCCTTGGGTATGATCCCAATGCTCATGGGTATTTAATATCGTCGTTAATTTTAGCGAATGTTTTTTTAAAAATGCTAAAGATTGCGAAACATCAAAAGGATCAATACAAATCGCTTCTGAATTATACTCAATGATATAGCTAAAGTTTCTCAATGTGCTTTTGGTCCATAGTTGATGGATTTTCATCTTTATTCCCGGTAGACTTAGTGCTACTTAAGTTCAAGAAACATTCATGAGGAGCAGTTTTGAATAATACACTGGATTTAGCAAACATTTTTTTAACCTTTTTAGTGATAAAAACGTTAGTTGAACTCATCCTCAATTTGCGAAACCAAAATTCCATTTTAAAATATCGAATGAAGGTGCCGCTTAAGTTCGCTGAAAAAATAAGTTTGGCCGAGCACCAAAAAGCAGCGGCTTATAGTTTGACCAATGGGCGTTTTAATCAAAAATACTTAATTTTCCAAAGTTTTTTACTTGGTTTTTGGACAGTTGGTGGAGGACTAGAAAAACTTCAGCACCTACTTATTTTGGCCTTGAATAGCACTGGAAGTTTGGCCCCTTCAATCGAATCCCAGCAATCTCTCTTTTTTTCTATTCTTTTTATTTTTGTTTTTGGATTATGCCAGGGAATTTTATCTCTACCATTTGACTTATATTCTACTTTTGTGATCGAAGAAAAATTTGGATTTAACAAGACCACGATAAAAATTTATTTAGCCGATATGATCAAACAAATTATTCTCTCGTTGATCATCATGATCCCATTGCTCACGGCGATCATTTGGTTTATGAGATGGTCGCAGTATTGGTGGATATTTTCATTTGTTGTGATCACACTTTTTCAACTTTTTATGATGTGGATCTATCCCACTTTTATTGCCCCTTGGTTTAATCAATTCACTCCTCTTGCAGATGGTGAAACAAAAAATCGCATCTTGGAATTGGCAAAAAAAGTCAATTTTCAAAC
>JBIKWR010000102.1:0-11029 GCA_044356225.1 Bacteriovoracaceae bacterium | reverse complement strand
TTTCCAAGAAAAATGAAACAGCGGAAACTGCAGAAACAGCGGAAACTGCAGAAACTGCAGAAACAGCGGAAACTGCAGAAACTGCAGAAGCAGCAGCAATATCATCTGAAACATCAGAATCCTCAGGAAAAAAAATAGAAAATTATTTAAAAGATTTTCCATATCCAGATGAGTTCGCTCATTTGTCAGTTGCAGAAAAAGATAAACTTGTTCATTATTTAAAAAATAGTGAAGATTTAATTAAAAGTGAAAATGAACATCAAGAAAAGATAACGGAAGCTTTATCAGATAAAGAAACAAAGTCAGCAATTTTCAATGCTTCTTTATCAAAAATCATGCTGGCGATCATTGAAATTAAGGAGAAAAAAACTCCTGTTATTTTCAATACCGAAATCACTACTGAGGTTTATAAATCTTTCCAAGCAAAAGTCAAAAAAGTAATAACCGAGACTTTACCCAACTCACTTTCATGCGTTGGCTTAGAAAAGGATTTGTCCAAAAAAATAGTCATTCCATTAATTACGTCTTTGCAAATTAAAGACAAAAAGGCCCTTCCTCTCATGCTAGAAAAAGTATTCATATTATTAAAAGAGAATTCACCCAATGTAAGAGAGAAGATAGTCGAAGCCGTTTTGCTTGCCACTAATTCATTAAGTATTGAAGCGGTAGATAAATCATTAGGATTGTCTTTTTATGGGCAAGATAAAAGTTTTAATAACCTGATCGAAGTGGCAGTGGATGAAATTCTGAATAAAAGAAAAGATCACCTGGTTATATCAAAACAGGCAAAACTTATTTCTGAACAAATTTTAGCAGATGAAAAAGTTATTAAACAGTTACTCGATAAACAAATCAAACAAGCAAAATTTGAAACTATTGCCAAAAAACAAAATCATAAATTATTAGAGAAAAATGAACATGCACCAGTGGAAAAAAGCACGACCTCAATACATCATATCCAGGCGCTTAAAAATGAAGCCAAAGAAATTAAAAAAGAAGCAACCAAACCATTAAACTCACCAGGTAATGAAAAATTATTGGCGCAAATAAATCAAAAAGAACTCAAGATCAATCAATTATACAAAGTGATTGCAATGATACAGCAAAAGGGTCACCTTGATGCTGATACCAAGAAATTGTTAGTTAGTCATTTGGATCATGTTAGTGATGACCATGATGCTGAAAATGCAAAATCGTTTTTAACAAAAGTGCATGCGGATCGGACCCAGGAGTTATTAGCGCTGCAAAAAGAAGCAAAAGGAAAAGAGATTGAAAAAAATAGAATAGAAGAAAAATTAACGGGTGAATTAAATCGAAAAAATCATGAAATTACTAAACTCAGAAATAGAGTTCAAAAATCTGATTTGGCGCTTAGAGAATTAGAATCAAAAGGAATGTCTGGCAAAGCATCACATGCTAGTATTGCTCTACATTCACCGATCGATAAAGAAAAAGTACTGCGATTAGAAAAAGAATTTAAAAAATATCAGTTGGCCAAAGAACAGGAAATTAAATCTTTAAAAATAAAATTGGAAAATGTCCAGAAAGCTTCAATGGAAAATAAGTTGTCGATAAGCGAAACCCCGAAAACAGTAACACCTTTAGCATTTGAGAATGAGGATGTCTTGGCAATTACAGAGGTGGGTGACGTAGCGGTAAAAATAACCGAAACAAATCATGCACCAAATGATTCAGGAAAAGATCCAGAAAAAGAAAATGACAAAGAAGATGATGCTTTAGTGGGGAATCTAAAAAAGAAGATCAAAGAGTTAGAGCATAAAATAAATATGAATAATAAATTGGCAGAACAAGCTGATAAAATGGCAAAGAAGAAAAATGGTGGAGCTGATGCCATGATGAAACAAAAAATGCAGGCGCTTGAAAAAAATATCTTAAGAGTTGAAACTGAAAAAAAACAACATGAAGAATTATTGGCCGAACAGAAAAAAGAATTAGTTAAAAATCGGCAAGAACTACAATCTTTAAAAATGAAGAATGAGCACCTAGAAAAGGAAGTAGCAAAATTTAAGAAAGCTGCCTAGCCCACTAGAAATAAAAAAAATAAATTAAAACCGATAAGCCGCCACTTGCTCTGGAGATAGTCCTTTGGGCACACCTTTGGGGATCGCCTCCAATAGCTTTTTGGTATAGTCGACTTGGGGATGATGATAAATATTATTGGCAGACCCATATTCTACTATTTTACCCGCGTGCATAACTCCAATCTCATCTGAAATAAATTTAACCACAGACAAATCGTGCGAAATAAAAATGTAAGTTAAATTGAACTCGTCTTGCAAATCGAGCAATAAATTGAGTACTTGAGCTTGAACCGAAACATCTAATGCTGAAACCGATTCATCACAAATAATAAATTCAGGTTTAAGTGCCAAGGCCCTAGCAATACAGATGCGTTGCCTTTGTCCACCAGAAAACTCATGAGGATAACGTAATAAATGGTTGCCTGGTAATCCCACTCTTTTAAGTAGCTCACTGGCCATTTCATATCGTTCTTTTTTATTCTGACCAATACTATGAATGACCATAGGTTCGGTCAGGATTTCTCCAATAGTCATTCGAGGATTGAGCGAGGAGTATGGATCTTGAAAAATAATTTGCATTTTTTTTCTTAGTTCACGCATTTCTTTAGGTGCTAATTTAGTAACATCGATGCCGTTATATTTAACTTCACCCTCGGTTGGTTCAATCAATCTTAAGATTGCTCTTCCTAAGGTAGTTTTCCCGCACCCTGATTCACCTACCAAACCAAGGGTTCTTCCCCGCCCAATTTTAAAGGAAACATTATCTACCGCTTTAAACCAGTTTACGGTTCTTCCAAAGATGCCGCCTTTAATCGGAAAATGCTTAGACAATCCATTCACTTCCAAAAGTGTTGGGTATTTTACATTGTCAGGTTTTTTTTCTTCTTTTACTTCAATTTTTCCTGGAGCAATTCGGGTTTTTTCTTTACCGTCTTCAGTTAAAAAATCACTGACGGTTAATAAACGTTTAGGATTAGTATCAACTCCTGGACGACAGGCCATCAAACCTCGAGTGTAGGGGTGTTGAGGTTTTAAGAAAATTTCTTTAGTTTTATTTTTTTCAACTAAGTTTCCTTGATACATGACGATCACATCATCAGCGATATCAGCAATAACCGCCAAATCATGAGTGATAAAAAGCATGGACATATTTCGTTTGCGTTGTAACTCAAACATTAACTCTAAAACTTGTTTTTGAATGGTCACATCAAGCGCGGTCGTTGGTTCATCACAAATAAGAAGTTTGGGTTCACAGGCCATGGCCATGGCGATCATCACTCGCTGTTTTTGCCCGCCTGACATTTCGTGAGGGTAAGCATTGACCTTAACTTCAGGTGTCGGAATTCCTACTTCGCTTAACAATTCAATGGTGCGTTTTCTAGCATCTGATTTTGACTTACCTTGATGGAGAATGATCGCCTCATCAATTTGATTTCCCACGGTGAACACCGGGTTTAAAGATGTCATGGGTTCTTGGAAAATCATCGAAATATTATTGCCGCGAATTTTTCTCATTTCCGAGTCAGATTTTTTAAGGAGATCCTCACCTTCAAAGATAATTTTGCCG
The DNA here is from genome assembly GCA_044356225.1 of Bacteriovoracaceae bacterium. Taxonomy (GTDB): domain Bacteria; phylum Bdellovibrionota; class Bacteriovoracia; order Bacteriovoracales; family Bacteriovoracaceae; genus JBIKWR01. Next base: position 7,420 of record JBIKWR010000102.1, on the reverse strand, counting down.
GAACTTATTTTCCCTGGGGGATTAGGAATGAGGCCCATGATCGCCAAAGAAGTAACTGATTTACCTGAACCCGATTCTCCAACTAATCCAACTGTTTTCCCTCTAGGAATATCAAAGCTGATATTCTTAACAGCACTCACTTTGCCAGAATCCGTCTTGAAGTCGACAGTCAAATTTTGAATAGAAACTAGGATATCTGTCGCTGTTTGATTGTTTTGATTCATTTTTTTCTCACTTAAGTTATGGAAATCTGAACCATCTTAGATAACATCTAGCGGAGTTTCTGTAAATTCAATAGCTATTGCTTTTATCGATAAATTGTAAAAACCACCAAAACATCAAAATAGTCTTGAAAATGACCCTGATTTTAGTATATTGCGCTGAATTATATACAATCGGAAGACTTTGGGAACACTCCATTATGCGAATCGCCTTACTTAAATTATGGCTTTTAGCTGGCTTACTGATGGCCATGGCCACTGTCAGTCGGAAGGTCACCGCGCAAGAAGTGAATCAATTATATAAATGGAATGATTCATATTTTATAAAGATAGAGAAATTAAAAAAAAACATTTCTGATCAATTTGCTTTTAATATTTCTTGTGCAACAGAAATTTCCAAATCAAGATGTTATGACATTCTTGAAAGAGTTAACTATATTTTAAATAAAAATTTTTCAAAAGTTCAAACTGATCGAAAGCTCTCTATATCTTATCACATAATTATTGGAAATTCTTCTAAAGATAGGGTCTTAAGTGCTAATCATTTGTTTCTGGATATTAATAAAATTAATGATAATGAAATCTTCAAGTTTTTTAGTAATTTTTTTTATAATTTAGAATTGGTCATTGAAATAGAGATGAATAAAAAATGGATTAAAAGTTTTTGTGGCTGGGAAGTTAAATTAGATGAAATGTTACCTTTGATAGACAAGCAGGAAATTACTTTAACGTTAATAGAGTTCCTAGAAGATGATTCTTTTTCATTTTTGTTTGATTTAAATTTAAAAAATTTAAAAATTGAGAGTCAAGAAGGTTTTGAATATTACAAACCAGAGACCAAAACTTTAAGTCTCTCACACTATAAGCACTTTGCAGACGGGGTTGATGGTTGGGCGAATTTTTTTAAATCTCTGCGTTCTGAATCAGATTTGTAAAAAATAAATATTTGTTTACGACTTACTCCATTATATGCGTATCAAGTTGTTGCCAAGTTAAGATAAATTAAGACATAATCCCGCAAAAATTTAATAGTTTTTTTAAGCTGCCCGGATGGTGGAATTGGTAGCCGAATCCGACCGAGTAGGACAGGAGTCCGTAGGTGGGAAAGAGCAGGATGCGATGAACTTTAACATTTTTTTTAATATGCCCGGATGGTGGAATTGGTAGACACGCTAGACTTAGGATCTAGTGCTCACGCGTGGGGGTTCAAGTCCCTCTTCGGGCACCATTTGTCAAACTATTCGAACCAAGATTTAAAAGTCTTGGTTCAATTAAACTTCTTAAGCTTTCCTTCCCTACTATAAAATGAATTCTAACCGAATCGATGCCAATTTCAATTTTTGCCACAAGTTTCTGAATGATTTTAGTTTTGACCTCAGGAGAAGCAGTCTCGCTAAATAATTTCTTTAAACCAATTGTGAGTTTTTTTAAATCTTCAAATTCAATCGGTAAATCTCTAGGATAAAATCCATCAAGAGAATTAAGATATGCCGTTTCAAGTTCTGTCTTTCTATCTTGCAGTATCTCCATTTGCTTAAATATTGGCACTGCTGAAATATTTGCAGGGATGGTAGATAGTCTTTCCGCTAAGGCATCCAATTGGCCATCTATTGCTTGGATTCTCGTCTTAATTTTTTTCGCCTCATGATTATGCTGATTATCTTTAAACCCTTTTTGAAACCGCTTTTGCGCTCGAGTTAAAAGCTCCGATGCAAATTGTTCTTGGCCCAAAAAAATTCAGAACTTTTTCTATCACTAATGGTTCTAATTTTTTGGCCAGGACTCGATGAGGGTTACAGCTAAATGTTTTTTTTGTTAAGCATGATTCCTTTTTTGTGGCCCATGAATGTTCATAGTAGCCAATCTTTCCACCATTGCCATGGGCCGATTTTCCACACATCACATTCCCACAACTCATGCAGTAGGTGATGCCTGATAATAAATAGGGAAATCTTGTTTTTGTATGAGGTTTTTTCCTATGTCGGTTTTTCTTAAGCAATAGTTGGACGCGATCAAAAAGGGAATTATCAATAATCGCCTCCCACGCCGCTTTAACTTGAATTTTTTTGTTTCCATCCTTAAAAACTTTCATGCCGATATAGGATTTATTGATCAGCATCTTATGAAGATTATCCACCGTAAAATGCCCTAATCTTGGTTTTGATCCACCACCTTCAACATGTTTTCTCGCCTTAAAGCCGTGGTCATTTAAATAACGAGCAGCACTTGAAAGTGTGCCTTCACTTAAAAATGCTTTGAATGCCTCAATAACTATAAATTTTCCTTCTTCATCAATTAAGAGATGACCAGGTTTATCAGGATCAATTTTTAAACCAAGAACAACCCCTCCGCCGTTATAAAGCCCTCGTTCTGATCTAGCTTTAATATTGGCGGCGACTCTTTCGCTCACTTGTCGTCTTTCAAATTGAGCAATATTCGCCACCGTATAAAGAACCATTTCACCTGCTGCCGTAGTGGTATCAAAATTTTCACGCAGAGATAAAAAACCGCAATTATTCTTTTTCATCATCTCCCAGATATCCGAAAAATCTTTAATTGATCTTGAAATTCTTGATAACTCGCTGGCCATCACGAGATTGATTCTGCTCTCTTGAATATCTAACAACATTTTTTGCAGCTCTGGTCTATTTGTATCCTTGCCCGACTTGGCGCGGTCAATATAAACGCCAGAAACTTCACCAAAGCTTGAGTCCATATTTTTAAGCTTCACAGCTTGAAAGAGCCGCTCTTTTTGATTTTTAATTGAGCCTTCTAAATTTTTTGCTTGTTCTTCAGTTGAAACGCGAATGTAAAATGCAATTTTGTATTTCATGCGATGTCCTTTTTTTGTTTTGAGGAACATCCCATCATCGGAAGAGAATTTTGATCTTGATTAAACTGGCCAAACTCAAGATATAAAATTTCTGTAAGTTCTTCAAGTATTTGATCCATTATTTTGTCCTCAACTGTGATCTCATTAATCACACATTCTTTTCCTTCCCACGACTTTTGTCGCGCACGCCTTGTTTGCGTGGTCTTCATTTAAATTTCATTAACCTCCAAAAATGTTGTTAAATTTTCCCACCTAAATAAATAAAACTTAAAATGCGCAAAACATCTGACTGACTAGTAAATATCGACTTCCAGTTTTTGTTATTTCGATCATTTACAAAATTTTGCCTACCATCGAAATGGCATAGCGATGGTAGTTCCATTTCTTCCAATTCATGTATAGGCAAAGGCCATGCCAAAATAATTGCATGGATAAAAATGAGTTATAACTTAGAGTTTTTCGAAGAATAAAATGCCAAACTTAAAAAAATTTCAGGCAGATAATGAGTTTGGATTGGACCATTTTCCTGATAAATTTTGAATAAAATCTTAATCATAAATGGCCACTGGAGTAGTGGGCTTTTGCCACTGAAATAGTAGCGCTACTATTTCTGCGACTATTAATTTTTCAAATTCATAAAAATATATATTTGATAAGTCTTGGAAACATATCTTAAATCCGTTACCAGAGTGGCTAACGTATAAACATTACATGCTAAATATTATTCCTAGCAAAATATCGCGCATGGCGTTATCTTTTATTTTAAATATCAAAACTAGGAGATTTGCCAATGAATAAGCTCATTTTATCTTTTTATGTATTTACGTTACTAGGTTTGAACAACAACACTTTTGCTTCAGATGCATTAACTTGTGACATCACAACCCCAGATGTAGAAGTGATGGAAATGCCGGAAGTGTATGAACCCGGTTTAGGATTAATTTCGAGTCAATCAACGGTAGAAGTTAGTGTAGATTCGAAATCTAAAAATGGTATTGGCAATTCAAATGACGAATTCTCACCTGTTAAACTTTCTATAAGAATTTCTGATAGCTATGGGCATATTTCAGTACGGACCAATGATGCGAAAAGTGAATTGATAGGAACATTTTCAGGTACAATAATATCAGACAATAAACGAAACAATATAACTGCAATAACTTTCAAAAAACAATTTGATTGGACAAGATCTAAAGAATTAGAAGATGGAAGTAGTGTAAAAGGTACGCTTCGTATAAAGGAAGTAAATCTACTCTGCAGATATAAATCTTAAATCCTTGAATAAAATTAAACATTATTAACGTTAGCCGGTTTTAAAAGACCGGCTAAATAATTAGAAGAAAGATATTTAATTTAATCAAACCTTGTTCTATTTTTTTTGACTAACAAAACAAAAAAAAGAATCATCTATTCATATTTAAAAAAATCTATAGTTAAACCTAAGATTTTTTAAATGTATCAATTCTCAGTTCAATCGATTTTTTAGGTTGAAATCTAACTGATAATTTTCTTCTCGAAAACGAAAGACAATTTGCAATTTACTTTTGGCCTTTTGTTAGGTTTTTCGCAAAATTTGATAATGAGCCCAAACCTTGATCGACCTTCTCAAGCGATTCAACTTTAATTTGTTGATAAAGACTTTTAGAAACTATGCTACTGGTGGTCACGAAAATAATAGTAGTGATAAGACTTAGTACACTTTTCATTTTTCCCCCACTTCTCACCTAACTATCGTTTTAGTATTTGCCTGATAGTTATTGGCTAAGGTTGGCCCACTTTGCCAGTTTTTCCAGATCAATCGAAAGTCTCTTCCAAACGATGGGAAATTCTTCTGTTTCCACGATTGGTTCAATGAGATTAGAGTGTAGGGCACCAATCTTCTCATTTTAAGACAACAAAAGCAGAGACGAGTTGCTCGACTTTAGCGCGTATACGCGAGTTAATTTTATTTGAATGGGTTTCTGCTAAGAAAAAAACCATTTCATTTAATGCTCCTGATATTAATAAAGAATCAGTATCAATGTCTCGTTGATCTAGTGATCCTTCGTTTGAGCAAGCGCCTAATCCTTCTTTTAATGATCCAAGTCCAAATTTTTCATCAATGCGTCTCCACTCAGGCCAGCCTAGAACTGTCGGTGCATCTAATAAAAAAATCTGTCGAAACTCAGGGTTATTTGCGACCTTAAGAAACTCAATACATCCTTCTACAACGGCAGACTTGGGATCTGTTGCATGAGCTGAGGCAGACTCATTAATTTTTTCCACAATTTCAGCGGCAACTTGCAAAACAACTTCACGAAAAATTTCTTTTTTATCCTCAAAGTGATGATAAAGAGCTCCACGAGTGACATGAGCAGCCTCTGCGATATCCGAGGCTGATACATTTTCATGGCCCTTAGAAAATAGCTTTCTTGCCACCTTTAAAATAAGTGCCTTAGTTTTTTCGCCTTCAATTATTTTTTTTGACATACATACAACCTGTATGTATGATTTAAGTTAAGACCTAGGAATTGTCCATGAGTTTTTCGGCCATCTATCCTGTATTGTGTGTTGACGACCCTATTAAAGCGGCGGAGTCCTTTACCAAGGCTTTTGGTTTGCGGCCCGTTTTTAAAGAAAACTGGTATGTTCACTTAAAGAGTGAAAGTCATCAGATAGGGTTTGTTAGCGATAAGCATGAAAGCATTCCAATAGAGATAGGTTATAAATCGCAAGGCAATTTTATTACTATCGATTCAAATGATGTGAATGAGTCATGGAAAAAACTCAAAGATGAATTTGAGGTCCTTGTACCGATTAAAAATGAACCATGGGGACAGAGACATTTTATCTGTCGACTCTATGACGGAGTCGTTGTCGATGTTGTTCAATTTACCAACGAAACAAAAGCCGATGACTAAGTCAGCCAAAAACCTACGCGATCTTCCAAACATTGGCACAACTCTCGAGCGCAAACTAAATGCGATTGGTATTCGGTCAATTAAAGATTTGAAGTCTGAAAAACCAGAAGTCCTATATTCAAAGCTCTGCATAAAAGAAGGGAGAAGACTGCCAGTGTGCTATTATCTATACACCCTTGAAGCTGCAATCAAAAATATTGATTGGAGAGATCTCTCAAAGATTCAAAAAGAGCGGCTCCTTAAAGCTGTTGAAGATCTATGAATTGCTAAGCCACGAAATCGATGCAAGCAGTTCGAAACGCACTCAAGTCAAGTGCACTATGTTTTAATTCTTACAAAAATTTGTGACTTGCTACTGGCCAATAAGCTGAGATTTTAAACCGAACAAAAGGTTCCATGTAATTCTTTCTTTTAATATTATCCAAAAGGTACATACCCTCGATCGTCACGCGGTCAGGATTCTGTTCACCGATGGATCGCTATTGGACCAATATTCATCAATGTTTCAATGGTTCTTACACCAATTGTCTTCTATGGAACCGCTTATAGTAGTGGATTGATACCACTACTTTTATCAATCTCCCTATCAACCGTGTTTATCTTCCAACCCGATGCTGGCCAAGCAACAGCTTTTGCATTGGCCTCAGTAATAATTTTCATCTTTAACCACCGATTAAAAAGTAATGTTCGTATTCTTGGGATTTTATTTACTTTTTCTTTAACTCTGATTGCCTGGCAAATTCCTGATCCATTATTGCCGATTGAACACGTCGAGCGAATTTTGCATTTAACTTTTTATCAAGGAATAATCATCTTAACTATTACTTTAGTTAGTATTTTCATTCTACATTTTCCATTTTTTTTAGCCTCTTTGAAGAAACACAAGTTAACAGTTTCAATTTTATCATTGAGCTTTTCAATCTACCTCCTAATGCAATTTATGGTAACTCAATTTGGAAATTTCCCTGTTCCTATTATCGGAGTAGGCGCAGCACCAGTTCTGGGCCGGTTTTTAATGGTAAGTTTTTCGATTATCACTGAATAAAATCATGCTGTCAGAACTATAAAAATTGAAAAACTTTCATTAAACTTTTGGTTCCTCAATAAAATGATACCTCGAGATATTAATGCCTTACACTTTTTGGCCATCCTCTACATTGCATTTATCAAAGAAAAAACCAGGGAGGTGATCAATGATTCATGTTTTAAGGTATACTGAGGAATTAGAGAAGGTAGGATTTTCTACCGAACAGGCCAAAAAATCTGTACAACTTTGGATGGATCTTATGGATCAAAATTTTGCAACGAAAGCAGATTTCAAAGAGCACTACTTCATGACTAAATCTGATCTAAAGGATGTTCAGAATGAAATGAAGGATCTAAAAAGTGATCTTCAGACAGAAATGAAGGATCTAAAAAGTGATCTTCAGACAGAAATGAAGGATCTAAAAAGTGATCTTCAGACA
>JBIKWR010000101.1:0-11044 GCA_044356225.1 Bacteriovoracaceae bacterium | reverse complement strand
GTGTATTTATTTTAACACAACTTATCAGCAGAAAAAGTGAAAGCAATATTAGTTGGTCTCGTCTAATGAAGCATAAATTTCTTTGGCGGGTTTACTTAAAATCTTACCTAACAATTTTGCTAAGGTTTTTCTCCGACCTTTGGCCGCCAGCACTTCCTCGGCGATCGCCACCATTTCATCATCCATCCCATTTTCTTTTTGCTGATCTTTATCGATATGAAAGAGCAGAACAAACTCTCCCCGCACCACTAAACCTTCCGCCTCCCAATTGACTGAGCTCGAATTAAAACGGTAAACACTTTGATAAAGTTTACTAATTTCTCTTACCACCGAAAATTCAGTATGGGGGAAGGCCTTGACTAAAATTTCTAAGGTTTCTTTGATCCGGTGAGGTGATTCAAAAAAAAGATGAGTCCCGGCCACCACTTTTATCTCATTTATTTTTTTGGTTTTTTTATCATTTTCCTTGGGGAAAAAACCATGGAATTGAAACGGATGCGGAGGTAATCCCGAAAGCTCAAGGGCCGCGATCAGACTACAAGCCCCAGGATAAGTGTCGATTTCAATTTTTTCATTTAACACCGCTCTGACTAAGGGAAAAGCTGGATCAGAAATAATCGGACTGCCAGCATCAGAGCAAAGATAAAGTTCATTTCCTTGATGAAGTAAATGAAGGGCGCGTTTTTCCATGCTGTCATCGCTGTGCTCGTGATAACTAACAATTTTTTTATCTTCAGTGGAGATGCCCAATAACTTCATCAAACTGACTAAATTGCGGGTGTCTTCAGCTAAAAAATATTTTCCCACTTCTAAAGCCTCGCGCACTCGCGGAGTCAGATCTTGTAAATTCCCGATAGGAAGAGTCAATAATATAAGCTTAGTCATAGTCTTTTCCTCATTTATAATTGTGGCCAAACTTACCATCTAAAAACCTCAAAGGCATCCGTGATAGAATGGGGACGAAGGATTTTTCTCGATGATTAGATCCACGACGACCGAGGAGTTTTATGTCATTAAAGGCAAATATTTATACTGATAGTAACGGCGATATTTTAGTCCATATGTCTGGTGGACTCGATTACGAAACAACCGCGCCTATCGACTTAGAGTTAAAAGAATTAGCACGCACTAATCCTCGCTGCACTATCATTCTCGATTTACATCATGTGGATTTTGTAGGCTCATCAGGGATTGGCCAGTTTGTCGAAACACTGAATTTTTTAGGCTCGAAGACCCAAAAACTCAAACTCATCAATGTGAAACCTGAATTTCAAAAAGTTTTTAAATTATATCAACTCAAAAACTTAGAGCAATTATTAAATCAATTTGAAACCGATGAAACCGAAGATTTAGCACAGTGGAGTGCCAGACCGCGGACTTTTGAAAATTAAAAAAATAGCTCTAAAGAAACGTTAATCTCGATGCAAATTCCAGTAGTTAAAGAGTTCTTGTCACTTTAGAATGATCACCAAAATTCCGATACTTAAGAATGATTTTTCGATCATTTTTTAACCTATTCATAGGCTTGATCATCATGGGATTGATCGGCGGCTGCGTGACCTCTCCAAGCTCCGATGCCCTCACCACTTTTAACCCCTCGGGCATTTCACCATCGGCCGACGACACTATTCAAGTTAATTTTACCAGCGCTACCCAAACGGTGGCCGAGGGTAATACTCCGATCACGACTCTCACCATCTCTTTGTCACAAACCAGAACGTTTAATGTTTCGATACCAATTTTCATCGGTGGCACTGCTACCGCAGGTAACACTGATCACGATTGCGCAAACAATACACTGACGATCACTGCGGGCAACTTATCCACCACTCTTGATTGTAATTTAGTCACCGACACTCTCGATGAAGAAAATGAAACCATCACTTTTACCATCAACAATATTGGCCTCACTTCAGGAATTGCCGTGGGATCCCTTTCTCTTCATACCGTCACTATCACCGATGATGATGCTGCCCCAGATGTTGATTGGAACCAAGGTGCGGCCAGCGCAGCAGCGGAAGGCACAGGGGCCAATACCACCTTCACTCTCACTGCCGAGTTAACCGCAGTTTCGGGAAGAATCGTCTCCGTTCCCTTTACCGTGAGTGGAACCGCCACCGCCAATACCGACCATAATTGTGGATCGAGTATTATCACCATTCCAGCTGGGTCATTGACCGCCTCATCATCTAATTGTTTACTTTTAGGCGATAGCAAAGACGAGCCCAATGAAACGATTATTTTCACCATCGGTGCAGTCACCAATGCCACCGCCAATGGCGACACAGTTCATACCAGAACGATTACTGACGACGATGCCACTCCGACAGTTAACTTTAGTAGTGCTACGCAAGTGATTACTGAAGGCAACATGGGAAATACCAATGTGATCATCACCGCCAGCTTAAGTGCGGTTAGTGGACGCACGGTCACGATCCCTTTAACTTTTGCCGACACGGAAACCACTGCGACGGTCGATCATAACTGTGCCAACAACTCTTTAACCTTAGTGGAAGGTGAAGGATCAGCGTCCTACACTTGCCAAGTTATCGGGGACACCTCCATTGAAGGCCATGAACGTTTCACCGTGACCTTTGCTGGTGCACTCACCAACGCCAACGATGGAGCGATCGCCACCCAAACGATTTTTGTGGATGATGACGATGGCCACGTCTCGGTGGATTGGACCTGGGTGGCCGGGGCCAATACCGATAACATCGATGGGGTGTATGGCATTCGCAATGTGCCTGCTGCTACCACTCTTCCTGGATCACGCGTCGGCCATAGTATGGCGATGGATTCTTTGGGCAACCTTTGGCTTTTTGCCGGCCACGGCAGAGATGAACTCTCCGGGGTGGACAACTATCTTAATTGTCTGTGGAAATTTGATATCTCTATCAACCAATGGATCTGGGTTAGTGGCTCCAAAACCGCCAATGTCACAGGTCTCTACGGCACGATCAATAATTCTTCGGCGGCCAATTATCCCGGGGCCAGACGCGATACCATTTTACAGATAGACACCAATGACCACTTGTGGATTTTTGGAGGATATGGAAGAGATGGCGCCGGCACGTTAGGTTTTCTCAATGACGTCTGGAAATTTAATCCCAACAATCAAGAATGGACTTATGTCAAAGGCGCTAGTGTGGTTTCCGCCAATGCCGCCACTTACGGCACGAAAGGCACCGCCGCTGTCGCCAACACGCCGGCCGGAAGACGCAACATGCTTTCCTGGATCGATGCCACTAATCAAATTTGGATGTTTGGCGGATACAATAGTGCCAACGAATTTTTTTCTGATTTATGGAAATTTAATACCACCTTACTGCGATGGACTTGGGTGCATGGACCAAACACTGTCGATGAAGATGGTGTTTATGGCACCCAAGGAACTGGAGCAGTGGCCAACAACCCTGGTGCCCGTCACAGCACCACCGGATGGATCGATAGCAGTGGCGATCTTTTTTTGTTTGGTGGATTTGGATATGATGAGATCTCGGGAGTGGCCGATGAACTCAATGATCTTTGGCAATACGACGTCAGTGGCGATACCTGGGCGTGGGTGACGGGAGCAAAAACCAGTGGCGAGGCCAACACTGTCACCACCATCGGGACACTCAACCCAAGTGATCGCCCTGGAGCTCGTTACCGTGCTAGTTCTTGGATCGATAGCGATGGCCACTACTATATTTTTGGCGGAGTCGGAATTGATTCCGCCGTGACCACCGGAAACCTCAATGACCTTTGGAAATTTGATACGGATGTTAATCAGTGGGTGTTAGTTTCTGGTGCCAGTACCATCTCCAATGCCGGTAACTATGGAGCACTAGGGGCAACTTCTTATCTTTATTATCCACCTCAGCGTTTTGGTGCAACCGGAGTTTTTAGCAATCAAATTTTTTGGCTTTTTGGGGGCGAAAATGCCACCGGCAAACGTCAAGAACTTTGGAAATTTATCCCTCACTAAAAATTAATAAGTAAGAGTGGAACTCCAAAAATTAACTCTGATTTGTCTGGTACCATTTTTCCACGAATAGATGGCGATTCTTGGTTTTTATATTCTAAAGCTTGATAAGGATTCCATCGATATTCCCCATCTTGATAGGTTCCCCCATCAGATCCCTGAGCACCGTCATCCGCGTAGGGAGAATCGGGGTCTTCTGGATACTGGCCTTCAGTATTGTTAAAACGTTTGGTATTTGCACTATGAGTCCACAAAATATAACTACCAAAAATAAGTCCGGCATAAAGTCCTAAGGAAGCTCCTTGGAAAATAGTGCGCGAGTTAGAACCAAAGGCCAAAGCAGCGGTTCCCAGCAATGCGCCACTAACCGTTCCATAAGTCGCGGTGGTGAGCATCACTTTAACTTTTGAATCCATCGCCTGGGCCTGAGGCAGACTCACCAGACAAAAAAGTAATAGGATTAAAACCAGAGAGTAATTTTTTTTCATCTTCTTTAAGGGTAAAGGTTCTTTACTCTTTTTGCAAAAAAACTTCCGGGCATTTTATAGATGATGATATCTGACTAAATTAATCTAAATCTAGCGGCACTTTAAATCTCAAATCCAGCAAAACTGATTTTTGAAACAGTATACCTAATAACCGACAAGATGATTTTAACCTTCTCTCTTGTGATGAATTGAGATAAGCACGATGTTTAGTTTCTAAAACTTCGATCACCTCGCCTTTCAGTCGTGCTAAGTCCACTTGGCCACAATCAAAACGCCGAAACACGGTAGCATCAATTAAAAGCGGAGTATGCTCCGAGTGAAACTCGAGAGAAACTAAACATTCAAATTTTTGGCCCTTCAGATGGGAATTAAGACGGGAATCAAGACGGGAGTTGAGATAAGTACTCGCGCACTCCTCTAAAGGTTTTGCGATGCCACCCGGTGATGCCAAACTTTTTAATCGCTTCTCGATGCAAAGCGGTGGGGTATCCAGCATGTTTTTCAAATCCATATTGAGTAAACTTTTTGCCATAGTCTTTCATCAATTGATCTCGGCATTCTTTGGCAATAATCGAGGCCAAAGCAATCGCCAAAGACTTTTCATCACCTTTCACAATCGCCCGACAGTGAAAGAAGTTTTTTGCCATTTCTGGTGGCAAACGGTGGCCATCGACTAAAATCATAGTCTTTAAAATAGATTCGGAGGTGGAGGAAAGACTTAAGGTTTGCATCGCTAAATCCATTGCCTCAAGGGCCGCCACCAAAATATTTTTTTCATCAATCGTTTTGGCATCCACCGCGGCCAAAGCACCTCGTATTTTTTTATTCGCAAAAACAAAAACCTTATTCGGTTGCCAAGTTTCGAGAAACCTTTGATCGGGCCCCAACTTTTTTAAAATATTGATTCGTTTAACCGCTGAAAGTTTTTTGGAATCGGTAATTTTCAACTGATTTAAGAGATTAAACAATTCTGGATCGGGAGAAATCAAATGAACCGCACAGGCAACGACTGGACCCGCTAAAGGCCCTCGCCCCACTTCATCAATGCCGATCAAATTTTTAATGTCGGGATTTTGTGAAAGAATATTTTGGTCAAAAAAAAGCCCCTTTAAACAAGGGGCCAATGAAGGATTTATCTGATCCAATTTTTTACTAGTCTTTTTTATCATAATCCATATCGACTTTGGCCGATTTACCAGTTCGATCACGGAGGAAATAAAGTTTTGAACGACGCGATTTTCCTTTAGAGACCAACTCTACTTTTTCCACATTCGGTGAATGAAAGGGAAAAACTCTTTCCACGCCCACTCCTGAACTCATTTTTCGCACGCGAAAATTTCCATTCATTGAGCGAGTTCGCGTAATGCCAATCACTAATCCTTGAAAAATTTGGATCCGCGATTTTTCGCCTTCTTTAATACGGGCGTGAACTGAAACAGTGTCGCCAGAAGAAAACTCTGGCCACTTGTCCAAACCATTTTTGGCATAATCTTTTTCTACCACATCGATTAAATTCATAAACAAATCCTTAAAAAGTTGAACAAAAAAATAACCTTTTCACTTTTTGTTCAATATACGAGACCAGAGGCTTCCCGGTTTAATTGACCTTTTTTAAACCCGACCGAATAATCGATCGGCGTAAATGGCCACCGCGGAACGGACTGAGAGGTGGTTATAACTCTCATCATTTTCGTTTTTAGGCCCCCAAAGAGGCACTAAACGAAAATCAGCACGTTCAACTACAGAAGCAGATAATCCCCAACCTGTACCGAATAACAAGAACATAGGGCGTCTGTCAAGGCGAATTTTGGACTGCAAGTCATCAGTATTACCATCGTATTGTTTAAAATTTGCACCAGTTACCACTAATAAGGGTGCAATTCCTTCTAAAGCAGTGATCGATGCCACTGAATCCTCAATACTATTTTCAACCTTCGCCAAGCTTAAGGCATCAAAGCGATCGGGATTATATTCATTGGCCACATCTCCTTGCCAGTGGCCTAAAATGCGCGAAACCAACTCTTGTTGCGGCAAGAGAGGGGTGATGATGAAATATTTTTTAAAACCATAGGTTTTGGCAGTTCGAGCGATATCGTGAATATCTAAGTTGGTGACCGAGGTGGCGACCTCCACTCCACGTTTATTGCGCACCGGAAAATGCACTAAACCTATATAGTTATTCATAACAAGTCCGGTCGCCATTTCTGAGTTAACTCTTGGCCTTGATTTAAACGATACTGATTAATTAAAGCATGATGGCCCGAGGTTAAGACCGCCGGCACCCCCATCCCTTCAAACTCACTGGGCCGAGTGTAATGAGCTGGCTCTAATCCACCTTGAAAAAAAGGCGAAAAACTTTCTTCATGGGTACTTTGATCGTTACCTAAGACGCTAGGGAAAAAACGCAAAGCGGTATCCAAAATAATTTGAGTCGCTAACTCTCCTCCGGTTAAAATAAAATCACCCACCGAAATAAATTGATCCACGTATTTTGTTAAAAAACGTTCATCCACACCTTCAAATCGGCCACAAATAAAAATAAGATGCTGATGACTCAGAAAATGATCTTGGCAAAATTGTTGTGCCTGGTATTGATGCCAAACCAATCCACGAGGTGCGGGAAAAACCACATGACAATTTTTTTTCAAATCATCATACGCCTCAAAACCAGTCACACTGGTGAGCGCATTTTTTAAAACATCGGCACGTAAAACCATCCCTGCCCCACCACCATAAGGATAATCATCCACATTGTGATGTTTATCCAAAGCAAAATCGCGCAATTGTCGAACTTCGATATGCACTTGTGATTGCAGTGGACCTCGCAAGGCCTGGCCGATCACTCCAGTAGAAAAAAAAGGAGTAAATAGTTCTGGGTATAAAGTGAGAATCGTGATTTTTTTCATGGGCACTAAATCCATTCAGGAAAATGGACTACCACCGATCGCTCCTGGGTATTCACTGCCGAAAAAAACTGCGGCACAAAAGGGAGCTCGATCGTTTCTTGGCCATCATCAAACTGGATCGCCAACACTTCTTGGGCACCATTAGAATAAGAACCAATAATTTTTCCCACTTTATTAAGTTCAGCATTGAGCACGGCCATGTCCAAAAGATCACAAAGATACATTTGATCCATCGGCAATGTGGGCAATTGATTTCGTGACAATTTAATCTCTGCTGGCAAAAAATGTTTGAGATCTTCTGGCGTTTCGATATTTTTAAATTTTATAATTTGACCACCACCACGAATGGATTCAATTTCTTTTTCCACATCCCCTAACCACACTTTCATGGCGGGCCGTAAAGTCTGACCGCCAACACTATGGGTATTCATTGGCCAAAATTTACTCTCGCCTTTGATCCCATGAGGTTTGGTGCATTTTCCGATGACAATCATAGTTAAGTCCTGATTCATAAATGGCAGTATGCCCTAAGAATTGAATCAGTCATAGTTAGAGCAAAGAATTGAGTAGAATTTATTCGATTATTTCTAAAACTGCGCGCAATTTAAGTTTAGTGGAAGCGGCATTCAGAATGGTTCTGAGGGCCCGGGCGGTGCGACCTTGTTTGCCAATAACTTTTCCTAAATCTGTTTTATCAACTCGTAACTCAATAACGGTGGTCTGCTCGCCAATGACTTCATTCACTTGAACTTGTTCTGGTAAATCCACTAACGCTTTAGAGATTGTTTCCATCAAATGTTTTAATTCTTTAGAAGCAGCGTTCATGCCAAAATCCTAAGGGGTTTTTATACTAAGGTTTTAAGTGACAAGTTCTCTAAAAGTTTTTTATAGCTGAACTTTCTGTCTACGAAGTAAAGTGCGAACAGTGTCTGAAAGTTGGGCACCCTTGGTAATCCAGTTTTTCAAACCATCTAAATCCAAATTAGAAATTGCCACATCGGCCATGGGATCGTATTGACCTAGTTTTTCCAAAAACCTGCCATCGCGCGGAAAACGAGAATCAGTAGCGACGATGCGGTAATAAGGACGGTGAGTTCTTCCTGCTCTTTGCATGCGGATCTTAATCATTGACTTGGCTCCTAATAGACTAGAATTCTTGCTTTTGACGCTCCTTTATAGTTTATCCTTGAGCATTCCGTCAATTAACCACTTATGATTCGTATGAAAATTCCGCCATAGAGATAAGTAAAATCGAACACTGCAACGCACAACTCACTATTGATTGGCCGGTTGTCGCCCAGTTTCTAAATTTATAGCAGGTCTAGATAAAAATAAGACACCGGAACGGCGATATCGCCCGGAAATAATTTCAAACAAATTTTCCCCTTGGTCATTATTGATATCACCATTGGTGAGTAAAAATTGATCGATGCGGGCCTGCTCTTCTTTAGTCAATGCAGTTTCGCCATTGTTCACCTGATCCTTGGTGACTTCTTCACCAAACAAATTAATCGGATCGGCACTCTTGGTAGCGGTTGAAGATTGCTGCAAATTTTTTACCGGGTAATCAAAAGTTGGACCGGCCAAAGGAGTTCCCATTTCCGCTAAGCCTAGGCCATTGATGGGAGTGCCTTTAAATCCTTCAATACCTCCCACTTTATCAAGACCAACTTGCGCTGCCTTTTGCATTTTTAATTTGAACTTTTCACTTTGCAAATCAAAATTCACTGGAGATTTTTGGTTTTTTAGCTGCTGAATATTGGTGTTTTTTTCTATTTGTCCCAACAAATCTTTAAAGGCTTTTTGATTTTGATGAATTTCTGAGGCGGTGAGAGTTGCTGATTGTAGGCCACCTTGGTTGAGCTGACCTTGCGCTTTGGATAACTGAGATAAGGTTTTATTGACCAAGGCGGAAGCATTGGGAAAACCTTGTGCAAATTGCGAGTTTGCCGGCAATTGAATGTTCGATGCCTTTTGACAGCTATTAGTTTTTAAACACTGGCAAAATTCATCAATTGCTAGTTTGGCATTATTAGTGGTCAAACAATTTTGGTTCTGATAATTGCCGGCCAAAACTTTTTGGTTATTTTTTTGAGGAGCAGCTCCACTTTGAAGATTAGATGCCACTAAACTACCGGTGCTATATTCAAACTCTTGACCGTCTTCTATCTCCGAATAACCTTGGAGTTTTTTATCTATTGTTTCGATATTTTTAGCAAAAACGTTGGCGGCCCTTTCATTGCCTTTCGACAAGGCAAAACCTAGTGCACTAAAAACTCCAAAACCAATTAATCGTCCTAAGGGATAAGATAAAACACTTTTCATGATTGGTGCGATGACCACTTCTGCCGCTAAAAGGCCCACTAGCGCCCCACCTGCAGCGCCAATTAATGGCCCATATTTTCCCGATAAGGCGTTGTCGGCCATCGCTTGGGGAAGAGAAAATGGATTGATTGACTGCATAGTTTGCAAGGAAAAGAGCAATAAGTTTTTGAAAGAGTATCGGTCTACTTTTTGCTCACCATTTTCTAAATAACTAAATGTAAAATCCATCGCCATAGTGTCGCTAGCTTGCTTTTGGGTTAAGTGGTATTCGTCAAGAGAAGGACTGACTAGAGCGCCCGATTGAAAATTTTCATATTCGCGATAGAGAAAATAAGCATCCACATCATTTTTAGCGTTAACGATTTGAGTTTGTGTTTTGTGATTCAACTGACTTGATAAATTATGAGCGTATTGTAGTTGAGTTTGCTTAAAAAATAAATCTTTCGCATTGGATCCATCTGTTTTGGCAGCTGCTGCACAAGTTAAGCTGGGATCTGGTGTCGTTAATTGTTTAAACCCTTCAATGCCAGCGATAACCGCCGCTGCAGCAAATCCAATCGCCGCCACTTTAGTGTTGGAGGCCCTTCCTTTTAAATAATCGCGAGCTGCTTTCGCCTCTTTTTTGGCCTTTTCCAGAGTAGAGATCTGTTGGGATTTATCAAGGGCATCTACATTGGGAATTTTTTTGGCAGCTTCAGCATAGTGGCGATAAGAGAAAATTTCAGTCACTAAGTAGTAAAGAGACGTCAGCATAAAGATGGTCATAGACGGAGTATCAAAAACTGCCGTACCACAGGCAGTGAGAATTCCAGTGGCCACTAATGTCACCACCAACATGGCGATGGTATTGAGGGCCAGCTTATGGCCTTCACTTTCTTGATCGTCGGAATCCAAGCTGCCCTTTTGGTATTCACTGGCCTGATCGCCACTTTTTGCCTTAGAGGCGGTGGCGCTGTTAACGGCACTGGCAGTGGGAGATTGAATATCTAGGGCATAGGCGGGAAGTACCTGCCAAACTCCTAGCGAAAAAATAAGGTAGCTTGTTAGTATCAAATTTTGCGACTTTTTCATGCCCCGTCCTTTTGTTCTCATTTTCCTTATTAAACAATGGAAGATAGGGATTAAAACGAGACAATTTTTTCAACTAAACTTAATAAATATTGATTTTTTAAAAGGATGAAAGCCGATTAAAACCGATCAACTAAAGATCTCAGGCAATAAAATAATCATATAGCGGTGCTGGTTGAGATTTCCAGTGAAAGCTTTGTCTCAGGTGCGCAAGATTGATTTTCAAAAAGATGAGGTTTGCCTAGAGGCAAATCGAATATTTTTGGGAATCAAGATTGCGTGCATGAGGC
>JBIKWR010000100.1:0-11074 GCA_044356225.1 Bacteriovoracaceae bacterium | reverse complement strand
CTACATGCACAGGATTTGTGGTAATCGTCGCCTCGATTGAAACATGTGTGCCAGGTCTAAGTCCTTTGCATAAAGAAGATGAGGTATTGGCGGTTAATTTCATTTCAAAGTCTGAGATGCCATAAGTTACAAAGTCTCCATTTGGCCAATCCAAGGGCCGTTCCTTTAATAACTCACAAAAAAACGCATATTCCTGATTCATCAGCACTTTCTTTAACTCTGAGCGGCAAATGAGTGAGAATTGCGGCTGTTCGCTCACCTGATTTACCCCATAGGGTTTGAGATGATAGGTCACCACCGTGCCTTCCTCCACGACGGTTTTTTTGGAAGCGTACATTTTAATATACGTAATCCATAAAAAATCATCAGACTGATGATCGTCAAACAAGTGATGAGCGGGGTAATCCTCAATGCTTTTTTTGATCGCTTCAATAGAATGATCCAAGCAATAATTTTCATTAACATGCGAGATATTCGAAGTGGAGACCTGGGCCAAGCTAGTTGGCAAAAAGATCAGATTAAGTAACACTACCGAGATAGTGCTCAAAGAGTATAAATTGGTATTCATAACATCGCCTTGTTGTAGAAAAGCTAATTGTTTTTACCGAATGAATTCCTATCTGAAAATCAAAAAAGGTCAGCACGCTCAAAATATATTAAATGAAACTTTTAAAATTTGTAGAGGGTTTAAGTTCAAGCCGAAAACAGATACTTTCTACATTCATCAATTCTTCACACTTCCTAGGATGCCAGGTTTAATTTCTTAGTTTAAAATAGTCTTTATGTTAAGTGATATTGCGGAAGCCATTTTGTGAACAAGATAATTTTAAAAATCCCTTTTCTTCATTTTTTGCTTTTTTTTATCTCTCTTTTTTTGACCAGATTGGCCTTGGCTCATGAAAAAAATGAAATGATTCTGCAAATCCTTCATACCAATGACCTTCACGGTTTTTTTGATCATACGGTTAAAGACAAAAATAAAGGTGGTTTTGCCGCCTTAAAAAGATTGATCGAAGCAGAAAAAGCCTCCGCAACTGAAGAGGGAATCCACACCCTGTTACTCGATGCAGGTGACTTTATGGAAGGAAGTCTTTATTACCTTGCGGACAATGGAAAAAAAAATATGGAGATGATGAATCAACTTGGTTACGATGCGGTGGTCATTGGTAATCATGATTGGTTGATGGGAACTGCTCAATTAGAAAATATCCTCAAAGAAACTCCTCCTCAATTTCATTTTCTTGGGGCGAATTTTAAACTAGGAAAAATATTTAGTGATCTTGATAAAATGATTAAGGACTCTCATATATTTGAGATCGGTGACTTCAAAGTAGGGATTTTTGGATTGACCACCAATGAAGTGCTCTACAGCTGGCGAGTCCAAGAGGGAAATATTTTACAATTAAAAAATACTTCAAAAAGTGTTTTAAAAAAAATGGCGAAAGAAAAAGTTGATGCCACCATTGCCTTAACCCATGTGGGTTTCAAAGCCGATAAAAAATTTGTTCAAGAAGTGGAAGGTTTAGATTTGGTCGTGGGTGGACATTCCCACCAAGCCTTTAAAAAACCCAATATGGTGAAAGACCTTAAAGGCAGGGCCGTTCCTGTGGTGCAAGCGGGGTTTCATGCTGAGTTTTTAGGGAAATTGAGACTAAAAATTATCAAAGGAGAACGGCCAAAACTGCTCAGTTATGAATTGTTACCTGTACTGAAAAATATTGTGATTGATGATACGCAAATTAAAGACCTGGTTTTAGAATCGGAGCAAATTTTAAAGGATAAATATAGTACTGATGAAAATCAGGATTGGTTAAATGAGCAAATTGCTATTTCTGAAATCGATCTAATTCATTTTGATGGAGCTTTTGGCGATGATGGAAAACCCATTGGAAATCAAAAGAGTACCATACTTAGCGAGTTGATTGTGGATAGTATCAAAGAAGTGACCAAGGCCGATATTGCCGTCCATTCGGCCAATTTTGGTGGGGCCGATTTACCTGCAGGACCCATTACCAGAGCGATGGTATTTAATGCTTATCCTCGAGTTTTTGATTTTGAAGATACTAAGGGGTGGTATATTTGGGATGTTAGAATGTTTGGTTTTTTTCTTAAATATTTTGTTAAGTTTTTAGGCAAAGAGTTTAACTCTTTAGGAGTCCATCTTGCCGGTATGAGCTTTGATTTGTTACCCAACAAAAATGGAAATTTGAAAGTCAAAAATATTTTGATCAATGGTGAAAAAGTGAAACCATTTAAAATGTATCATGTGGCACTACCAGAAGGGATTGTCAGAGGAGGGGAAGGTATCAGTAAACTAGCTCGATACGTTTTGAGACAAATCTATAAAACCCCTCACACCGTTTGGGAAACTCTCATGGCCCATATGACTAAATTAGGAACAATTAAGGCCGACTATAGTGGTTCTGGTGATAATTTAGAGTTTAGTAAAAAAGAAAAATCGATGACGAAATTCACTCCATACCGAACCTATATTCCACCACATACTGATGTTGAGTTTATTGATCAAGAATGAAAAAGAAATTTATTCCTCCCTCTCTTAATAGATGAAAAAAGGGCATTTTTTTTCTCTATGATGTCGATAGGCAGAAACTTTTATTCTGTCGGGGGAAAAAAATGGATTTGTTTTTTCAACATATCAGAGGATTTGTTTTTAGATGGCCACTTTTGTTTTGCATTTCATTTTATCAAAATGCACGAGCGGAAATAGTTCAAATTCTCCATACCAACGACATTCATAGTTATCTTTGGCAGGATACTGATCATCCAGAATTTGGTGGTTACGCCGCGATCAAAGAAGTTTTTGAAAAGTTAGAAAATGAGGCACCAGCACACTGGACAACATTGAAAGTGGACGCTGGAGATTTTTTAGAAGGTAACTTGCTCTACATAGCAGAGCAGGGTGCGGGCGTTTTAAATATTATTCAAAAAATGGATTATGATGTCATGACGATTGGAAATCATGATTGGCTGATGGGAACATTAGGGCTTGATGGTCTATTAACTAAAGTGGCCCCCAAAGTACCCATCTTGGGAGCTAACTTTTCTTCTCATCAAGAATTTGAAGCGATTAATAAACATATTAAACCTTGGTTTTCATTAAAAATTAATGACATTAACTTAACATTTTTAGGTCTCACCACCGATTCATTATTTTATAAATGGGCACACACTGGTGGCACCATTTTAAATCCGGTGCATGTGGGAAATGAGGCTTCTTCTTTACTTAAAAATCAATTGCATCAGGATTTTGTTATTGCCTTAACTCATTTAGGCTTATCAACAGATAAAAAAGTGGTGAAAAATAGTTATGCCATAGACTTAGTTATAGGAGGACATTCCCATGATGAGTTGTTTAAACCAGTTTATGAAAAAAATCAGTGGGGTAAAAAAATACCGATCGTGCAAGCTGGTAAACATGGCCAATATGTTGGACGGCTGGTGCTCGATTTAAAAAAAGACCAACCATTAAAAATTCTTAGTTATGAGTTAATTCCAGTTTTAAGAGAAAAAGGGGAATCAGCTGAATTGTTGCAAAATATTGCTTTAGTTGAACAAAAGTTAGTTCAGCATTATCGTGAAGATAAACTTAATAAAATTGTTGCCCACTCAGAAGTAGCACTGACCAATAGTAGTGATCAAGAAACATTATGGGGACATTTAGTTGCTGATGCCTTTCGAGATGCCTTTGATTCTGATGTGGGCGTTCATGTTCCCGTCTTTGCCGGTGATAATATCCCGGTCGGACCAATTTCCAGACGGCAAATCATGGAGGCGTATCCGCGATTTTTTGAATTTGAGCAAGATGAAGGTTGGTATATCTATCACAGCGAAGTGAAGGGATGGTTTTTGCGATTAGTTCTGAATGTCATGCTAGAGTCTGGTTATCCTCTTTATATGAGTGGAGTTACTTTTGATGTTAAAAAAGGTGTCTTTGGAAATTTAGTCGCCAAAAATATTCGAGTTAAAGGGGATAAATTGCGATTTGATCGAAATTATACTCTCGCTGTTCCTGAGGGAATCGTTCGTGGAAGTTTAGGTATTTCCAAACTCATCACTTTAATTCTTAAAAACAATCAAAAAAGTTCTATGACTATTTGGGATGCGCTGGAAGAAAAATTAACTTATGTCGGCCATGTGAATAACGAATATTTAGAAAATTACAATCAGCAAAAAGCAAAAAAGAAAGGCCAATCAGTTTTACGAAAAGTTGTTTTTCGTCATAAAGACATTGAATAATGAAAATCCACTAAGTCTTGACATTAAGTTGACATAAAGTGAAAAGAACATCGATACATTTTCACTATGAAAAAAGCGTTTTTGCTCATCGTTTTTATGTATTTTTCCGCCAAAGCGGTGTGGTCGTGTGATATTCACAATCAGGTCAAGGAGAGGGCCAACTCTTTCACGTTGGAAGTGACTGAGACTGAGTTCTCTCTTTCTTGATCCGCTTAAATGACATCCGACAAGATTTATCAAGCTTAGATTTATTAATCTTTTCTGAATAAAAAATTAAAAAAAAGCAAGACGAAGATCCACTGGAAATCTCAACCAGCACCGGTGTATAATCAACCACCATAGACAAAACTTTTTACCAGGAAACACCCATGATGCTAAGAATTTGTTTTATTTTTCTCCTCAGTATTTTTATTCCTCTTTCTGGCCAGTCGAGTGATTCGGTTCATCCAGACAAAAATAAAAATCAAGCAGAAAAAATTGATCGCGAAGTTACCCTTGTCACTTATGAATTTGGTGAAATGAAACAATGGTTACCAGGTTTTTTTAAAGTAAAAAAAGGTGAAATGGTTTCCATAAAACTGATTAATAAGGCCAAAGGCCCGCATGGTTTTGCGATCGATGGACTTGGAATTCAAGAAACTATCAATGAAAACGAAGTTAAATTTGTAAAATTTAAAGCTGATAAAAAAGGACTCTATCAAATCAATTGCCAGCTCCATATGGCCCACGTGGGTGGACAACTAGAGATTGATTAGTGAGCATTTTTTATTTTTAAATGTTGGGCCAAAATTTTTTCTTGAATAACTTGTGACGATAATTTTGACCAGGCCACGGGATCAGGAAAACTAAAGTCGTATTGAGGTAAAGTTTCCAGTTTGGAACTTAACTTAATATCTTTATTCGCCGACAATTCATCGACTTTTGATATCGGAGCAAAATGCGGGGCGGTTAATAAAACCTCAGGATGCTCACTAATCATTTGATAAATGGTATCGACCACTTCGATAAATTGATCGAGTTCTTTTTTAGTATAACTTTCCGTTGGCTCAATCATTAATCCATAAGGTTCGGGAAAGGCCACCGTTGGGGCATGAATACCAAAATCTAAAAAAAGTTTTCCTATTTTACCAATCGCCTGCGCCTTAGGAATACCGGCCTTTGCCATGATAGCAAACTCTTCTTCAGAAAAAGTGAGGATAAACTCATGCATCCGGGGATGATCAAGAGCTCCTTTGGGTAAAACACTATGTTTCTTTTTTAATTTTTTATACAAGTACTGCGAGCATAAAACGGCGGTTAAGGCCATTTTTTGCACACCTTCTGTGCCTAAGGCCTTGAGATAAGTGTAGGCGCGGACTTTATGGGCAAAATTACCATGGTGGCGATGAAAACTACCAATGCACTTCTTGGTGGTAAACCATGAAAAACTACCATCAGAATTTTTATGGACTTGTTGACCAGGTAGATAGTCGAGTAACTTTTCACTGACCGCTACAATGGCGTCTCCTGGCCCACCACCGCCGTGAGGAATAGTCCAAGTTTTATGGAGATTATTGTGGACGGCATCGACACCCAGTCGGTTAAGATCCACTAGCCCCGCAATGGCGTTCATATTTGCGCCATCCATATAGACGAGCCCACCAACCGCATGAATCAGTTTGGCCATTTCATGAAAACGACTTTCAAAAATGCCAGTGGTATTGGGGTTGGTTACCATCACGCCAATAATACGTTTTTGGTAAGTGTTGACTAACTCTTGCAGATGTTCAAAATCCATTTCGCCGTTGGGGAGGGCC
This sequence comes from Bacteriovoracaceae bacterium, assembly GCA_044356225.1. Taxonomy (GTDB): domain Bacteria; phylum Bdellovibrionota; class Bacteriovoracia; order Bacteriovoracales; family Bacteriovoracaceae; genus JBIKWR01. Next base: position 5,021 of record JBIKWR010000100.1, on the reverse strand, counting down.
TTGATTAGGATAATCCCTTTGGCGTCTGATTTAGTACTTTCAGACTGGATACCGGCATAGGTGGCCGTGGCGGGATTGGTACCATGGGCCGATTCTGGAATTAAAATAATATCGCGAATTTCTGTTTGCAGATGAGCGCGGTCTGCATGATAGGCCTGAAACATTTTAAGACCGACCAATTCACCTTGAGCACCAGCAACGGGCTGAGTGGTAATTCCCGGTAATCCAGTAATCGCTTTAAAAATTTCTTGAGTATGGTAGAGCAGCTCTAAATTTCCTTGAACCACTTGGTCTAAAGCAGTGGGATGAGTTTGAGTAAACCCTGGCAGCCCTGCCGCCCAGTCGTTGATATAGGGATTATACTTCATAGTACAAGATCCCAGTGGATAGAGATTATCGTCGGGACTTACATTAAGTTGACCAAGCTTTTGATAATACTTTTGTAAATAGTCGGTGGAAAAATGGGGAATAAATGTTTTTGATAAACGTTCAAAGCTAGGCGGTATGACCGGCGCTTTAGTGGGCGTTTTTTTCGCCAAATTGGACATAGTAGACTCAGGAGAAGAAAAATAACTGGCAAAAAATTTCACCACTTCATTTAAATCTTCAAGGGTTTGTCGATCACTAAAACTCATCAACAGAAATTCGCCTTCTCTTTTTAGATAAGGTGAAACATTGGTTCCTATTTGTATTCCTGATTGGATGGCAGATTGGATCAAGGGATCCAGCGCACTTTTAATTTTAAAAACAACTTGATGAAAGAAGGGCGTGTAGGGAAAAGCTAACTCGATTTGATTAAAAACCGTGAACAACTCCACCGCTTTTTTTGCCAAATCATGCGCTATTTGGGCCTTAGTAGTTAGTCCTGCGGTCCCGTTGGCGAGCAGACAAGCCCCGGCCAAAGAGGCGACAAAACTTTGATTGGAACAAATATTAGAAGTCGCTTTCTCGCGGCGAATGTGTTGTTCGCGCGTCGACATAATAATAACTCGACAGGTGCGTCCATTTTCATCTTTGGTTTCGCCGATCAGTCTTCCCGGTGTGTGTCTTAAGTTTTGTTTATTTTCATCATTGTAGCGAATGCCAAAAATCCCTAATCCTGGCCCACCAAAATTGGGATCAAGACAAAGGTGCTGGCCTTCGGCGACAAAAATGTCGGCACCTTTTTTGCCAAATTCGATAGGAGGCTTTAGTCCTTGATTGGAAATGAGGATGGGATCGATCACCGCAATCGCCATGGCATTATGTTGGTGAGCTAAATCCGTTAATAAATCCACATTTTCTAAATGGCCCAAATGGTTAACTTGAGGAATGAGAAAAGAGGCAATGTCTATTCCTGGACGCGATAATACCGACAGCAGATAATCGATATCAGTCACCCCCGTTTCTGGATGGAGTGGAATAAACTCTAATGCTAAATCAGTGTGGGCACATAAAGTTCTTAAAACCTCTTGGTCTCCAGGGTAGAGTCCTTCTAAAATAATCGCTCGACGGCGATTTTTTTGAATTCGTTTAGCAGTTAAAAGTGCTTCAAAAACACAGGTCGCTCGGTCGTAAAGACTAGCGTTGATCGCCTCAAAGCCAGTTAACTCGCTAATGGCCGAACTATAAATCCACAAGGTAGTGAGAGTTCCTTGTGATCTTTCTGGTTGATAAGGTGTGTAAGCAGTCGTTAAATTTCTAATCTGGCAAACCAGAGCCGATATGGCCGGCACTTGATGAACCGGTAAACCATGACCTAAAAATGATCGAGAACTACGATTTTTTTGGGATAACTGCCATAAGTGCGTGGCCAGTGACTCATAATTAAGAGGAGCTCCAAAATTCACGGGATTTTTCATCCGCACAGTTTCAGGAATATGACTGATGACTTGATCTAATCGTTCCAGACCTAATTCTTGGAGCATGCTTTTAATATCTGATTCCGAAGCACCGATATAAAAAGGCTTAAGCTCTCTGGGTAGCTCCTGAGGGTTATGGCCAAAGGGTGGACGAGTTTTTGTCGCAGTAGAATCTATGGGATGCAATGACATGGGGAATTCCTCACCTAAACTTAAATAAATATATTATCTCAATAACAGTTTAAACATGGCCATACCATATTCATGAATCTTGCGGTATTGCTTAAGAAAAGAGGTATACCTCACAGATTTAGCAGTAACCACGAAATATTCAAGATGCTTAAAAGTTCCTTTCCAATTTACCTAGATGCCCCTGAAAAAGCTCAAGAATCTCTCTTGAAATTAGTCGAACAATGCGGTTTAAATATAGTTACAACTCTTCCTGCTGGACCCCATTTAAGATGGCAAAAAGAAGGGATGATGTGGCTTAAAAATCTTTGTTTTGAGCTCTATTTTCCTCCTTTTAAACCCATGACCTTGGATCTCTCCAGCGTTCTTCATGAGTCGATAAAGGAGTTGAAAAACAGTCTTTTGAATAAGGCGATGGGATCAAATTGTGAAAGTATTTGTGATGCCACCATGGGTTGGGGAGCGGATACAAAACGATTTTTAACCCTGGGAAAAAAAGTCACGGCCTTAGAAATGAATCCCATCCTCCAATTTCTATTTTATGCCAATGGCAAGAATAATGAACATCCGAATTTAATATTTTATCCCTTAAATGCTCTCGACTTTTTAGCAAAAAATCCCCTGGCCTTTGACGTGGTCTATTTAGATCCCATGTATCGCCTCGATAAAATAAAAAATAAGGCTAAACCATCCAAAGAAATGCAAATTTTGGCGGCCTTAACTAACGAGATTTTATCCGGACAAGAAGATGGCCATATTGTCCAGGCCGATGAAAATTTATGGTCTGGGGCGATGTCTTCAGCTTTGCAAAGAGTGGTGGTCAAAAGACCGATTAACGGGCAATGGTTAGCCGAAAAAAGGCCCAACACCCAATTCTCCAGCAAGGCGGTGCGCTTTGATGTCTATCTTAAGTAAACAGAAATTTTCACTTAAAAAAATCTCAGTCCAAGAGCGAAACGGTGTACAGTTACGCGATGAAAAGTTAGGATACCAACCTATTTTGAAAGTTGAGAGGAGATCGCTGAATGAATCACAAGTTTGATGTCTTTGCTTTAGGAAATGCCTTAGTCGATTATGAATTCCGCATGAGTGAAAGTTGGTTAGCAGAAAATAAAATGGAAAAAGGGCTGATGACATTAATTGATGCTCAACAATTAATCGGCCTACGACAAAAATTAGAAAAATTGATACAGGCCAATCAATTCAAGCGTGCTTGTGGTGGTTCGGCCGCAAATACGGCCATTGCGATTTCGCAATTTGGTGGTTCATCTTACTATGCCTGTCGAATTGCCGATGATGAAAATGGACATTTTTATGCTGATGATTTGACTAAAGAAAATGTTCATCATGCTTTTCAAGGAGTTCATCGTCCTCAGATCAAAGGAACGACTGGCTGTTCTTATGTTTTATTAACCGATGATGCCGATCGCACCATGAATACTTTTTTAGGAATTTCGCAAGAGTTCAGTCTCGTCGATGTGGATCTCACCGCTTTACAAAAAAGTTCATGGCTTTATGTGGAAGGATATTTAGTTGCATCACCGTCGGCACAGAAGGCGAGTGTCGCCTGTTTACAGCAAGCCAAGGCCCAAGGAGTTAAGACTTCTTTAACATTATCCGATCCTAATATGGCCCGCTATTTTCGATCTGGATTAAATGAAATGATTGAACCGGGGCTGGATTTATTATTCTGCAACTATGACGAGGCCAAAGAGTATTTTGTCACTAGTGAGCTTTCAGAAATCGCCCAAGCGGCAAAAAAAGTGGCCAAGACATTTGTTATTACCTTAGGACCTGATGGATGTTTGGTCTTTGATGGCCATTCCCTTTTTGAAATGCCGGCGATCAAACATGGTCAAGAGAAAGTGATTGATACCGTCGGAGCAGGAGATATGTTTGCCGGTGCCTTTTTATATGGATTAACGAGACAAAAAAATTTCAAACAATGCGCTCAATTTGCCAATCATGCTGCCGGAAAAATTATTACGCATTTTGGTCCTAGGTTGCCCACCAAAGTGGTGCAAGAATTATTAAAATCAGCAGTTAACCATCAGTACCTATAAAGTTTAAAGCTGAAAAAATGGGAGTTTTACGATGAATAAAAACTTAGCTAAACCACAGCGCCAGTTAATTAAATCCCTTAAGCTCAATGAACACGAAGGGCAAAATATCTTGGTTAAAGGGTGGGTGAGAACCATCCGAAAATCTAAAAATTTAAGTTTTATTGTTTTAAATGATGGCAGCAATCAACGCGGATTGCAGCTAGTGGTGGATAGTGTGCTTCCTAATTATGACGAAGTCAGTAAACTCACTACTGGTTGCTGTTTAGCGATTAAGGGTAAAATTGTCGCCAGTCAGGGAAGTGGTCAAAGTCTTGAAATGCAGGCCACGGAAGTAGAAATCATCGGCCCTGTGGAAGAGTCGTATCCCTTGCAAAAAAAGCAAACCAGTTTAGAGTTTTTAAGAGAAGTGGCGCATCTGAGGCCTCGCACCAATACTTTTGGTGCGGTTTTTCGTATTCGCCATGAGCTGGCGATGGCCACTCATCGTTTTTTTTCGGAACAAGGATTTTATTACCTGCATTCTCCGATCATTACCGCTTTTGATGGTGAAGGCGCAGGGGAAATGTTTCATGTGACAAATTTTGATTTAAAAAAAGTACCATTAACGAAGGAAGGAAAGATCGATTTTACCCAAGATTATTTTGGTAAATCGGCCAATCTCTGTGTGACGGGACAATTAGAAGCAGAGGCCTTTGCCTTGGCCTTGGGAGCAGTTTATACCTTTGGCCCAACATTTCGGGCTGAAAATTCTCATACCCCCAGGCATTTATCAGAGTTTTGGATGATCGAGCCCGAGGTGGCGTTTGCTGATCTTGATGATGTGGCGATCTTGGGAACAAATTTTATTAAGGCCTTGATTCAAGCAGCACTGACTCATTGTCCAGAAGAAATGGAGTTTTTACAAAAAAATTACAAACCAAATTTAATT
>JBIKWR010000099.1:0-11094 GCA_044356225.1 Bacteriovoracaceae bacterium | reverse complement strand
TCCAGTGCCCCCATCGATCGCTTTCCACATTAGTCCTTGAGTTATTCCCGCCGTCCACATGGAAAGAATGTATAAGATGAGACCGATGGTGGAAGTCCAAAAATGAAAATTCGCTAATTTATTTGAATAGAGTTTAGTGTTAAAAATTTGTGGGAAAATATAATACAACATGCCTGAAATTAATAAAACATTCCAACCGATGGTTCCAGAATGAACGTGGCCAACAATCCAATCAGTGTAATGAGCGAGAGCATTGACGGATTTAATGGAAAGCAGCGGCCCTTCAAAAGTCGACATACCGTAAAATGTAACAGCGGTGGCAAAAAATTTTAAAACCGGTTCGGTTCGAACTCGATGCCAAGCTCCTCTCATCGTGAGAAGCCCGTTGATCATTCCTCCCCAACTTGGCGCCCATAACATTAAAGAAAAGGCCATGCCCAAGGTTTGTGCCCAATCGGGTAAAGCGGTGTAGAGCAAATGATGAGGACCGGCCCAAATATAAATAAAAACTAAAGACCAAAAATGAATAATAGAAAGACGATAACTATAAACCGGGCGATTTACTGCCTTAGGAATAAAATAATACATCATTCCTAAAAAAGGAGTGGTGAGAAAAAAGGCGACGGCATTATGGCCATACCACCATTGAATTAAAGCATCCTGAGCTCCGGCCCAAATAGGATAAGATTTCATCAAGGACACGGGAATTTCAATGGAGTTCACAATATGCAAAACTGCGACAGTCATAATCGTGGCTATATAAAACCAGATCGCTACATAAAGATGTTTTTCTCGTCTCACTCTAAGAGTGCCAAAAAAGTTAACGGCAAAAACCACCCAAACAACAGCGATCGCTAAATCAATAGGCCATTCTAACTCCGCGTACTCTTTTCCGTGAGTCATGCCCAAGGGCAAGGTGATAGCGGCAGCGACAATGATTAATTGCCAACCCCAAAAATGAATATTGCCTAAAAGATCATTCCATAGACGAGTTTTGCAAAGTCGCTGAGTTGAATAGTAGACCCCAGCAAAAATGGCGTTACCACAAAAAGCAAAAATGGCGGCATTGGTGTGTAATGGACGAAGCCGACCAAAACTAATCCAAGGAAGTCCTAAATTAAATTTGTAGCTCGCCAACTCGAAGGCGATCCAGACTCCAACCAGCAGGGCAACGGCCCCCCAGATCAGAGTGGCCCATAAAAACTTTTTAACTAAATCATCATCGTAACTGAAACTTTCTAAGTTTTGTTCATTCATTCTGTTGCTCCTCAGTAGATAAAACTTTTTGATTAAGATATTTTTTATCGTCAAATAACATTCGATGAGCGGGAGTTTCTAAATCATCTAGCTGACCTTTTTTCACTGCCCAAATAAAAGCGATTAAAAAAATGAGTCCCATGAGAAGGGAAAGTGGTAAGAGAAAATAGAGAATATTCACCGATCGCCCCACTTTTGTATTTTTCTCATTTTCCGAGTGCCCACAATGGTTGAAAATAAAACCGTCAATGAACTTACAGGCATAATAATCGCCGCCCATAAAGGATTTAAAAAACCTAAAAGAGTCAAAAATCCGGCGATAAAATTATAGACAATCGACAGACCCATATTGCGTTTTATCAATTTGATGGTTTCTTGTGACAATTCTATTAGTAAGGGCAAATCCCTCACTCCTGGATTGAGCAAATAAACTTCAGCCGCTTTTAAGGAGACATCTATACTGCCACTCACCGCAACTCCGACGGAAGCACTGGCCAAGGCCATGGCATCATTGGCACCATCACCGACCATCATCACTTGATTTTCATTTTTTACTTTTTTTAATTTCTCCTCCGGGGTTAATGAATCCCAAAGTTTTTCATCATCTATTTGTAATCGACTTCCCACCTCTTGCACCACTGGTTTGGCATCGCCAGATAAAATTGCAACGGTTAATCCCATTTTTTTTAATGAATGAACTGTTGCGATTGAATCAGGACGAATTTGATCACTCAACTCAATCACCGCCAGCACCTGTTCGGCGTGTTTTAATACCACTTGAGTATGAGTTGCTGGTAAAGTTAAATCTCGTCCTAAAAAAAATTCTCGCCCACGATATTGACCGCGGACACCAAACCCTGGAAGAATGGTGCGCGACTCTACAGTTAGTGCAGGAAATGATCTTTTCTGACCCAAGTATTCTCGGATCATAATGCCCAGTGGATGTTTAGAGTTTTCTTCTAAGGCATAAATCAGATTTTCAATTTCATTTTCATTAAAAAATTGATCTGGATATATTTTAAAAGACAGTAGCGAAAACTGCCCATTGGTTAAGGTTCCGGTTTTATCAAAATACACATGTTTTATTTGACAAATTTTTTCTAAGGCCTGAGAGTTTTTGACGATCACTCCACATTTTGAAAGTAATGACATGGATCGAGTCATCGCTAGCGGAGTCGCCAAGGCCAAAGCACACGGACAAGTTATGATGATCAATGTTAAAGCGCGAACAAATCCGATTTGAGATTGCCCTTGATAAAACCAATAAACAAAAACCGTGAAAGCAGTTAGAAAAACACCCCAGACAAAATACTTGGCCCAAAGTTGCGAAAGCTCTAAAATTGGTGAAGATTTTAATCTGCCCTCCTCCACTTTTTTGAGAATTTTTCCTAGTCGCGTATCGCTTTGAATGGCACTCACTTTAAAAACTAACTCTCCATTATCGACGGTGGTCCCAGAATAAACTGGTTGCCCACATCCAATCGCCACTGGACTTGATTCCCCCGATAACAATGATTGATTGATCGTCCCCGTACCACTGATCATTTGGCCATCGGCCGGAACCGTTTGCCCTGATAAAACTTTTATGACGTCCGAGACTTTAATCAAACGATTAAAAATGGGAGTAAACGCTAAGTTTTTTTCGTCTTGAACCAGCGAGCTACCATAACTTATCAACTGATAAAAACTCGATTGGGATAAACCTTTTAAGGTGGCCTTTTTTAAAACATATCGGGCCAAAAGCAAAAGCAAAACCAACATGACAATTGTATCAAAATATATTTCGCCTTTTTGATTAATCAAATTATACAAACCAGAAAGACTGCCCAAGATAATCGACACCGCGATGGGTAAATCCACCGACAAAGATTTTTGCTTTAAATTGCCCCAGGCATTTTGATAAAAAGGAATAGCACTATAAAAAATCACGGGAAGTGAGAGGGCCAGCATCAGCCATTCAAAAATTCGCGCCAACTGACCTTCGGCGCCAGCATAAAGTGAAATGGCCAAAATACTAATATTTCCCGCCGCCGCCATCGCCACGCCAATTCTTAGCAGCATGGTTCTTTCTTCTTTTTTTTGTAGTGCCGGCCCATCTTCATCTTTTTTTAAAGGGTAAGGCCGATAACCAAGACCAGAGATCAGTCGAGCTAACTGTGAAACGGAAAGATCTTTGTCCATGATAAAACGAGCGCGACTGGTTTCTAAATTAAGTTCGGCAGAAATCACTGACGGGATAATTTGAGGAATTTTTTCAACTAACCACAAACAGGCCAAACAATGAATGCCTTCAATAAAAAATTCTACTTGGCGTTTAGGGCCATTTTCAGCGCAATCAATCAATGTCGAAAAATCTGCCAAAAATTCTGGCGAATCGTAACTATGATTGGCCAAGGAAGGGTCTTGGGGTTTACGAAAAACGGGTGAGGAGATTGAACTTTCTCGGATTTGATAATAAGTCAAAAGATCGTGATCTCTTAACAACTGAAAAACCACACCACAACCATGGCAACAAAATGGTCCTAAATCTTGATGATAAAGAGGCACACCGACCCGATCATGACAATGAATACAAGCCATTTTTTGCTCGATCCCAATCAGAGATTGATCAATGGCGAGCGAATCATGACCGAAGCTTTTAATCATATGAAAAAGATTTTCTTAAAAAGGTGAAAGTCTATTATGCCGATAGAATATAAAAAATAAGACCGAGAAGGTAAGATTAAGAACTGATATAAATCAGCTTTTTTTTGATGCTTTTTTTATTCTATCCCAAATTGCCAACCATCTTTCATCACTTTGCCAATTGCTGGGTAAAGAACAGATCAAGGCATCTCCAGGGCGGGAAACGGCTTTTCGCCATTCACTATATAAAACCCTGGCGGTAATCAGGGGATCATTTGGCAAATTGATGATGATGGGACTTTGAATCCCATGCATTTGACAAAAATGCTCAAGGGTATCGTTTGAATTCTTGAGATAAAGTGGTTTATCGGGCTGATAATGATCTATCATTTGTCCTGGCGCTAAAACTTGATGGGCACTATTTAAAGTATCTTCCTGCGGTTTTTTCTTTAAAACTTTCGTTAGTTCGGAAACGGTAATGATGCCTGGCCTTAGAACACTCCAACTATTTTTTTCAGCATTTTCAGCATTTTCAGCAATGAAGACGATGGTGGATTCGATGCCAATCTGACAATCTCCACCTTCCATCACATAAACATCATCGGTCGAAAAAATATCTCTGACATGTGCGGCGGAAGTTGGGCTAGTTTTTTTAAAGAGATTGGCACTGGGTGCCGCCAGGGGAATTCCCAATTTTTCGATTAACCCTAAGGCCATTGGGTGATTGGGACAACGAATTCCCACGGTGGGTAAACTAGCGGTGATTAAATCAGAAATGAATTTTTTTTTGGGTAAAACGATCGTCAATGGACCTGGCCAAAAGTGTTGGGCCAAATCACTGGCCATCTGTGGCCAAACTTCGACTACGGATTGAGCTTGTAAAACGTTAGCGACATGGACAATCAGAGGATCAAAAAACGGCCGTTTTTTTAGAATAAAAATTTTTTTTAACAATTCTTGATCATTAATAGGTGCGGCCAACCCATAAACGGTTTCGGTGGGAAGGCCCACCAACTTCTGGTTTTTAAAAGCGACCAGGGCAGAATCAATTTGTTGTTTTTGGAAATCCATAGGGATTGATTATCCGAGTCATTCTTATCTGACAAGTTTTAAACAATGTCCTGGGAGTTGGCATACTCAAAATGGGTCTATACCATCATTTGAGTTAATTTTTTTTATTTAAAATGAATGGAGTCATTATCATGAATTACACTTTGTTATTCTTATTTTTTACGTTTTCAGTTTGGGCGAATGATTTATCGAGTAACAATCAACATGGTTTAACACCAACTCAACGCCTTGAACTCGATCAACATAATCAAAAAATTCTTTCATTATTAAAGTTTCCTCTAGAAAAAAATTGGACAGTTCAAAGACCCTTTGCCGAATTCGAGTCCGCAAAATATTTAATCCAAGTGGATGATAAACATGTCGAGTATCAAAAAATTAGCACTACTTTTATCGCTCACTTGCCAGCGCATATGCACCTGGTTTTGCTGACTAATAATCAAGATCGTATTGAGCCTTTAAAAACTCAGCATAAAAAACTTGATCAAGAAAAGAGACTACATATTCTAGTGATCAAAGGATCATTTGGAGGGGCAATGTGGACGCGAGATCATATGCCTCTGCCGATGCATATAAATCAAGAGCTCACGGGATTTGTTGGACATCAGTATATCAACGGCAGAATCAAACCGAATCAAACTGTAAATACTTACTTTAGCAAAGCTCCTTTTAATGAACATCAGTTACGTCTTGAAGGGGGAAATTTTTTGGCCGACGAAAAGGGAAATTGTTTTAAAACTGATTTACATAACATTCCGACAGAAATTTTTAATCAGTATTATGGTTGTAAAAAAACTTTTGTTTTAGAGTGCGAAGTGGGAATTTGCCATATTGATGAGGCCTTAAAAGTCCTTCCGAACGGAACATTGCTGACTAATGTCCCATCTTACCTTGAAATTTTAGCAAAAGAGGGATTTCATGTGATCAGTCTGCCAATTCCTAAAACTTCTTATGGTACTTATGCCAATGCCCTTATTATCGAAGATCAAGTTTTTGTCCCTATTTATCGTGAAGAGACCGATGAAGAGGCGTTAAGAATATATCGTGATTTGGGGTATAAAACGATTCCCATCGACAGTCGTTATGTTTCGTCGGCATGGTCGGGATCACTGCACTGTTTGAGTATGGTTTATCCCGATATTGATTTGCAAATGTTGGAGTCTTTTTTAAATGGTCAGTTGTGAAAAATTTTAAAAAATTCTGAGTTTATAAAAAAGTCTGCCCAAGTTAAATCTAGAATCCAGCAGCGGTTTTGTTGGTTGATATTTGCACTAGCGGCAATCTAACTTTTATACACGTGTGTTGATTCTCCTCTCCAATTTCCAACGTGCCTCCATGATCCTGAACAATTCTTAAGGATATGGAAAGTCCTAGGCCTGTTCCTTTACCAACTGCTTTCGTAGTAAAAAGAGGTTGTAAAACTTTCTCTTTAAGTCCGGCGGGAATTCCTGCTCCAGAATCGAGCACTTTGATGACCACAAATTCTTGATCAAGTTCAAAAACTAATTTGACCCATTTGTTGGATAAATCAGTCACGGCATCAACACCATTGTTAACAAGATTGATTAAAACTTGAATAATTTGCACCGAACGGCATTCGAGTTGATGCAATTTTTCATCTTTTATCACACTAAAGCTAGTACCTGCTGAGCGAATTTTTGCTTCAGTAAAATCATTTATATCGTTAATTAATTGATCAAATGTTACCTGTTCAAAAGGGTCACTACTTCCATCTCGCACTAAAGTTTTTAGACCTTTGATAATTTTTGTAATTCTTAAAATCGTCTTATCAATTTTTTCCGCGATTTCGATAACGGCAGGTGCACTGACTTCATTATTTTTGGCCATTTTTTTTAATTTTAAAGATGATCCACTAATAATCGAAAGTGGGTTATTGATTTCATGGGCCACCCCGCCAGCGACTTCACCAAGGGCGGCCAATCTTGCTGCCACTTCTGCATTTTTATGCTCTTGGATCAGTTTTTCTTCGGTCGCTCGCATTTGGGTTATATCTTTTATATACCATACCATTGAGTCTGCTTTGCTCAATGAATAATTCGAAACTTCAATAGTTCGATTCATTCCACCCATTTCAGTTTGCCCCTCGGAAAATCCTGTTTCTGGATTAATCATTAAGTGTGGGCCTAAGTAGTCCTTGATATGAGTATTGAGAAGAGTAAAATAACTTATTTTTAGCAAACGATTAAAAGACTTATTCATCATTTTAATCTTACCGGAATTATCTGTAACAACAAAAGAATCTGTATTGGACTCTATAATGTCATCAACAAACTCTTTAGAAACAGTGGTTTGTTTTAAATTTAAAAGTAAATCATTAAACAATTGAACTAATTCTTCAATTTCTGATACTCCTTTAACTTCAACTTTAGTCTCATAATTGGAATTTTGAATGACATTCGCTATTGTCGAGTTAAGCACCTTGAAAGGATTAGATAATTTGTTGCTGATGTAAATAATCAGTAAACTTAAGAGCCCTAAGCATATGGTATTAACCAAGATAATCTTAAACAGAAGATGATAAACACTCGATACTATATTTTTGATTTCACTAAAAGAAACCACGGTCCATTCATCACTTTTTTTAAAGTTGTCAATCTGAGTTTTATTTATTGTATAAAAAAAATTGGAGGTTTTGGCAAAATGAACATTATCATTTTTAAGTTGATCAACCTCACTCATGATTATGGAAAAATCATCCTGAAATTCTCTTTCAAGATTTTCATTCCCTAATAAAAGTTTTTTGTTTCGATAAATTAAATGATTAATCATTCCACCATCTGATTGAAAATCATTTTTTTTACTTTCATTTAAGAATGAATAAAAATTTCCCCAATTATAGTGAAAGACCACATAACCTAAGATTTGTTGATTATCGTTTTGATCATTTGAGTCCAAAGGATCTGCATAAATGGTCTTAAAAAAAAGATATGATGTTAAACCGTTTAAGCTGTCGACGATTGGTCCAATATGCACTACTTCGTTTTCACTTTGAGGAAACTGCTGATCAAAAATTTCAAAAAATTCTTGCCCTCTCATATTGTCTTCACCTTGCACTGAAGATGAAACCAGCACGCGACTTGAGTTAAAAACTTCAATTTTTAAATAATTCTCATTATCTTTGAGCATGAGATCATTCAACCAATTTATTTTAGAATAGGTATCAAACTTTAGTCCTCCTAAAACAATTGGATTGACTGCATAATTATGTAGGTCAGCATGTCTACTTTTAATTTCTGATTGAAGGTAGTTTTTAATATACTTAGCTTGGATACTTAATCCGGTACGCTGCGACTCCTCAATTGATTTTCTAGAGAGAATAAAAAAAGTTAAATTGGCAATTAAAAAACTAATGATCATCGCCGGCAAAAAAATGGCCAAACATAAAAATTTAATTGAACGGCTTTTCATTCTGTTTTTCTCAAGTTTTCAGGATTTATTCCTAACGTTGCCACCCCAACTACTTTTTTAAATCGATCATACAAAGGAAAACTCACTTGAATTAAATAGGATTGAGTACTCTCATCAAAATTGACCTGATCAATAAAATCTTTTTTTTCATTAAATGTTTTAGTCCACTTATCCTCATCACCTTGCCAATAATCTGATGTGCGGTCACTCGCACAAACTAAAGCACCTTGATTATCCATGATAAAAATCTCGGCCATATAACTAAATTGTTTTTTAACTTCTTGTAATTTTTTGGCACAAACATTTTCTAAAATGGGTTTCATAAATTCTGTGATGGTATTAGACTTTTTCCATAACTCATCAACTCTATTAATTTCTGATGTTTTAATCTGTTGTGAATTTTGTTTTTTCACTGCCGCAACAATCGTAATATTTTGTACCGCTTGTTTCCATCTGCTTAAATTTTGATTAATTAGCAAATCAAAAGAATTGGAATAAAGATCAAAAGACCCTGAACAGAATAAAAGTAGAAGTATGAATTTTTTCACAATTTAACTATCGTCATTGAACCGTGGAAAATGAGTATTTTAGGACTTAAACTAGCTGATATCTTTAAAAAAACGTTAAGTGTCAGTTGATGTTTTTACTCTTTTTTGAACTATTCCCATCAACATTCGATAAAAAAACCTAGGCATTCGTTCAAGTATTCTAATCATCAGAAACATCTGCCATGGAAAAATGTAAAGTGAAGAACGTTTAGTAATCGCTTTTTGAATTCGGTCAGATCCTTCTTCTAAACTTAAAAGAAAAGGCATCGGATGAACATTTTTTCTAGTCAATCTGGTATCAATATAACCAGGACAAATAGTCGTGACATCAATTCCATATTGCTTAAAATCGATAGCAAAAGTTTCACTCATTTTTATAACTGCAGCTTTTGATCCACAGTACGAAGCCGCACCCGGCAAGCCTAAAAATCCTGCCACTGAAGCAATGGAAACGATCTGACCAGATCCTTGCTTTTTCATAATGGTAAATGCCGCTTCCACCGCATTGAGAAAACCCAAAATATTTACGTCGAGCACTCTTTTGGCCTCAATAAAATTAGGGGTAGGTGTTTTGCCATCACCTAACGAAATACCGGCGTTGGCGATCATAATATCTAATTTCCCGGCAGAAAATTCCTCCACCACTCGTATCAATTTTTCGCGATCGGTGACATCCACGGAAAAAAAAGTAATGTTGGGATTATGTTCAAGAAATCCGTTTGGTAAACTTTCTTTGGTGCGGCTACAAATTCCCACATCATGGCCTTGTTTGGCATAAAGAGCTGCTAACCCTTGACCAATTCCGGCCGTTCCACCTGTGATGAAAACTTTCATTATATCTATCCTCGTTTTTGTATCGTTTTTAGATACCTAGCTTTTAAACGTAAATCCTTGAACTCTCCATTAGTATTTCCGAACACCCTTCAAATGATTATGGGTTGAACATAACACTCTTAAATTAGCAGAATTCGTCTGTCCTCCTTTGGCATAAGGAACTTGATGATCTAGATGCAAATATTTTGTTTCATCACAACCTGGATACTGACACGTATGAGAATCACGTTTTAAAACCTCTCGTCGCAAATTTCCTTTAGCAACACGAGCGATGGGACTAGATTTTGAAGGTTTGACTGGCTTTTCTAATATTTTTTTTATGGCCGAGTCGAGAGCAAAGTTTAAAACCTCGTCATTCTTAGTTTTTTGCATCAATTGTTTTAGGCGATCCAATTTCTCTAATGTTTCATCACTTAAAGTCACTGACATTCTTTGAGAATTTTCAGAAACACGCTTAACAAAATCCTTAATTTCGGTTTTGCGCCCAGTTATACCAAAAAGACTTTTTTCTGCTTCGTTTATAGTTTTATTTTTAATAACACCTAATGCCTCTCGTTTTTTTTCGACCGATTCATTTTTCATATGTATTGATAATTTCCCCAGAGTGGACAAATTCACATCGCCATCTTGAAGCATTTTTTGTGCCTCGGGCATTTCCTCGGTAATCTTCAACGCGACCCACCTTCTCCACGCCGCCGATTCACTATACCCAAGTTCCGACACCATATATTTCACTAGGTGTGAATAACCCATCTTGGCAAAAATCTTTTGATTAAAGTTCATTCGCAAAAATTCTAAAATTTCCGCCAGAGTTTTTCTCTCGAGTTTAGTTAAAGTGATAAGATTTTGATGAATTTCATTATTAATGAAATTTTGATTTTTCATAATACGTTTTTATCAAAATAAAAGCATTTCGAAAAATGTCAGAAAATCATGAAGTCATTATTTTATCTTAAAACACACAAAAATATTTTTCCTGCAAAAAAAAACATTACCACGAACAAGCCCATAGCGGCCCACTCAAAGGGCCAAGATATGGGCCTTAGTTACCCATCATTCCCGACTAAAAACTGCTGCGAAATATTTAAAAAAATAATTCTTACTCCTGCAAAAAAAATTAATTAAAAGTTCTGTTTAGCACCAAAAAAGCTTGGCCTAACAGAGTGTGGTGAGGAAATTCGTGCAAATTTCATTTTTCACACTGGTGGCGCATTTCAATATGAATAGTTAGCAAATATAGCGGTGCTGGTTGAGATTTCCAGTGAAAGCTTTGCCTCAGGTGCGCAAGATTGATTTTCAAAAAGATGAGGTTTGCCTAGAGGCAAATCGAAGA
>JBIKWR010000098.1:0-11145 GCA_044356225.1 Bacteriovoracaceae bacterium | reverse complement strand
AAACTAACGTCCAAGTTAAAAAACAAAATCAAAGAAAAAAATATTTCAGCTTACTTTTATTTAGGCGGAAGTCATTGGCCATCTTTTTCAGCTTATTGCGCTGGCATTCTCATCCGCGGGGGACTGATTTCTCGTTGGCCAAGTTTATTGTGGTTGAACCAAGGTGTGCGCCAAAGCCGAAGTGAAATGGATCAGCATGAACTGATGATGAATTTACAACTTTTATCTCCCCTAGGCATTTCGCCGAATGTCGCCTCATGGCGACCAGAGAACAAACTATTTTTAGAAGTGGCAGAAACGCGTATCCATTGGAGCCAAATTCATGAAGAAATTGCTCAGCAAGAAAAAGTTTTATGTCCGCAGTTTATGGTGATTCATCCAGGGATGACGGGACATTCTCTTAATTGGCCAGCGCAAAATTATGCACGATTTATTTTAAAAATATTCAAACATCAAGACGATATAAGTTTTGTCATCAGTTTTACTCCTAGTGATAAATACTATGTTGATCAAGTGATGGCGGAACTGAATATTTTCGAAAACGTAAATTTAAAAAAACGAATAATATTTTTTGATGGAGCAAAACTTGGGCTTAGGGCCTATATGGTCTTATTATCTAAGGCCAGTTTTTATTTGGGGCCATCCACTGGACCGACTCATATCGCCTGTGCTTTAGGGACGCCTTTTGTCACTATTTACTCTCCTAAAAAAGCCCAAAGGGCGAAACGTTGGAAACCTTGGGAAATCCATGCAGGGCAAGGAGTGGTTTTATCCCCAGAGCTAAGTGAATTAGAAAAGGACTTAATTAATAATTCCGAAATTGATGACGTGATGTCTCGGGTGACAGTCGACCAAGTTTTTGATGCCTACTTAAAGGTTACTAAACTGCCATCACAGATAATCCCGAAACAAAATCATACTTAAAAAAATAATTAAGAAGAAAAACGTGGTCTGTTGACTGCCCATAAAATCCTTTTTTTTCTTTACATACTTTTTTTCTAACTTTTCATTTTTTTTATATTTTTGTTTTAATGAAGCACGAATTTGGTCCAAACTTCTGATCTGAGTTTTTGATGGAATAATGCCAGAAAGCGAATTTTGACCGAGTGAACCGTCAGGATTGAGATGCTCGATATTGATGGATCGGCTTAGACCTGAAAAATTCCAATTTTGTGAGGGCGATTGATTGGAAGGATTTTTTTCGCCATCAGATTTTGCGGATTCTGAATTTATTTTATTCGCCTTAATCTGCAAATCCTTAGGTTATTATAAAGGTGGTTTTGGGGGAGATTTGCAAAAGCTATTCGTTGATATTAAGGCACAAGGATGTTTTTAACTAATATTAAAAAAAAAAGCATCCTACCATCTCTTAAATCCAAGAGTTACAGTTAAGCAGGAATGCCAAAAATTATGGGCAAATTTTTGGCATTCCTTTGATTTTATTGGCAAAAAACTTGCGAGGAACTAGTCTCATAGTTTTGGATGTAAGAAAGTAAGGCCCCCTGAGTAGGATGTTTCGAGTTAGAAATGATTTTGTTAACTGGCTCTTGAAGGTGATTTTTTAGTCCAATTAAAGTTCCTCCTCCTAATATTTCTAAACTTCGGCAACGCATTTTATTCGCTAATTCTGGTTGGTTATGTTGATCAAAATAACGGGCGACTTGCGCCAAGGATTGGCCAATATAATAACCTTCATACTTATTAAAAGAAGTACCAGTAAAATAGGTCGAATTGCTGAGTGAAGTATAGTCCATTGGCATATACCCGGGAATTTGCGGATAGAGCTGTTCTTTAAAAGCGGTCTCTGGTTTTAAACAAAAGACATCATCATCCACTGGGCCTTCATTGATGGTGCTTCTTCTGGTGGCCACCATATAGAAATAACCGTAACCAGGGTTATAGTATGAGTCACCGGCATAAACTTGTGAGTAACGTTGATCGATGACTTGATTAAGCCATTGAGCAGACTGGTCACTTATTCCATTATAAACAGCAAATTTAAGTGCTTCTCTGGCCCAATCTCCATATTGAGCTTCAAAAAATTGTTGGCCGGCCAAAATCTCCATGATTCCTTTAATCATTTTGTTTTGGTTCACCATAGTATGAACGATGCCACACGATGTTTGTGCTTTTTTCATCATGGTTACGACATTATCTAAATAAAATTTAAAATGAGCTCGCAAATAGTCTTGGGCATAAAGATAACCATTGGCAATAGCATAAATCATCCAGGCCGGACCACGACCAAAAGAGATGCCTTTATTTTGATTAAAAGGATTGATCAATGTATCCAATCTTGAAGCCAGGTTGTTGCCAAAACTATTGGGAGTGTTTGGATAGGGCGAAAATTTATGTTGAGCGTGGACCATTGCCATTTGCAAATACTGAATGGCATTGTCATCGGCAATGACGGCAGCAAGAGGTGGGGCAGCAATTAAAGCACGAATAAAATGCTGATCATCGAAGGGTTGAAACTTGGCAGACAAAGGTCCATAGTTAGCAGCCAAATTATTGATCACCACATATCGAGAAAGATCAGTGGCGTGCAGATGGTAACCAAATTTATCAGCGGATTGATAATCAAAATCATATTTTTGAAAACTTTTTGGGTTGATCACCATCGAACCCATATTGTTAGTGCTATAGGGAAAAATCTTCCAACAAATATCCACCCATTCTGGATATTTTTGTGCCAAGTTTTGGGAGTTGCAATCTATATAAGCGGCATTAGGCATCGGCCATATATAGGCGGCTGAATATTTTTTGCCATTTTCTATTTTGGTATAGTCCTCAACGCTAACAGGCATGCCTTGTTCATCAAAATTCATAAAATTCATTCGGGCCTGAATATAATTTTGAAAAGTTGAGAGTAAAATGAGCCCTTCTCTGGAAGCTGCAAAATAAACTTTCATACCTAAGTCTTGGGTGGGATTTATTCCTTCGCCACTGGTTTTGCCGCCATAAGGAACTTCTGACTTACAAAAAGGATCGTCATTTTGCAATGAGGTTTCAATAAAAGGATAAGCGGTCAATCCATTGTTACAAGCATTAAGTAGTTTTTGTAATTGGTTTTTAATTTCAGCCCGTAATACATTTCGCGCGGAAAGAGTTTGGCCAGTTAAGTAAGTAAAATCAATTGGTGTGGTGGCGGCCACATTGAGCCAAGGAGTTTTTGAATGATAAAAACTAAAAAAATCTTTGCCCTTTACAGTAAATCCAACTCCTCCAAAATCGGCTAAGTCTTTGGCCCTTAGACCTTGAGTATCTTGTGATTTGAGAGTCAAACCCAAAGCAAAATGATGAGAGATCGCATTTTTAAAAGGATGCAATTTTTCGTCTATTAATGGTTTTACCAAATGACAAACTAAGTATTGTGACCAATTGAGATTTAAAGCTAAAGAATTAACTCCTGGCAGATTAGTTGCGGAAGTACAATTTTGAAACTCAGAAAATTTAGTTCCTGTTCTTTCTCGTGCCATCAGTTCTTGGGGTATAATGACCGACAGATTTTTTAAAAAAAGATATCCATTAGGAGAAGTGGCTGGTGAAAGGCCAGCACCACTATTATCAAAAATAAAATCCACTTTTAGTTGATTATCATTCATCAAATGAAAAAAAGATCTCACCTGTCCAGCTGAACGATAAGGAGGCATTCCATTGATGGTGGAGGCGAGCGGTGCTGGTTTGATCGGCCCATAATATTGACTGGTAATTAAATGAGGTCCCCAATTACTGACATGAAAATTGGCATAACCTTGGTCTTCATTGAGACCTATCTGATGATAATAGAGTCGATTAAAAACATCTCGTGCCAGGATAAACATTCCTTTACTTTTAAGTATTTGAGATATCGTTGATAAGTGGAGAGTTGATGAAGTGAGCTTTTGGATTTTCTCTGCTTGTGAAGTCATTTGACAAAGATAGACTTGAACTTTTCGATCAAGTTCAGGGGAAGCAGAAGTTAACTGAGCCGAAACTTTTAGGGTCCTAGCAAAACCTGTCGGACTGAGCTGAATTGGCTTTATCTGCGCTAGGATTAAAGGACTTTGCTCTGTTTGCACACAAAGATGCTGTGCATTTGCGAGCGTATCTTCATATGATCCTTCTGGGATGGGCAAAACAAATTCTAAATGGGTAGACAGCGTTGCCGGTTGTAAAATTTCGGCAACCTGGACCAATGCTTGTTGCGCCAGAACTCCCTTGATCGATAGGAAAGTTGTAAATAAAAAAATATGAGCAAGACTTTTCATGTTCATTGAGCAACCCCTTGCTTAAAATGGATGAATAAGATCTAGCTTATAAACCAGAGCAAAAAAATCATGTTTTTTGTGACTAGTATTTCAAAGTATTGGAAATGACGAAGGTCTTTAGAATTATTGGCAGTTTTGAAGCAGTCTCTTTTTTTAAAACTTTTTAAAAACGCCCAAATTTTCCGCCAAAGATTCTTTTTAAAAAAAGTTCAATCAGGATGAAATACCAGTCGATGACCCGCTTACAGATATGAAGAAAAAACGAAAATTAAAAAATTCAAAAATCAAAATTGGTTGGCGTGAGTATATCTCTATCCCAACATTTGGTATAAAAAGAATCAAAATCAAAGTAGATACTGGTGCTCGAACCAGTGCTTTACATGTCACTGATCTGATTTTGGTCCATCGGGGAAAAACTTTGTATGCAGAATTTAAGCTGCACCCAAATCAACAAAAAATGGCCCCGCATTTACTCACCCGCAAAAGGGTAGAAGGTCATCGATTGGTGAAAAGCTCTAACGGACAATCAGAAAAAAGGCCTTTGATTCATGTGGATGTGGTGTTTGGTGAGTTTCGAAAAACCATTGAGGTAACACTCACGAATCGCGATCTGATGGGCTTTCGCATGTTACTTGGAAGAACCGCTTTAAAAGGAAATTTTA
Organism: Bacteriovoracaceae bacterium; assembly: GCA_044356225.1. Classification (GTDB taxonomy): domain Bacteria; phylum Bdellovibrionota; class Bacteriovoracia; order Bacteriovoracales; family Bacteriovoracaceae; genus JBIKWR01. Next base: position 6,233 of record JBIKWR010000098.1, on the reverse strand, counting down.
TTATTGATCCCAGTCGTTCCTATTTATTAACTCGATCCTTACCAAGGAAAAAGTCAGTATGAAAATTGCCATTCTTTCTCGTGGACCCAAACTGTATTCAACTAAAAGGTTAGTGGAAGCGGGAAAAGTACGCGGTCACGATGTGGAGGTGATTAATCCACTTCGTTGTTACATGAATATCACCTCCCACAATCCGACCGTGCATTATAAAGAAAAAGCGCTAGATTATTTTGATGCCATCATTCCCCGTATTGGAGCGAGTGTGACTTTTTATGGAACGGCGGTATTACGACAATTTGAAATGGGAGGAGTCTTTGCCGTCAATGAATCGGTGGCGATCACGCGTTCCCGCGACAAACTGCGATGTCTCCAGCTGTTGGCCAAAAAAGGTATTGGGATGCCGGTCACGGGATTTGGAAGTTCCACCAAAATGACCGCCGATATTATTAAATTAGTGGGAGGAGCTCCCTGTATCATAAAACTATTAGAAGGAACTCAAGGCAAAGGTGTGGTTTTAGCGGAAACTCAAAAAGCCGCCGAAAGTGTGATTGAGTTAGTCTCGGGAACCAGTGCAAATTATTTGGTACAAGAATTTATCAAAGAGTCTTCGGGAACTGATATTCGTTGTTTTGTCATTGGCGATAAAGTGGTGGCCAGTATGAAGCGCACTGCTACCGATGGTGACTTTCGCTCTAATCTTCATCGCGGAGGAAAAGCCGAAATGATTAAAATTTCTCCCGAAGAACGCACCACGGCCCTCAGAGCGGCAAAGGCAATGGGACTCAATGTCGCCGGGGTGGATATTATTCGCTCAAATCACGGGCCATTAGTTTTGGAAGTGAACTCTTCACCAGGTCTCGAAGGAATTGAGAAGTATACGGAAAAAGATGTGGCCGGATTAATCATCGAGTTTGTCGAAGAGGCGATTACCAAAAATAGAAGTAATCGCACCAAAGGTAAGGGATAGAAGTTTTTTTAAAATGAAAAAAAATCCAACGATTATTGCTCAATGGGGAAAGACTTGTCCCAACCGCAGTGAAGAAATTTTACTCAATCAGCATGAACCAAGATTTTCTGATGTATTTAGAATTATAAAAATTACCATTGAGTTAATAATTAGTTTTTTTAAATTTCGCCATTTAAAAGCTGGTGTCACTATTTTTGGCTCGGCCCGAATTGATCAACATCATCCTCACTATAAAATGGTCATGGAGATGGGTCAGCTTCTAGGTCAAAATAATTACACCGTATTGACTGGTGGTGGCCCTGGCTTGATGGAAGCCGCTAATAAAGGAGCAAAATCCGTCGGAGGCAAATCCATTGGCCTCAATATTAAATTACCATACGAGCAAAAAGCAAATCCTTACCTTGATGATTTTTTTGAATATAATTATTTTTTTACCCGTAAACTTGTTCTGGCAAAATACTCCTACGCATTTATTGCTGCTCCTGGAGGATTTGGCACCCTCGATGAATTGTTTGAAATCATCACTTTAATTCAAACTCAAAAAATGAAAAATTTTCCAGTCATTCTGTTAGGGCAAAAGTATTGGGAACCCCTGATGAGTTTTATTTATCAGACCATGCTGAAAGCAGGAACGATTGATCAGTCGGACCTCGATATTATTTTCCTCACTGACTCACCTCAAGACGCCTTGAGTTTTATAAAACGCGTTTTAAATAATTAAAAACTCCATCTTATTTTTTGTTCACAAAACTTGATAAGACTATTATGTGCTTAACGTCATTCGTTTTTACTCAATGTATTGAATCGGCCCAAAAAACTGCTAATGAGGATCACGTTTAAATGATAAAAAAAGGAATCGTTTTATGAAAAATTTTCGCTTACTAGTACTCTTTGGATGTTCTTTCTTTTTACAAATAAATGTTTTATCGGCTTCGACCAATTCAAAACAATCGGAATCATTTTTTAGAACCCCAAATAAAAGTGAATTGCAGCAAATACAAACTCCCTTTTTATCGGGATCAAAACTTGCCAATGATAATGTTTTTGTTTTTTTAATTAATGGAGACCAGGATCATTTACGCTCTGATTTAGAAGAAGGACCGGGCTTGCATGTGGATCAAATGCACCTACAAGAAATTGAAAAAATTTCGAGAGATTGTGGTCATTGTAAAGTGGTTATATTGTATGACCAAAATAACCTCCGAAAAAAATCCAAAAAGGGTTCTTCTCTTAAAGTCTTTAGTGGTGGAAAATTACAAATAAATCGAACTTTGCCTGAAATAAATTTTGCCGATGATCAAGTTCTCACCAAACTCCTAACGTTTACTCAATCCTTATTTCCAAATGAAAAGATGCATGTGATTTATCAAGGTCAAGGTTTTTATCCAAACTATTTACCGAAAGGCCCAAAAGATATTTTAGGTCGAAAGTATTCCACGACTCCATTTGATCTGAGTCATCCAAAAACTTTTTTTGGCATTCTTTCTTTTGCTTATAGTATCAGAGAGGCCAATTTATCAAAACCGATATCGACCCTAACTTTGAGTGCTAACTCCATGGCCAGAATCGAGGTGGCTTCACCCTTAAGCAATTTGGTGGAGGAAATTGTCGCCTCTCAGTTAAACTGGAGAGATACACCTTCGGTTCGATCAAGCTTTGAGTTTTTGCACGAATCAAATGTCGCCTTGATTGATGGTGAATTCATTGCAAGAAAAATCGCCAGAAAACTTTTTTTGATAGACCATGGCGATTTATTGCCGAATGAATTTCCTATGTCGGTGATTAAAGTCGATCAAGTTCGCAGCATGCGTGTTTTGATCGATCAAATAATTTTGAACTATCCAGAAATTATATTTTCTAATGAACAGGAAAGTGTCGCTAGAAAAATGAGTCTTTATCAGTTTGCTCTTCCAAGGCAATACCCTTCTGAAAATGTGTTAAGAGATTTGCGAAATCAAGATGTGTCAGAGGAAGAAATGGCATCACTCGTAGAGGATTATTTAACCAATAAATCCATGTTAATGCATGATCTTGATTTAAAACTTTTTATTGAATTTATGCGCCAAAATAGCGCCTTCACAGAAAAGCAAAATGAGTTGGAAAAAGATTTAAACAATTTAGAAAATCTTATGAATAACTCAGTTAGGATGATCAATGCTTCTGAGCTTTCGCCCATGGGTGGAATCAGTTTTTTATTGGGCTTTTAACAAAAACTATTTTTCGGTTTAACTGCAAAAATAAATCGATAATTAGCAGGTAACATCGCCTTTCGTTTAACTTTCTGTCGGCGAAGCCAAGGATAATAGGGAAGAGAAGACGCTCGAAAGGCGGACATTTGATCTATTTTCAGTAAATCAATTTCGAGACAACTGCGGGCAAACAAAGAAGTAATCTCAAAATACATATTACTGCTTTCGGCATTTTGGGCCAAAAAATCTTCCGTTTTAAGGTCAGGATTTGTGGGAATACCTTTGGTGCTATCCCATTGAGTGTGGCCATAAGCAAACATCGCCAATCGTTGTTCAATTTCTAAAAAGTTGCGAATGTTAAATTCTAAAGTAGAAATTTCATTGGCATTCTTTAATCTTTTAATCAAGGCCTCAAGCATGGCATCCATGATGTAAATCGTATCATTTAATGGAAGCATGCATTGATAGTTTTCGATCTCGATGGTTTTTTCAAAAAAGCTCCAACGCATAAAACATGATTGAGCACTTCCCATGATTTCTAATTTTTTGTCATCACGAGTGCTAAACTCAATTTTTACTTTTTCCGGTTTACGATCTGTCGGTGAAGAAAAATTCTGCCGCTCCATTTCTTGTTGTTCTAATTCTTCGGGGGTCGGTGGTTGATTGGCACAGGCCGAAAGTAAAACGATAATTATCATTATCCAGAATTTCATGAAGACTCCCTTAACTAAGATCTCTAATGTTTAAGTTTAAGTAACTCTTCGGCTTCATCGAGCATTTTTAAAATGCGGTTGGTAAGATCAAAAGGATTATCAAAACCGTTGAGTTGAAACTCTAAGAGTATCTGATCAATTTTATGATCCTCCTCTAAAGTTGTTCCTTGGTAAGGATTATAAGGATTGTAGTGCTGAGCTAAAAATCTTAATTTTTCAACTTTTTCCATAAACGAAATGCCTGTGATCAAAACCAATTGTTAAAACTAACGATAACATCCAAAGGTTATGTGTCAATAACTGGCCGATTTTTTGCTCTCTAAATTGTGAAAAATAACTCTAAATGAGGATTAAACATGATGTTAACTTTTGCCATGCTGACGTTGGGTCTGGTTTTTTTATGGGTGCCCACTAAATATTGGAATTATAAAAAATACTTTTTTCATTTCCAGGCACAGGAAAGAAAAAAATTGGCCGAGAGAGTGACTCAGGCGATTTATCAAGCACAATCGCGGGGTTTAAAAGACTTACCAAATTATAGTTTTTATACTGAACTGATCACTGATATCCAGGCCCTCTCCTTTCAATTTGGCTTTTCCTTTCATGATTTTTTGCGGGAAATAAAAACCAGTTTGGCGCAAGATCATCGCCTGGCCAAACAACTTGAAGAGCAGCAAAAAGGCCTTCTGATGCAATGTCTATTGATGATTGGGATCATTTGGATTTTTATGCTGGTTTCTGCGCAAGCCATTTCAATTAAAATTGAAAATCTGATATTGGTCATTTTTGGCGGATGGCATCTGTGTGGATTGTTGCTCGTGATGGGTGTTTCATGGCGATTGCATGAAAATCTGCAACAAACCTTAGCGCCTTTTTTTCAGCATTTTTACCGGGTGTTTTTTTTAATGGGACGAGGTGTGCCCATCAATCAAATACAAAAAAGTGCGGGCAATGAATCGAATGAAAATGCTCTACCTACTTCCAAAGTCTCTCATCCCGAATTGTTATGGTTGCAGCAAAAATGGGAGCAAGATTGTGCCCGGTTTATCGCCACTGGGCTTTCGATTAAATCAGAACTGCGGCAAAGCCTGGATGATTTATGGTCGATTAAAGAAAATTGGCAAACTCAGCAGTTACAAACCCTAGGGATGATTAAATTAGTGGTTTTTCCGGTTTTTTTCATTTCCACCTATTTTTTATTCATTTGGATTTTTCTTTTTGGACGTTTAGGGAGCTAAAAGCTCGTCGACAAGTTTCGTCATTTCCACTATAGTGGCGCTCTAGTTCATTCATTTTTGCAAAGAGGTTTTATGGATAAGAAAGTTATTTTCTCCATGTCCAAAGTGGGCAAAGTTGTCGGTGTTAATAAACATATTTTAAAAAATATTAATATTGGATTTTATTACGGAGCTAAGATCGGTGTTTTGGGTCTGAATGGTTCTGGTAAATCCACTCTTTTGCGATTAATCGCGGGGATTGATGATAATTATTTGGGAGAAATTAGTTTTGCCAAAGGTTACTCCATCGGCTTTTTAGAGCAAGAGCCACAACTTGATCCCGCCAAAACCGTGCGTGAAATTGTGCAAGAAGGGGCCTCAGAAGTGGTCGCCTTGCTCCAAGAGTTTGAAGACTTAAACCTTAAACTAGGTGAACCCATGTCGGATGATGAGATGAATAATCTCTTGGCCAAACAAGCTGAAATGCAAGACAAGCTCGATGCCAGTGGTGCCTGGGACTTAGATTCAAAACTTGATTTGGCGATGGAATCCTTACGTTGTCCTCCAGCTGACACCAAAGTGTCGGTCATATCTGGTGGTGAAAAACGCCGAGTGGCACTCTGTCGTTTGTTATTAAAAGAGCCCGATATTTTATTACTTGATGAGCCTACTAACCATTTAGATGCTGAATCGGTCGCCTGGCTTGAACGCCATTTGGCCAATTACAAAGGCACTATTATCGCCGTGACCCACGATCGTTACTTTTTAGATAATGTCGCCGGTTGGATATTAGAACTCGATCGCGGGTCGGGCATACCTTGGGAAGGTAACTATTCCTCGTGGCTGGACCAAAAATCTAAACGTTTAGCGATTGAAGAAAAACAAGAATCTAAACGCCAAAAATCCTTAAAAGAAGAGTTAGATTGGATCAGACAAAATCCTAAAGGTCGACAAGCTAAATCTAAGGCGAGAATCACTAATTACGAAAATATGTTGAAACAAGATATTGAAAAACGTCGCGAAACGAATGAGCTTTTTATTCCACCAGGACCTCGCCTCGGTGGAAAAGTCATCGATTTTGATAATATTTCAAAAAGCTTTGGCGATAAACTCCTTTATGAAAATCTCTCTTTTAAACTTCCTCCTG
>JBIKWR010000097.1:0-11238 GCA_044356225.1 Bacteriovoracaceae bacterium | reverse complement strand
CGGTATCAACAATCTGTTAGATGAACATTTAGGTAATCATGAAAAATCACGGGAAGCTATTTTTGTTCTGGCCCAATCGCTGGGTGGTTTGATCAATCTTCAGCGAAAAAACTTAGGTCTGATGGCGCAACTTCCCTTGGTCAAAGGCTTGTTTGATTGGACCTGTCAAAAAGATCCAGAGCAACACTTTGGCGGATGTGATCAATTTTATGGAGCTTATGAAGCCGGTCGCCCTCAACTTTTGGGTGGAAATCCCAAGTTGGGAAAAGAAATTTTTCTGAAAAGAATTGAACGTGCTCCTTACAATTTGTTTCAAAGAGTCGGATTTTTACAATTTTATGCGATCCCGCAAATGGATGAAGCCGCCTATCGAGGTCAAGAGAAATTTTTAACTGAAGCGCAAAAACAATTTAAAGAAAGTCTTATTTACACACCTCTATTAAAGTCTTCAAAAAATCCATTTTTTGAGTTGCCACCGCGTCTTAGACTATACAATGCTGTGGCGATTAAGCGTTTTGAAATTATGCAAAGATATAAAAAAAAATATTTTAACTAGTTAAAAGTAGGAAAAAAATGAAACAGGCGATTCTTTCTTTTATGACAGGAATAGTATTTCTCATGATGCTAATGAATAAGTCTCATGCGGTAACTTTAAAAGTTGCTGTTTTGGCCCCTGAGGGAACGACTTGGGCAACAACCATCAAAGATATGGCCAAAGAAATTTTGCAAACCACCAACGGTAAAGTGGAGTTAAAAGTTTTCTTAGGTGGTGTAGCCGGGGATGAGCCCGATGTTTTAAGAAAAATTCGTATCGGACAATTGCATGGAGGTATATTTACCGGCCGAGCACTCGGAGAGATCAATGGTGATGTTAGAATCATGGAAGTACCGTTTTCATTTGCTGAAGGTGATAGAGTCAAAGCTTTTACTACCCTCGAGAAAATGACCCCCTATTTTGATCGTGGATTTGAAAAACAAAAATTTGTAAACTTGGGATTTTATGAAATTGGAAACATTTATTTAGTCTCGACAAAAAGGGCCACCAGCTTAGAGAATCTAAAGGGCCTTAAAATCTGGGCCTGGTCAGGAGATCCTTTGGCGGAAGCCATGATGAATGAACTTAAATTAGTTTCGGTACCGCTGGCACTTCCAGATGTCTTAAGTTCACTGTCCACGGGTATTATAGAAGCGGCTTATGCCTCTCCTCTGGGAATTGTTGCCCTTCAATGGAGTACTAAAGTGGCCCATTTGTTGGATTATCCCATTACCTATTCTGTGGGAGCTTTTTTATTAGGACAAAAAGCATGGCAAGGTATACCTGCAGAACATCAAGAACAAGTTAAAAAAGTTATTAACAAATATCGTCAGTTGGCGAACGAAGGTACTATCAAAGAAAATGCCGACGCCTTAGAGGCCTTAAAGGGAATGGGGATTCAGTTTAATAAAATGGAAAAAACCGACTTGGCGACCAAGGAAAATATTCGCCAAGGGATCATTGCTAAATTGACTGGGAAAGTTTTTTCCAAAGAAGCCGTACAACTTTTTGAAAGCAATCGATAAAAAAAGATTTTTGTGATTATTATTTTAAAAAAAATTGATTTAGTGATTGAAAAAATTTGTGGTTATCTATTAGTCACTAGTGTTTTTTTGATGCTGCTTTTAACTCTTCTGAATATTGTTTTACGCTGGTTTCAATTGACGATTAACTGGATTGATCCAATGGTTCGTCATTTGGTCTTTTTCTCTGCCTTTTTAGGGGGAACTTATGCCGTTGGCAAACGGAAACATATCTCCATTGATCTTTTGGGGCTTTTTTTTGAGGCCAAAGGAAATAAAAAGGTGGTTAAGGCCTTAAGAGTGCTAACAGATTTAGCAGTGATCGTCATTCTGTTTTGGTTATTGTTAGCAGGAATTGAGTTTATCAAAGTTGAAAAAGAATTTGGTAAAGTGGTCATGCTTGGCATTCATAGTTCCTGGTTGGTAGGCATCATGCCCTTTGGTTTTGTTTTAATGCTGATTCGAACGTGTATTTTATTTTTAGAGACTCTTTTTTCATCAGAACTAATTGAAAAAAATACTATTGCTAAAATCGAAACGGCGATAGACCTTGGATCAAAAGAATGAATGAATTGATCTATCTTTTGATTATTTTTCTAGCGATTTGTGGCACACCTCTTTATGCAGTGATGTCTATTTTGGCCTTGGTTTCCTTTCATTTTGCCGAAATTGATACGGTTGCCGTGTTAGTGGAAGCCTATCGTCTATCGGATACTCCCACATTGCTGACCATTCCGCTTTTTACGTTTGCTGGTTATTTAATGGCCGAATCAAAATCTCCCATTCGTTTGTTAAAACTATCCCATGCGGCGATTGGTTGGTTGCCAGGTGGCGTGGCGATCGTGAGCTTGGTGATCTGTGCTTTTTTCACCGCCTTCACTGGTGCTTCTGGTGTAACCATTATCGCTTTAGGTGGATTACTTTTTCCTATTCTAAAAAAAGAAGGATTTAGTGAACGTTTTTCCTATGGGCTGATTACAACTTCGGGAAGTTTAGGTTTATTGTTTCCTCCCAGTTTACCGATTATTTTATATGGATTAGTCGCAACGGTGGATATTGATAAACTCTTTCTCGCCGGCATTGCACCGGGGATTTTACTGATCATTATTCTTTCGCTTTATTCAATTTATCAAGGAAAGATCGGTTCTAATAAAAGGGTTGTAACCAAATTTGATTGGATGGAGTTCAAACAGGCCTTTAAAAATTCGTTTTGGGAAATTTTACTGCCGATTGGTGTGTTAGTGGGAATTTATGGTGGATTCACCACTCCGACGGAAGCTTCGGCCTTTACCGCCTTTTATGTCTTAATAATGGAATGTTTTATTTATCGCGATTTAAGTTTAAAAAAGGACATTCCGCGAATTGTTTATGAAAGCATGACTTTAGTTGGAACAATTTTGTTAATTCTCTGTTGCGCTTTAGGCATGACCAGTTTTTTAATCGATGAAGAGATCCCGATGAAGATCTTGGCCTCAATGAAAGAGTATATTTCAAACAAATATGTTTTTTTGGCCTTCCTGAATATCTTTTTATTAATTGTTGGAAGTTTAATGGATATTTTTAGCGCCATAATAGTCGTTGTTCCCTTGATTGTGCCGATTGCGAAAGAATTTGGTATCGACCCCATTCATTTAGCGATCATTTTTCTCACGAATCTAGAAATTGGTTATATTACACCTCCCGTAGGTATCAATCTTTTTATTAGCTCTAGCCGATTTGGCCGCTCGATCACTAGTTTGTACAAAGACTCTATTCCATTTTTACTTTTATTGCTTTTGGCCCTCTTAGTTATTACTTATGTTCCTTTTTTAAGTGTCTTTTGGTTTAATTAACTTATGACCATTGTCATTAAGTTCTTTAAGTTCTTGAGCCGCTTTGTAGGCATGTTAAATATTTTTTTAATCTTTGGTTTATTTCTTACTTTGAATGGCCATGCTTCTTCTGATACGAACCTATTAGGAGAATATAATTCCTCTGATTATTATGGGCCTTATGATCCCGCAAAAAAAATAGATCTTTATCAAAATATTTTCCAAACCCAAGATGAAATTTTTTATGACAATTATATTCAACAGCTCATTTCACCAGAGCTCAATCGACAAAAACATTTTTTGCTTGAACAACTTCCCAATAATGCTTTTTGTAGTGATCAGTTGCTGGCAGAACATGCCAGTTATCTTCGTTATCTTTTTCGCCTGTTGGCGATGAGTTATTTGTATGAACATGGATTAGAGCGCGAAAGAGTTCTGTATGGTTTAGATTTAAAAATTCAAAATTGCATGGATCCCTATCCAGCGTTATTAAAAAAATGTCGGCCACCTTCAAAAGATATGCAAAATTTTGTTTTTCGATCTCAGGATTTTTTTAATCATCGTAAAAAAGATTTCCAAAGTTTTCCGACACCAACTAAAAAGTATGTTGAAGATTGGATGAACGGTCTAAGTCAGAAAAAAATTGATACCAGGGATGTGGTTAAAAATCGAATGATTCGATTCTGCAATGATAAAAGCTGTCTAGATTTAAACAACAAAGAAAATCTTTCAAAACAATTTGAAAAACTTTGTGTTGCTGATCAAACTCTTTTTAAAGATATTTGTGATGAAGTGGATCAACTTTATGGCTTGTCTCAATCAAAAGGGATGTTTGAAGCGCTGGCCCAGTCAAATGCTCTCACATTAGTTAATAGTCAAGGAACTGCCAAACAATGCCTTGAAAGATTTGTGAAGCATTATTCATCTCGTGAAAATTATAAAAATGAACTGGCCGCGATGTTACAAAATCAGTTTGAAAGAATGCTGGCCACTAAAAAAATCTATATTCAAGGGGAATTGTTTGTTCCTGGAGCTTTAAAATCTTTTGATATGAAAGGACTGGATAAATTCCTCATTGCTTTATCGAGCTCTAAAGAATTATTTAAATCGACTTCATTGGCCATGCCACGCAATAAGGAAACATCAAAAGGGCAACCCATTGATGATGATCAAGAAAAAAAAATAACAGTTGTCAAAACCATAAAGCCTGAACCAATACCAGCTCCAAAGATCGAGATAAAGGAAAAAAACGAAGTTAAAAAAACAGAAGAGATCATCAGTGAAACTGTAAATCCCGAAATTCCCGAAATTCCGATGTCCATCGTACCCTTGGTACTTTCTCCCTTTGAAAAAGCGTTAAGAAGCTTTGAACAAACTGGACTGGCCACTTCTCTTGATATGGAAGAAATGAAAAATCAATTTCAGTTTCATGACCATATTTTAAAAGCGCTTAAAGATCCGATGGATAGTTTCCAAAGGCGAGAAGTGTTACAAGAGATGAAAGAGTTGGATGGATTGGGATCAAAAAATCAACCTGTCCGGTTATTGTTTTTATGGTATCTCATTCATGAAAATCAGCATCAAGGACTCTTTAATATCATCGGTACTTTGGGCAAAACATTTTATGTAAAAAACGATTTAGATGGCAAAGATTCTCCTCATTCAGTTCAGTTAGCGAACCTCAATCAGCATTGGCAAATCACCATCACTACCCATCAAACAGAATAAAAAATCCGACCTGCCATGGGTTTTACTCCAAGGCAGATCGGATAAAAGACTTAACAATTTATCGCGCCTATGATCATCTATTTTTTGGCCATTTTTTTGACCATTTTAGCTGCTTTCGAGCCTAAATCTAAGGCGAGTAACACACCAGCATTCTCTCCACTATTGTCTTCTCCCACCAATGAAATATTTCCAACTCGAGCACCATCAGAATAAAATCTGAAAGTCGCAATGGCGTTTTTAATACCAATATCTACTGGTACAAAAAGAGCGTAGATATTGTTGCCTAAATAAAATGAAACATTGTGAAATTCAGGAATACTAAAAGCCACTGCAGGTAAGGCCCCTGACGCTAAACCTGGAATCGGCCTTCCACCTGGTAAAGTTTGTGGATCGAGTGATTTTAAATAACCAGCATTATCAAAAACATCAAGAAAACTAATGTAAATGGCCATGAGTGTTCCACCTGATTGAAGATCAGGACCAACTTCCACATAGGATTCTTGGTACTCTGGAATTTCATAACGAAGTCCACCATCCATAACAATTTTTTGAAAAACCATTGTCACTAACAAACCATCATCAACCACTAACAAATTGGGACCAACAACGCCTTCGATTTTAACATTTTTTCCACCCCCACCACCGCCGCAAGACGAAACGAGAAATGAAGTGGATAGTAACAGTGTCACTAAACCCATTTTAAATGGGCGCAAAAATAAACTCTTCATGATAAACCTCAAAAGAAACGATGTTTCTTTTGTTATCGACACTCATAATAGCCACCCAAACGTACCACTGCCACACACGTCCAACATAAGACTGTCGATTTTGATAAAAATTTAGTATTCACCCCTTGATCTATAGCGGCACTAGATGAGTTTTCCAGTGGATCTTCACCTCATGCACGCAATCTTGATTCCCAATAATCTTCGATTTGCTTCTAATATCTAAGTGCAAACCTCATCTTTTTGAAAATCAATCTCGTGCACCTGAGACATCGCTTTCACTGGAAATCTCAACCAGCACCGGTATCAACTTGAAAAAATAGCATGAGACTATTTTATCAAGGCCAAAATTTTAGGCAAGCAGTTATCGGACAAAAATGGTCGGACATTAACATTATATTTTTTTGTCGTTTTTAATCTTTTTTAATCTTGAGTCCAAAAAATAGAATTCTCGAGTGAGTTTTTAGCAATTTTAAGGTTGTAGGTATCAGGAATTATTGAGGGGGTCAGATTTACCCCACAGAAAATGGGCACTTAACACGTTAAAATGGGTTAAGGAGAGCAGAATGGCAATCAACATTTTTGATACTTTTGGCGATGGTCAAAAGGTTTATCAAAAGAGTCTTCAAGATTCAAAAAAATCAAATAAAACAGCTAAAAATTTAGCGGCCAAAGGCATGGTTAAAGGAAATAAAACCATGGAAAAAATGGAACTTAACAATATGTCGGCCAGTAAAGTTTCACGCAAAAATATATCTGAAGATGAGATTAGGGCACGGACTCTAGAGCTAGCACCGAAAAAACAATTAAAATCCGCCGACCAAGTGACACTTTCAACTGAGGCCAAACTTTTAGCTAAAAATAATGAATTAGCTTCTCCTTCGGTGAAAACAATAGCGCTTGATGCTGGGCCAGTTGCAGCGGTTGAATCCATGGAAAAGACTCCCGACATAGACACATCGGTCATCAAAGAAAATAATCCAGCAGATTCAAATGTCTATGAAAAACTTAGAACCGTCCTAGCGCATGGACAGTTTAATTTTAGTGAAAAAGAAAAGGACGTCTTGTCAAAAATTATTAAATAGCTTCACGTTCTCTTTTCTTTACTCCATGGATGAGGTAATCATGGAGTATGACCAATAAATCCTCTCTTCAGTTATTAGTCGATGAAGTGAACTCTTATGGAGATCTTCAAGATTTAGAAAAACTTGTCGAAGTGGGAGGTCCACTCAGTGCCATTCCGGTTTGGCCTCTCTATCTAATTTTAAAAAATAATTCGTCCGAAGTGGTGGCCAGTGTTTTAGGTAAATTATCCAAATCGCAAAGAGTAACGATGCTCGATCTTGATTTGTGGATGAAAGATGAAGTGGATCAGGCCAGTTTTAGTTTTTGGATCGATGTTTTTCTCAAAACTGAAAATACAGACTTGATAGAAGAGTTGGCCACTTCAGAACAATTAGCTCTGTATTTAAAAACAGTCGTTAATATTTGGACATTTGATGTTGAAGAACCTGAATACCCCGATCATGATTATTATTTTTTAACAGAAGATGGCCAATTGTTAGTTGAATATGGGGAGAATTTTGAAGATCCCGATGGACTGCGTTTACTGATCAAGTGTCTCTATGGCGAATTGGGTGTGGAGAAGGCTTACGCTCATCTCTTAAAAATAGTCGCGGATGAATATTTATTGTTTCAAGAAGCTGAGTACCAAAATAAAATTTCTAGATTACAAGATTTTGGTTTTGTTGATTATTATGATGCCCTGATTTTAAAATCTTTTTTTCCATCAATTATGAAGATGGATCATTACATTGACCAACAATTTAAACAACCTATGCGAATTGGAGAATTGGTCGATGAACAGTTAAACCAAGCGTTGGATCGTAGTAGTTTGGCGGTTTTTACCAGAGAGCAATCAACGTTGCATGAGGAATTGGCCAAGGTTACATCTCAGGTTTCTCAAAGTTTTCTTAAGTTTAATTTTATTAGATTAGTCAATTCTCATATCAGCCTTACGGGGGCTTTAAAGGAATCCTCGGCCTCACTTTATAAGGCCGGTGAATCAGTGAAACACTTTGTGGAATTGGGACTAAGTTATCTCTCAACCCATCGGGATCTTAAAAAGAATAGTGAAAAAAATATCTTTGATTATTTTAATTTTTTTGATCTGTATAAAATTGGTTATTCAATTATTTATCTGGAAAAACAAAAAATTAAAAAAACTTTAAAAACCCATGAGCTTTTAGAGAGTCCATTTGTTGGAGAGCTTTTTTCACACTTTCAATTTGACCTAGATCTCGATTTTCCCAAAGTAAGACCTTATTTTTCGGACTTATCCAAAAGCCGACCGGTGTTAACATATTCCGATTTCCAAGAATGGCAAAAATTCACAACATTTTTTAATCAGTTGATTCCCTTTATGTCGATTTTAAAAACAACACTAGATCAAATGATTAAAAACCTAAACATTCATCAAAGTTTTTATGTTAATTTCCAAATTCATGAAATTGATTTCGAAACAGTTTGTTTAAGTAGTTTTGCCAACCATTATTTGGGAAATAATGTTAGTCAAAAGTTTGGGTTACTACCAAAAGAGTTTCGCTCTTTTATGAAAAAGATATTAAATCAAGGAAATCTGGTGGCGATCGAAAAATTGGCAAATAAAATTTCTACCTATAGTCTAGAACGAGGTTTTGGTGATTTAGAGCTTTTTTCAGATTATCTGTATGCTCTGTTAAAAACTCATCTCGAAGGCCATACCGATGCAGATTTATCAGATGAAAATCTTAAGCACATTGGTGGAGTGCTTATTTTGAATAAGTTTGATTCATAAGCTCAGCGATATTAATTTGAAGATGTGAATCTATTTCCTGATGGAATTTAAGAATTTGTTCTTTTAATAAATCACGATTATTCATTTGATTTTGAATTAATTTATCAATTTGATTGTATTTATCCATGTTAGATAGTTTTTGAAAAAAAAACTGTTCAAGTTTGAGCAGACGTTGATATTCATTTTCCAGTAAGTTAAGTAATTCAAAATCTTCATTTAATTTTGGATCGTTTTTTTGCTTGCTTTGGAAACGAGAACCAGGAATAAGGTCAATAATTTCTTCAAAGCCTCTGAGAGCTTCTCTTTTTTTTAATAACTCAGGATTATGATCCAGTGGATTTTTTTTATTTTTTTTCATGTTAACTTCTGAACCGGAGTTTGATTATTCTGGTTAAGGATTTTTTCATAAAAGTCGGCCTCTCTCACTAGACGAAAAAGAGTTTTGTGTTTGACCGATTGTTGGAGCATTTTTTCTTCTGCCAATTCAAAATTTCCATGCTCCATTTTTTCTTTAACAATGGTAATCTTTTTAAGCAAGGTTTGTTCCCGTTTTGTGACTTTTCTATTTTTACAGAAGAAATATCGAGGAAGATCATTAATATTGGGAAAAACGCCAATTTGCCTAAAATCTAACTTTACATCCGATACCAGATAAACTGGAAATGGATAATGGGGATGCACTTTTAAGATTTTAATTGCCGACAAGATATTAATTATTCGTTGATGGATTAAATGATCCCATTCCTCATCTGTGATTTTGTTTTCAGCGTTGTCAAGATTATTAAGTTTAAGATTTTTTTTAGTGTTTTCCATGGTTAAAATCACCGGAACTTTACCTAGTTTATGGACTTTGAAAAGTTCAACTAACTTATTGACTTCAAATGACTCTAGATGAATTTCCACAAATGCCGGTAGTTCCATTCTTAAAATTATACCTTAGTTAGAGTTGGACTGAAGCAGTAAAAATATAATTTTTCTTGTGCAAAATTAGGAAGTTTTGCTAATACTTGGGTGAATTGATTCAGCATTATGGTCTCTATAAAAACGATGATCCTTAAAATTAATCATGGGAGTTTTATGAAATCACATTACTCGGTTTTTTTTAGTTTCTTAATTTCAAGTTTTCTCTTGGGTGTTTCATTTTACCCACTCCCATCCAACGCCCAAATTTCTTCTGCAGACCTTTATCAAAAAGAAAATGATGAAAGTGAAGAGATGGCATTTTTAGATGCTCCATATAAGGATTTAAAAAAACCACAGGTAGATGTGTTTTTCCAAAGTGTGCCACCGGAGTCTGGTTATTATCTATTTGAAGAAATTTATGAGTTTATGTCACCGGTCAAAAGTCAAAAAAGTCGTGGCACATGCTCCATTTTTGCTTCAGTTGCCCTCGTTGAAGGCCTAATGATTCGCGATCGTAAAAATGTAATGAGTTTAGAGCAAACGGACTTATCAGAAGAATGGGTTGAATTTCTTTCAATTGCGAACCGTCAGGCGACAGAAGATGGCTCATGGTCACATTATAACTGGAGTATGATGACTGAATTTGGTCCTTTAACGGAAGAGCAACTTCCCTATGTTGGTGAAGAGTGGCAAGGTGCTGAATATGGCCTGGCCCAAGAGCGATGTGGTCATTTAAAAGCGATGCCTCAAAGGTTCAAAAGTTGTTTAATTGGGCATTTTGATCCAGCGTTGTTACGCGCCAGTATTCAAGACTTAAATAATAACTCATCTGATTTATACAATCCTCAAATGGCCGAATTAAAAGTTTTGGCCAGTAACCAAAAAAAATTATGGTTTGATAATTACTTTCAACACTTATCGCCTTGGAGCTATGTTTACGAAGTCAGCAAAGTTTCTACTGCCAGAAAGTTATTGCAAGATAAAGTACCACTCGTTTTATCGCTCGACTTTTTTTACGGTGCTTGGAACCACCGAGGTGGGAGCTCAATTGGTCTCGTGGCGAATGCCGACCATTGGGCCCAGGGTATTGTAGGACATCCAACACCTGATTCCGTTGATCGTAAACGTTCAAAAGAAAAATACGCTGGCCATGCCATCACCATTGTCGGTTACGATGATCATCGAATTGTAACAGTGAAAATCCCTGTCTATAAATTGATCGACGGTCAACAGAAAATAGTAGAAGAAGAAAAAACTTTTGTCGGCGTTTATTATTTTAAAAATTCATGGGGAACAGTCGGTTTTGGTAAAGACTTTTCGCTTGATGGAAAAACCTATCCTGGTTATGGAATGATCACTTATGATTATGCTCATGAATATGGATCATTTTACCAACTTCCTTTAGTGGTTAAGAACCTCTAGATATTAAAAATTGATAACTTATCAGGCCCTAGTGACTAGGGCCAAAATGTCCATGACAAAAATCGTCAAAGTAATTTTTTCAATGCACTTCTAAATAACTCATTTCAAGAGATAATGGTCGCCGAGGAATAAGGTTATCCTCATTTCGCATTCAGTTTTTCCAAGGAGGGAAAATGAGTAAAATTAAGTGGCGAACCATCTCTAAAGAACAAGAACTTTTTTATTTAATTGAATCCATCGAACAATCAAATTTAAA
>JBIKWR010000240.1:0-3208 GCA_044356225.1 Bacteriovoracaceae bacterium | reverse complement strand
ATCGACCATTTGATTTTCTTCCACCATTTGATCTTGCAAATTAAAAGAAGGATCGTTCGCTTTATCGATAAATTCTTTGGTTATATTTTCCGCTAAAAACTGATCATAGGCCTGATCGATATCTTCTTGATCAGGGGCCTGCAATTCAGGCCGCGCCTTGAGGGTATAAAGTTGTGATTCATCTGGATCGGTAACCACATCGAGATCGAGAGAATTTTTAATCGATGATTTCCCTTTTTTCTGGATTTGTTTTTTTAAGAGTGATTCAAATTTTGGATCAAAATCAAACTCGGTCAGTCTTTCATTGGCTACTTCATCTTGCTCACTTTTTTTATCCCATCCAGCTGGTGAGTCCTCTTCCAATAACTCATCGAGATCTGGTGGTAACTCGGCCACTTCTAGTCTTTGTAAAGAAAAAGCTTCAGCATCATGATCAAAAGCTCTTTGCGTAACAATCATCGACTCTGAATTTTTTTGATACTGCTGTTTTTTGATCAATTCTTTAGGAAAACCCCGCTCATAGTTATCTAACAAGGTGTCTTTTATTGGTTTAGTCAGCTCTTCTTGATCAGATGAAAAAATAATGCTTTGATTTTTCTTTTTTAATTTTCTTCTTCCCGATAATAAATTTTTTGTCCGTAATAAATAAACTTTTTGATTTTTAACTAATGACTCAGGAATGTTGAGTTGCTTAATCGACCAAAAACTTTGGTGGGCAGTAATTTTAACCGCCTCGGCCTCTGCTACTATGTTATACTTTTGATTGCTACTTTCGGCATGGACGACAAACTTCGCCAACTCCCCTGTAGTTATTCCCTCAAGTTCACCGATATTGAGCGCCACTGTTTTCTTGGTGCGGCTTAACTCCGTTAGAGTCACTTCCTCTTGGGCCCCAAGGTTTTTCGCTAAAAAAAACAAGTGCCCTATCAGCAAACAAAAAAAGATTGTAAATAATCGCGACGATTTGAACTTTCTCAAACTCATACTTCCCTAATTCATCCTTGATTTAGCGGTGTAATGACTATGGTGATATTTTACCATACTTTGAAAACTGGTCTATTTTATTGCGGTTTAAGTCAATAAAAACTCAATCAATCCATTGAGTTAAAATTTCAGGGCAAAAAAAATTGAAACCCTTGGAAAAAAAACAACGCCATGCGTTTTTTTAAGATTTTTCTCCCCTCTAAAACAATTCCTGGCGACTTGCAAAAAAAGCTAAGTTTCATTATAACCAAGGGACAACAAAATCTTAAAAAACAAGGAAATACTGTGGCCGCCAAACGTTCTAGACATATGACTTACACTTATGAATGCACTTTAACAGCTCAATCCTTTACCACCACTGAGAAGGCGAAAAACCCCGACGAACTGATGAGTGTGAAAGCGTATTATCAATTGAATCCAGAAAATGATGATCGCCCAGAAAGAATCAAAAAACAGTTTATGATCGTAGAAGCTTCTGCAGCTGAAAACACCACCCCCAAAACAAAAACAGTCTGGGAAGAGTTAGTAGAAATTGCTAAACGGCAATCAGCAGAACGTGAACTTTTACAACCAACGACACAAAACCAGACCTCTAAACGCCATTAATATCAAATATTAATGTGTTTTTTTTCATAAAATATTGACCCCATCTTATTTAAGGAAAAATCAATCATGGAAACCAAATCTGTCATCATCATTGGAACTGGGCCGGCCGGTCTGACTGCTGCAATTTACAATGGCCGCGCCAATCTTAAACCACTTGTCATTGAAGGCCGTGAACCTGGGGGACAGTTAACCTTGACCACTGAAGTTGAAAATTTTCCCGGATTTCCCGAAGGTGTTCTCGGACCAGAGCTGATGGCCAATATGAAAAAACAAGCACAGCGTTTTGGTGCTGAGTTTTTAGGAACAATGGTAACGCAAGTAAATTTACAGCAAAAACCTTTTCATGTGGTATGCGAAAATGGGCAAGAGTTTTTGGCCAATTCACTAATCATTTCCACTGGTGCCTCGGCCAAATTTCTGGGACTCGCTTACGAAAAAGAACTAACAGGTCGCGGAGTTTCTACCTGTGCGACTTGTGATGGATTTTTTTATCGAGATCGAGTGGTTCACGTGGTTGGCGGTGGCGATACTGCGATGGAAGAGGCCAACTTTTTAACTAAATTTGCCACCAAAGTAACCATCGTTCATCGAAAAGATACTTTAAGAGCATCAAAAACCATGCAAGACCGGGCCAGAAAAAATCCTAAAATTGAAATTCTCCTCAACCATGAAGTGATTGAACTTAAGCACGATCAAAGTGGACTCAACGCAATTGTGGTCCAAAACACCAAGACACTTGAAAAAAGTAACCGCGCTACCGATGGCCTTTTTTATGGCATCGGACACACACCAAATACTGGTTTTTTAGCGAATCAAATTACCCTTGATGCCTTGGGATTTATTGTCACTAAAAAAGGATTGCCAGATACTAATGTGGAAGGTGTTTTTGCTTGTGGAGACGTGCAAGACAACTATTTTCGTCAAGCAATCAGCGCGGCCGGCTCTGGTTGCCAGGCAGCGATGCGTGCCGAAAGATATTTAGAAGAAAAACACCTCCATTAAGGTTAAAAACGATTTTTACTGGCCTTTATTAATCAACTGTTGAGCGTAAAATTTACGTTCTGGCCACTACCCGCTTTGACAAGTTTGCAAGAACATTAAAAAATAGAAAGGTAAGGTTTATGGTGACGAGCTGGATGCCCGCTACCATAAATCTCAAAGATACATAGAGATCAATGCACTCTAAAGTAAAAACCAAGGATGGTCCTCAATGTCGATGATTTCTGATCTTTTTAATTATCACACCCTCAAAGTATCATTTTTTAAAGACACAAAATCGGTTCAAATAGATTTGAATCAAACAAAAAATCAAAACGCCATCAATGCCGAACTGTTGTTTGAACTGGAAACTCTTTTTAATTGGCTGAGTAATCACTTAGAAATTCAAACGCTTTTTTTAACATCAAATCATGCCATTTTTGGTTCAGGATTTGACCACCACGAACTTTCATCTTGCTCTAAACTAAGAATTGAAAAGTTAATTAAGCAGCACCAAAGGCTGATCTTTGCTCTTTTTCATTTACCTCAAACTTTAGTTGTTGATTTTCGCCAACAAGTTGCTGGCCCTTCATTTGAATTTGCTTTGGCCGCTGATTTTAGCATTATGGAAAAAAATGGC
>JBIKWR010000096.1:0-11353 GCA_044356225.1 Bacteriovoracaceae bacterium | reverse complement strand
GTTTCATATAATTTTTTAAAATGTGAATGAGAATCAAGGGAGAAGTAAATAACAAAGCGGCAATCAAAGGATGAGAAAGAATTTTTTTCCAAGAACTACATTCCCATTTGATAATTAAAATGACTGGAAGAAGCAAGGGAAGAAACTCTTTAATCGGCCATTTAAAACTCATTAAAGCGGGCCAAAAACTCAGTGTATAACTACTAAAAAAATCTTTAAGAGCGCTATCTCCGTAATCAACTGTGGGACCAAGTAACAGAGGTCGAAGTATGAATAAAAAATAGGCGCCACAAAAGCCCAATAAAAATAAGCCAAGACCTGCTCTGATATTTTTTTGCCAAAAAAAATATAAAGATAATGGCAATAACATAAATGGATAGGATTCGCGAAACAAACATAAAGCTAGGGCACACAAAACTATTCCCCATGTTTGTTTTTTTAATAGAAAATAAAAAAGTAAATAGAGTGGAACAATGGACCATGTCGTGGGATGGATAGGAAACTCAAAACCTTGTAACAAACTTCGAGAAAAAATAATGAGTGACGAGACTAATAAAAATTCGGAGTCTAAGACACTTTGATATTTTTTCGTCTTATAGACAATCACAAGGAGGGCCAAAAACCAAAACCATTCAAAGATTAATAGTGAAAAAATATTGGGCGAAGTTAACTTTATCCACGCTGATGCCAAATAAATAATCGGATCAAAATGATCATTAAAGATATGTAAATTTCGAATCGTTAAATAGGGATTAAATGATTTAAGTTCAGAAATTTCATAAATGGCTTGTTGATAAATCGAAAAATCATTTGGGTTAAGCCAATATCTATTGGCCTTAACCAAAAGACTCACTGGAATTAAAACAACGAGAAAAACCAAAAAAACAAAAATAAACTTTTTTTTAATCGAGTCCAAAACGAAAAATTCTCCATCTTAGTTTAACTAAATCTTTTAACATTTTTAGAGGATCAAGATAAATATTCACTGTGGAATCGGCATCGTCGTGTTCAATGGATACACTTTCTTCAATGACAGGCAATTTTAGCCATAAAACTCTTTTAATAATTTCTACATCAAAAGCAAATCCTTTGATACCTAGAGGCGCAAACACTTTTTGAGCTGTTTCCTTATCTATCAATTTAAAACCACACTGAGTGTCCCCTACCGGAACATCAATAATGAATTTCATCATCAAGTTAAATATTTTACCCATCCATTTTCGCATTAAACTTTGTTGACGATTAACAGTCGTGTCCAATTTTCGCGAGGCAATGATCAACCCTTTTTGGTGTGGTTGTAACGCTAGGACATTCACAAAACGATTGAGTGCTTTAAGCTCGATGGAAAAATCGAAATCAGTATACAAAATGAATGGCCCTTGGGCATTTAAAACTCCAAGTCGAACCGCTCCACCTTTGCCTGTATTTTTTGGATTAGTTAAAATTTTAAATTGATGCAGATTTTTATCAAACACATTTTGAAAAGACTGGAGGACTTGATTCAATTGTTCCTGACAATCGTCAGTTGATCCATCGTCTACAAATAAAATTTCCAAGTTTTGAGATTGCTCTAGGTACTTAACCAGCCTCAAAACAGAACGATTTACCCGATTTTTTTCATTGTAAAATGGGACGACAATACTTATCTTTTTCATTCTGTTATAGTTTTACCTTAATCATCATAATTAGAACGCTGGAAATGTTTAGAATGGTCAAAAATATCTCTCTAAGAACTATACTCATCTTTGTTTTACCGACCATT
Source organism: Bacteriovoracaceae bacterium (assembly GCA_044356225.1). Lineage (GTDB taxonomy): Bacteria > Bdellovibrionota > Bacteriovoracia > Bacteriovoracales > Bacteriovoracaceae > JBIKWR01. The sequence continues at coordinate 9,591 of JBIKWR010000096.1, read as the reverse complement.
TTTTTATCTTTTCAAATTTACTTTAGAATTTTCAGTGTGAACAACTTTAATTGGCTGGCCTTTGAAAGCCTCGATCTGATTTACCTTGTAGAACGACTTTTGCTCATTGCTCAATTTCCTAAAGTAGAGCAACTTAATTCCATAGAAATTGAATACGGCATGGAGCTATTTTGGCTTGCTTACATTGTTAAGGGATACCAATTTTTTGGGGGGGAAAATCCTCTTTTTGCCTACCATTTAATATCTATTGTCCATCTGATATTCGTAACTATGAATTTTGGTCTTATTTTTAAAATTGGTCAAAAGTTAGAACTAGATCACGTAATTCTTTTTTGGGTTTTTGCTTGTTTGTGCTTATCCCCCATGTATCTTTTTTATTCAGGTTTTATTAAACCTGATACCAACATTGTCCTTTTTGCTATTTTAGGTATTCTTTATTTATCACTCAAGAATCCTTTTACTCAAAAAACTTTTCTCAAATTACTTTTTTTAATCTCTTTTGGTTTTGCGGTAAAATGGTGGACTATTTTTTTTATCTTGCCTTTAATAATCGAGTTTTTATTAGGAGCGCTGCCCAAAATTCATTTTTCATCACGCTTTCTTCGCCTTACTTTAGATATCGCCATCTTCAGTTTTATTTTGTATTTGGGGTATGCCTTTTCAAATGTGTTGCAATATATCATTGATAATAGTCCACAATTTTCTTTCATTTCTCAAACTACTCTTGTGGCAGCGACCTTAGTTCTTTCCATTGTTCCTTTTTTAAGTACCTTCACATTATCTAGATATGCGAAATTAACTGAAGTCGATAAAATTATAAAAATAATCATTGCAGCTTACATTATGGCCTCTCTTCCTTTCATCTTTTCAGAGAATTATTTGAAGTCTGTCACCTATTTTGTCATTCATCCTTTTGAAGTCAAAGGCCTTCTCGATCCCATGGTTCGTATAATGAATTCACTCACATTTTGGTTTAAAAACTTTTGGGAAATGAGAATCTTTTCTCCTCTCTTTTTTGTCGCAGTCTTTATTCTATTTAAGGAAAAAAAATGGCTGTTCACCCATAAGAATCATCGATTTTTTCGAATGGGAATAAGTTACATTTGTGTTTTTGTTTTTTTCATTTTTTTCCTACTTCCCAGAAACAATCATACGATGATGGCGATGCTTTCTACTGTCATGATTGTCATGAGTGCCGCCATTCTACAAAGAAGACAAAAATTACTTTTATCACTCTTGATTTTTCAAATTCCTTGGATCAATACCGATGTTCAAAACTTAACATTTAAGTATGTCATCTCTCAGCGAAAAAATCTAAATCAAGCTGCCAATGAGCTTAGTCAACAACTTGCCAGTCATATTGATATAAGTGAGCAAACCATCTATCAATGTAGGAGACGTTTTCCACTCCCTACATCTAGTCGGTATGTTTTCACTGGCAGAGAGTATTGTGAAACTTATTTAAAAGAGAAAATTCCTTCAGAACAAATTTGGATTTTTGAAGATTTTCTCTACGAAACGCTTCCCACTTCTTTTAAGACTCAATTTTCAAAGATTGCCGATCTAGAAAGTAGCGTCACAGAGAGTCAATCGCGTTTTTTACTAATGAAATCTCATTCTTTATAGCTCCAGCATATAGTAAAATATAAATCATATTGATAGACTCCGACTTTCTAAAAAAGGTCAAAATGAAAATTGTTTCTTTCGTCATTCCAACTCTGAACGAAGTTAAGAACGTCGTATTGATCTATGAAGAAATCAAAACTGTTTTTGCTCAAAATTTAATTTCACAAAATATAGATTTTGAAATCATTTTTGTGGATGACTATTCTCCCGATGGCACCATTGATGTGGTAAAGAATTTAAGATCACTTGATGCCAGGGTTAAGTTTATCCAAATGAGCCGGCGCTTTGGAGGTCAAATATGTCTCCATGCCGGAATCGAACACGCTCAAGGTGATGCTATTATTATTATGGATGCTGATCTTCAGCATCCACCAACAGAAATCCCTCGAATGATTCAAGAATGGTTCGCCGGTCAAGAAATTGTTTTAATGGTTAGAGAAAAACTAGGTCATCAAAGTTTTTTAAAAAAATGGAGCGAAATATATTTTTATAAAATAATGAATTGGCTTTCCAAAACTCCCATCGTCTATCGTTTTTCTGGTTTTTGTTTATTTGATAAAAAAGTTGCACGTGAAGTGAGAAAGTTTAAAGAAATTGATCCTTTTTTTAGAGGAATTATTGGTTCTATCGGATTTAAACAAAAAATACTTTATTTCGCAGAAAGAGAAAGACAAGAAGGGAGTACGAAATATAACTATTTCCAGTTATTCAGATTAGCAATTACAGGTGTTACCAATTACTCTGAAATGCCACTTTATTTTATTTTTTATCTAGGATTTAGTTCCGTTTTTTTATCTATAATTTTTGGTCTTTGGATTCTTTTAAATTACATCATCCTTGAAAATATTCCTCCCGGTTGGTCATCACTGATTTTAACGGTACTACTTTTGGGAGGAGTTCAGATGATTGGCATTGGCGTTTTAGGAATTTATTTAGGAAAAATTTTCCTCCAAACCAAAGATCGTCCTCGCTACATCGTCAATGAGACAGGTGGACTATGAAACTGACCGGTAAAAAAGTCTTGGTTACTGGAGCCTGTGGTTTTATTGGCAGTCACCTGTGTGAAGCTTTAGTAGAGAAAAACTGTGATGTCACAGCACTCGTTTATTACAATTCCTGGGGCACCATCGGAAATTTAGCGTTTATGCCTAAACAAAAACGCGATCAGATAAAAATTATTTTTGGAAATGTGGAAGATTTTCATTTTATGCAATCACAAACCAAAAATATTGAAGTTGTTTTCCATTTGGCGGCACTGATTGGCATACCCTATTCATACGTGGCACCACTGTCTTATGTGAAAACAAATGTGGAAGGAACACTTTCTGTTTTAGAGGCGGTCAGAACAAATCAAATCGAAAAGCTGATTCATACTTCAACCAGCGAGACTTATGGTTCAGCGCTTTATACCCCGATCGATGAGGCCCACCCACTCCAAGGTCAATCACCCTATTCAGCGTCAAAAATTGGAGCTGATAAGTTAGTCGAAAGTTACTTTAAATCTTTCAACTTACCAGTAACAACGCTGCGACCATTTAATACTTTTGGCCCACGCCAAAGTACCAGGGCGATCATTCCAACAATTATCGCCCAAGCTTTAAATAAAAATACCATATCGTTGGGCTCACTTAGTCCCATCCGCGACCTTAATTATGTCTCTGACACTGTCGATGCATTTATTAAAATTGCCGAAAGTGACCAAGCATTAGGCGAAGTGATCAATGCCGGTCATGGTAAAGGAATTTCAATTGCTGAGTTATGCCAAAAAATATTTCAGTTACTCGATAAAAATATTGAAATTCAAACTGATGCCCAAAGAGTTAGACCAGAAAAAAGCGAAGTTCATACATTAATTTGTAATAATCAAAAGGCCAAACAAATTATTAATTGGGCACCACAAGTAGATCTCACCAAGGGACTTGTGAATACAATTGAGTTTATCAAAGGCCATCCAGAACTGTTTGATAACTCTCGGTATGGAGTATAATTATGTTGGCGATCATACTTGCTGGTGGACTTGGAAGTCGGCTCAAACCTTTTACCGAAATCATTCCCAAACCATTACTACCGATTGGCGAAAAGTCGGTTTTAGAAATTCAAATCAATCAACTAAAAGCTTGTGGATTTGATGAAGTTGTATTGGCGACTAATTATAAATCTGAATATATCAAAAATTTTTTTGGTGATGGCTCTAAACAAGGCATTAAACTCGATGTCAGTAAAGAGGAAAAACCGTTAGGGACTTGTGGACCACTAAGCCTGCTTCGCCATCGCATCACGGGACCAACACTTGTTATGAATGGCGATATCTTAACCAATACAAATTTTAAAAAAATTTTAGATTTCGCCAGTTCAATGAATACCGCCTTTACGGTCGTTACAAAGGAAGTTATTTCTCCCTTTGAGTTTGGAGAAGTTGTTACCGAAGGAAATTATATAACCGAGGTCAGAGAAAAACCTAAAATGAAATTTGAAATTCTGGCGGGCATATACGTGGTGAAGCCCGAGTTAATGTCTCTCATCCCTGATCAAGAGTATTTTGGGATGGATCAGTTAATCAAATCAATGCTAGAGAAAAATCTAAAAATTTCAAAGTATTTTCTGAAAGATTATTGGCTAGATATTGGTCGTATTGAAAATTATCAAAAAGCGGAAAATGATTACTACGAACATTTTGAATCAAACAATATTCAGTTAAGTTGATAACGTAACCAGTAAATCATTCCCGCTTAAATCATTTATTTTGTTTAAACTTCTGTTTAAATAATAGGCTTCTATCAATGACATCTTTTTAAAATTTGCCAGAGCTGGATAAATTAAGGCATTGGCAAAAAATGTTGCAGGATAAGAAAATGATTGAGCACCAACAACTTTTAAATGATGCTTTTTCGCATACTGCTCTAATGTTTTTAATGTGAAATGATTCAAGTGAATGGGAAGTTCAAGACAATCGGGATAAATTTTATAAAGAAGGCCATCATTGTTAGGTACATTAATAAAGCAAATCCCATTTGGATTTAAATGAGATTTGATGAAAAAAAAATAGCTTGATGGATGATGGACATGCTCAAGTGACCAGTTTAATCTGATGCAATCATATCTTTTTTCTGTTGATACATCCTTCAAATCAGCATAAACAACTACACCTTTATTTTTTAAAACATCCCTCGCATTGGGAGAGATTTCTAACCCTTCAACATCAATTCCTCTTTTTTTATATGATAAAATTGATCCTTTATGCCCCCAAAAATGAGCATGAGAACCAGCTCCACAACCAATATCGAGAAATTTTAAATTTCCACTTTTATGAAACATAATTAGAACTGGATCAGGAATTTGCGGTTTTATCCGATAAAGAAGTCTTTTATTTAAATAGGGAATAAAATTACAAAAAATGATAAAAAAAAGATTATTGGCCATCCAAACTAACATGGTTTCCAAAAAAACTTTAATGGCGTTGGGTCTTTGATGAAATGAATAGGTATCAGTGTAATAATTCGAAATTTCTGTTTTTGTCGGTCTAGGATTGGTAAAATGAAAATCACATTTTTTACATTTTACAACTTTAAAAACTTCTTTTGTAGATTGATGAACAAAGTCAGTGTTTTGAGCGACAAATTCAAATTCACCATGACCACATAAATCACAATTCACCGTCTCCATCTAATAAGATCCTTTTTTGGCCACCACTTCAAAAATATCGAAAGTATTTACCCAAAATGAACCCGGAATTTTTTTGGCCAAATTCTTCCAACCCAGTAATCTCGCCACTAATAAAGCAAAACTTCTCCACATTCCAGGATAGTGAAATTTTTCTTCGATAAAGCCAATTTTTCCTAACAAATTAGACATGGATTTTTTTGAAAAATAATGAATATGAGTGGGAGGATGAATCATACGCCATTTTTCTTTTTGCCAACGTGACATCAATGACCCCATATCGCCCGTAGTAATGACGACGACTCCTTGAGGTTTTAAAACATGATAAACTTTACTTAAAAAAAGATCTGGTCGCTCTAAATGCTCAATGCAATCATAAAGACAAACCACATCATAATGATTTTCGGGCAATTCTGTCGCCAGAAAATCATTTGTTATGACATCGAGTTTTAATTCTTTTCTGGCGTATTGAGCGGCTTCCTGACAAATTTCAAAACCTGAAACGGCAAAATTATCTTTGGCGAGATCGAGAAAAAAACCATAAGCGCAGCCTATTTCTAACAATTGTCCCTTGGTTTTATAGTGGCCTAAATACTTAAGGCGTTGTTTAAAATTTTTTTGGATAATGCATTTTTCTTCTTTGTAGTTAACGTATTCATCTCCAATAAAATAATTCTCACCATAAATTTTTTTCAACTCTTCGGGAGAAACTTGCTGGTTATAGTAAACATGACCGCAATGACATTGAACAATGCTTAGACGAGGGTAAAGCATTGAATAATTTGATGTTTGGCAGACGATACAGTGATTCATGCGCCTCATCTTAGGGTCATTTTTTAGTCAAGTAAAGATTCCTTTTAAAAAACTACAAAAATAACATTGACTCCGTACTATGGTACGGATGATATAGTCACTTTATGAACAAACTGACTATTGGTAAATTAGCAGTAAAAGCGGGTGTCGGAGTAGAGACCATTCGCTTTTATCAACGCAAAAACTTGTTGCGAATTCCTTCTTCGGTCCACGGGGTAAGAACCTATTTAGAAGAAGATTTTCAAAAGTTAACATTTATCAAAAAAGTTCAAGAGCTGGGCTTTTCACTCTCTGAGATAAAAGATCTTTTGGAGCTCAATACCAAACCACGCGTCACTTGTGCCACCGTCAAGAAAAAATCCTTGGAAAAACTTAATGAAATTGAACAAAAAATACATGATTTGCTTAAAATGAAAGATGCCCTTTTAAAACTTTCAAAGGTCTGTGATTCCACTCAAGATGATTACCGACAATATAAAGTCCAGGAGTGTTTTAATATTGGATCAAATTGCGACTGTTAATTAAGTCGCTAAGGGAGGATACATGCGGCCACATATTTCTTTAAACGTTAAAGATGTTAGTCAATCAATTGAGTTTTATCAAAAAATGTTTGGTACAAAACCCCAAAAACAAACTAACACCTATGCTAAGTTTGATTTAAAAAATCCTGCGCTCAATTTTTCCATGCAAACAAATACTGATATCAGTAAGGTCAATCATTTTGGAATTGAAGTGGACTCTGCCGACTCAGTCAAAGTTTGGGAACAATTGTTTATTGCCCGCGGACTTTTAACTCTACCAGAAGATAATGTTGAATGCTGTTTTGCTTTACAAGATAAGGTTTGGGTTAAAGATCCCGATGGCAACACTTGGGAGATTTTTTTTGTTCACCAACAACTCATTCCTGAAAATAAAAAAAGCGGTGATACAACTCCGGGAAGTGCTCAAATCTTTGGAAAAAAGTGTTGTTAATTTATGACTAAAAAAAATTTACTTATTTTATGTACTGGCAATTCCTGTCGCTCGCAAATAGCGGAAGGTTTTGCTAAAAAATATTGGGGAAATCAATTTAATATTTACTCGGCCGGTACTAAAAAGCATGGAATGAATGAGAGAGCGATGCAGGTTATGCAAGAGATCGGCATCGATCTTTCACAACATTTTTCAAAAACTATCGATGAATTACCCAAAGTTCAATTTGATTTTGTTTTCACAGTTTGCGATGCCGCGAAGGAAAATTGCCCTTATTTTCCTGGTGGTGAAATTCGTCATCAAAGTTTTGAAGACCCGCCGGCCCTCACCAAACAGATGAGCAATATCAATGAAATTTTGTCGGTTTATCGAAAAGTACGAGATGAAATCCATACTTACATTAAAAACCTGCCATTTTAACCAGGAATAAAAATTGGGACTTTTCGAACGTTATCTTTCTGTATGGGTTGGTCTGTGTATCATCATAGGCATCTTTATAGGAAAAATTGCAGGGGATTCCATTTTATTTTTGAGTGAGCTCAATATCGCTAATGTTAATATTCCCGTTGCCATTCTCATTTGGTTGATGATCTATCCAATGATGGTGCAAATTGATTTTTCCGCCATTTCAAAGGTTGGAAAAAATCCCAAAGGTTTAATGTTGACTTTAATCGTTAACTGGCTGATCAAACCTTTTACCATGGCCTTTTTTGCTTGGATTTTTTTTGAAAATTTATACACGGCCTATATCAATCCCGAATTGGCCAAAGAATATTTGGCCGGCGCTATTTTATTAGGGGCCGCTCCCTGTACCGCCATGGTTTTTGTCTGGTCCTTTCTGACCGATGGAGATCCTGAATACACCTTAGTGCAAGTCACTGTTAATGATTTAGTTTTGCTTTTGGCGTTTATTCCAATCGTTCAATTTTTATTAGGTGTCACGAATGTGCAAATTCCTTTTGAAACACTTTTTTATTCAATCGTTATTTTTATTTTAATTCCCATGATTGCTGGTTTTATTTCAAGTCGATTTTTGATCAAGGTCTATGGAAAATCATGGCTTAAAGATCAATTCATTTCTAGGTTAAAGCCGGTTTCAATTGTTGCTTTACTTTTAACTTTAATACTACTTTTTGCTTTTCAAGGTGAAAAAATTCTAGATTCTCCAAAAAATATTTTACTGATCGCCATTCCCCTAGTTATTCAAACTTATGCCATTTTTTTTATTTCTTGGTTTTTGGGCAAAAAACTTAAGTTGCCTCATCGGATTTGCTCACCCGCGGCGATGATCGGCGCTAGCAATTTTTTTGAGTTAGCAGTGGCGGTGGCGATTGTTTTATTTGGTATAAATTCTGGTGCAGCTTTAGTGACTGTAGTTGGTGTATTGATTGAAGTACCTGTAATGTTAAGTTTAGTAAATATTTCCAACCGCTGGAAATATTGAATTTATTCAAATTTTTATGATATTGAATAACTTAAAAGTAATAAAATTTTAAAGGTTTAGAATGAAAATCAAAGTTTCTATAAATAAAACTGCCCTAGAGTTAATTTGCCAATTGCACCAAGGCATCTCAAAACTCAAAGCGAAAAAAATGATCAAAAGTTCAACTTTTCTGGTTAACGGAGAGGCGGTTAAAACCATTCCCTCCACACTTTTTAAAGCGGGGCTAGAGGTAGAAATCTTACGCGATACTTTCACCCATTTAAAAGTCGAGCATCCAAATAAGATAAAACCCATTGTTATAAAATATGAGGATGATTATTTTATCGTGGCGATTAAACCCGTGGGACTTCTTTCGTGTAAAAGTAAAACGCAGCGAGGAGTTTCATTTGATCAGATGCTCAATGAATTTGTCTCTAAACGCGATCAGACTCCCACACGACTGTGGATTGCTCATCGAATTGATCGCGAAGTTGAAGGCCTTATTATTTTTGCGAAATCCGAAAAATATCAAAAACAAATTAAAGACTATTGGAAAAATATCACCAAAAAATATTTGGCAATTACTGAGAATGTACCCTCTCCTGAATCCGGTTTTATTGAAGGCTGGCTAAAAGAAGGGGCCAGATACAAAATGGAGGTTGCAAAAAAGGAATCTGAAGGAGCAGTCTATGCTAAAACTCAGTATCATATGATTAAAAAACTAGGAAAATATTCGCTGGTAGAAATCACGCTTCATACCGGAAAGAAAAATCAAATTCGTGCTCATCTGGCGTCTATTGATTGTCCGATTGTGGGTGATTTTACTTATGGCGCTGATAAGACGATCAAGCGACAAATTCGTTTAGTGGCCTATCATTTAGATTTTTTTCACCCGATCTTAGAAAAGTCGGTGAAAATTGAATATCGTCCCAAAAATAGTTTCTATAAACCATCCCAGAGTGCGGATGAAGTTTACAAGTAATCAACGTATTTTTTTTAATTTTTAACTCTAATCATTTTAAAAATTCTAGTGCCTATTGGCAATTTCGGCAAAGAGCAAAGACCCCAATAGTATGACGGATTTCTTTGTAACCTTT
>JBIKWR010000239.1:0-3238 GCA_044356225.1 Bacteriovoracaceae bacterium | reverse complement strand
CTCATCAAACTGGCTACAAAACTGACACCAATCAGTCTTTGGCTTGTTGGCAGGATACTACAGGTGGATTTTTTATTAAAAACACTGAAAATAACGATTACATAGGTAGTGCTACTCGTTCGTTACAGTCGATTGAAGACTGTAAACAACTTTTAGATAACCGGGACCAAGATTTAATTTGCGCCATCAACGATTTTGGAAATTTTAATTTATTTCATTTAAAAGAAAACAAATTTATGCCTCCCATTATTTCAAGTGGATTAGTAAGTATTGAGAGTTGTATTAAAGCACTCAAAGGGAGAGTAAATAAATTAGTTTGTTCTCCGGTGTATGAAAGTTTGATTGGTGTGCAATGGCAACCTTTGATAGTCGATTCAGAAAAAATATCTTACCCCATTTTATACGATAAAGATAACAATAGCGGTTCGGGGTTTAAGTCAATCTCAAAATGCAATGAATCGGTGATGAATCAAAAAAATGGACGAGTATGTGCTAAAGGTCATTATTTCTATATTTATGACATGATTACTAATTCTATTTTAGCGAGTTATCATACTGTTGATGAATGTTTCAAAACAATTCTGGAATAGTTAACTTGGCATAGTTTTTATCTCTAAGGTGAATGACTCTAAATTTCTTGGTCATTCACCTGCAATCGAAATCTATCACCAAAAGGTAATGCTCTCCTTGGGAAATTTTTTTTAATAAGGGAGGCAGGTTGTCCAGCAACAATTTTTCTTCTGGCCCTTTGTTTTCATCACTTTCAATAACGAGAAGACCCTTATACCAAGAACTGGAAATCAATTGGAGTATCTGAAAGTAGAGTTCATGCATGGGGTAGGGAGGTGCCATCAATATCATACATTCTTGTTTGGCGGATTCATCAAGTTTTTGATATTTCAGACAAAAATTTTTTATTAGTTTCGTGGCGTCAAGCTGACTTAAAAAAAAATCTTCTGGAATTTTTTTTAGGCGTTTCTCCATTTGTAAAAGATTTTTTTTGAGAACTTTTTGTACCACTGGACTGGGATCATTGATCCAGACTTCTTTTGCTCCCCTTGAATAGGCCTCAAAACCGCAGGCACCACTGCCGGCACAAAGATCCACAAAGATCACATCAGTTAAATCTTGGTAACGATCAAACAGCCTTCGTCTGAGTAAAACCGACATAGGTCTAGTGATTGATTCGGGTGGAACGACTAATTCCAAACCTTTTAATTTTCCGCCGAGTATTTTTATTGTCATAGTTTAGATCATCTATAAATTATTGTTCCTGACGCTATCCAAGTGCAATAAATTCGTCTATATAAAAGACATGAACCTTCATTCTTTAGCAATTAAATGTGTGGATTTTGAGCTTTTTTTATTGGATCAAACCAAACTTCCGCACCAAGAAATTTGGGAGAAAATCACCACACTTCCTCAGATGATTGCAGCAATTAAAGAGTTAAAAGTGCGAGGTGCACCTCTCATAGGTGTTTCCGCCGCTCTTTTTTTGGCAGTCATGGCCAAGGAAGGTGCCAGTTTTGAAACCTTAAAAAAAGCCGCCCAAGAATTGTTTCAAGCACGCCCTACAGCGGTGAATTTAATGTGGGCGATGGATCGTATGATTTTAAAATCAGTGCCCAAAACTTCCGCTGAATTGATCAAAGAAGCGGAAATGATTTTTCATGAGGACGTGAGATTATGTTTGGCGATGGCCAAGCATGGCGCTGATTTTATCCATGATGGAGACGGGATTCTCACCCATTGTAATACTGGCGGATTGGCGACGGCCGGTATTGGCACCGCTTTAGGAGTCATAAGGAAAGCGCATGAACAAGGAAAAAAAATTCATGTTTATGTGGATGAAACCAGGCCCTTGCTGCAAGGGGGACGCTTAACTGCCTTCGAATGTGAAAAATTAAAAATTCCTTATACTTTGATTTGCGACAATATGGCGGCGGTGTTGATGGCCGCGGGAAAAATTCACAAGGCCTTTGTGGGTGCGGATAGAGTGGCGGCGAATGGTGATTTTGCCAACAAAATTGGAACCTATAATGTGGCGGTGTTATGTCATTATCATGGTTTGCCATTTTATCCTGTGGCCCCTTACTCCACCATCGATCCTCAATGTGCCAGTGGTAAGCTAATTCCCATTGAGATGAGAGAGGAAAATGAGGTCCGTGGAGCAAAAGGAAGTTTTGGAGAAGTGGTTTGGGCCCCTAAAAATGCCAGAGGTTTTAATCCCGCGTTTGATGTCACTCCTGCTACTTTGATCACATCATTTATCTTTGATCATGGCGTTTTTAATCAGGCGCAATTGCGAATGGGTGCTCATTTAAAATCTTAAATAAACCCTGGTTGACAAAAATGGTCGAGTATTTTCACCATTTTGATTTTATATCTTACGAACAGTTTCTTATTCCATTCTGATGAACTCGGATTTGTTTATGACCTATCTATGTTAGGCTTTTTTTATTTTTAAAAAAATTAATTATGGGGGGAAAAATGAGATTAAAGTTTATTCATTTTGGATTGTTCATTTTTATCGTTTCACAAAATGCATTTTTTGTTGCCCATGCGAGCAGTCCTTTTTTGTATCAAGATCAGTTGACTGAAAAAAATAAAATTACTTATTCCACCGAAACCAGTGATAAAAACTTTCTTATTTATGTGGTGAATGAGCAGTTGCCAAAATCAATGGTCAAAATTGTTTCTTTTAAAACAGGAAAATTACAAGATGTCCTCGAATTTGCAGGAAGACTGAGCGCCATAGATATACATCCCGATAATCGAACTATCGTCGCATGTGATCAGTATGGAACACTCAAGTTGTACGACATCATCGATCGAGTCACTTTTTATACAGAAAATTTATCTGGTTGTTTAAACGTTCAGTTTTCGCCAGATGGAAAATTTTTGGCGATTGATTTTTCGAGAGATGGAGTGGCGGTTTATCAATATGAAAGAATTGATGGAGTTTTAATTTCGTTTTTTCAAATTTATCATTCATCTATTGCAGACATTCTTTACAGGCAATCATTTTATTTTTCGCCAAATAGTAAATACATCGCATTTATTGATTATGCAGAATTTCAAATTTTCTCATTAGAGGATTTAAAAACTAAGTTAACCGTCAAATCCCCAGTTGGTAGTTTCAATTTGCTGTATGAAGATTACAATAAAGCAGCAACTCCTTTTTCTCAAGATGGCCTTTGGTTTGTTTTTGGATCTACTGAAGGTGATAGTTCACTTT
>JBIKWR010000095.1:0-11571 GCA_044356225.1 Bacteriovoracaceae bacterium | reverse complement strand
TAAATTTTCCGATAAAACGATAAACAAAATATATGAAAAAGGTTTATCCCTAAATTCTAAATATTAAGTGCTTGGCGATAGTTGGCGATATAACGTCAAATACTGCAAACAAGTACTCTCCCACGAAAATTTTTTCGCCTGCTGGCGAATCTGATCGGCCTTGCCCAAGTTATAATCATAATCGGCAAGACCATGAGTGATCAGTTCACCGATAGTGTCAGCGCGAAAATCTTTCATCAGATAGGCTTGCCCATTCGTCACTTCCGGCAAGCTGCACCGATCACTACAAAAAACTGGTCTGCCAAAACTCATCGCTTCAATCACCGGTAAACCAAATCCTTCGAGCAGTGATGGGAATAAAAAAGCGCGACAATTTTGATAACAAAAGATTTTTTCTTGTTCCGTTATCTTTCCGGCAAGAATAACTCGATCTTGTAATTGATAACGATTAATCTCTTCGCGAATCTTGTTGGCATAAGTGGTTTGGTCATGGCCGGCGATAATTAATTTATATTGAGGAAAAGCGCGCATCACTTCCACTAAACACAGAAAATTCTTTTTTTCGGTCACTACCCCTATCGTGAAAAAAAAATCGTTGCCACGACTTTCGTTTAAAAAATGGGGTTGAACAGGTTTTTGCAGATGATTTACCGCGTGACCTAAATAAATCACTGCTACTTTTTTTTGATGTAGTTTTAAGTTTTCTTCCATCACCGATTTTGAGTAATGGGAAATCGTCGTCAATGAAGCTGCGCGATCGACTCTTTTTTGTAATCTCGCCAACAACTTTTTTCTCTTACTTTCATCCGCCACTTCCCATAAAAAATTAAGATCCATAATAGAAAGCAACAATGGTGTTTTATCTCCAGGGGGCAAAAAATCGGGATCTTGATGGATGGCATGCCACAAATCAACTTTCGGTAATCCGGTGGAAATTTTTTTTTGCCAAGAATAGGGAACAATTTTTTTAATATCCGGCGGGAAATAATCGCGATCTTTCGCTTCAACCATAAATCGAAAATCAAAATCTGCATGATGCTTGGCCAAACCCATGCCTAAATAGTGAGAATATTGACCAAGACCACAGTGGGGATCGGCAATTTTCATCAGGTCCACTAAAACTGATTTATTTTTCATCGCTTTATTGTAATACGTCTCGCCAAATAACGCTCATGGATAGAGATCAGGAATATGCGTGATATATTTTGTCATTTCTGTATTCTTGCCCTTTAGCGAACAGAAATCTAGACTCGAAAACCACCAACCACCCGGGAAAAATTTGCAAATCTCTAGACTTTGTAAAATTTTCAAAACTTTCATCCAAGGAGGATGCATGCAGAAATTCTTTTTATTGCTAGCGATTTTCGTTTGGTCTTCACCCATTTTAAGTTCCAAATTAGGGGCGCAAGAATTAGACCAAGCCAAGGACTACTTCACGATCAGTTCGGTCACCGTTAAAGAATTGGGAGAAGAAAAGTTTTTACTACCAATGCCTGCTCCCACGGAAGATCCCGAAGATGATATCACCGTAGATAAAATAATTAATATTGGAAAAAAAGTTTGGGAAATTGTTAAGTTGAACAAGCCCGTTGTGAATATCAAAACTGATCATGCCACTGCTATGCCTCAAGGAGTCACTTCCTGGATGACTTTAGAAAACTGGCAAGATCCAAAAGCCAAGATGTATGAAGTGACTTATAAAAATGGCTTTGGCATGACGGTGGTGAAATTTGCCTTTCGTGTGGTCTACGTTTTTGGTGGTGGTTATGAGGGAGTAGGCCAATATCTTGCTCGTGCGGTGATCGTTCCCGCCAATCTGGATGTGGCCTGGGGTTACACCTTTAATGCAAAGGCCTCGGTTCCTTCGGTGCTGAATGCCGGCACGAAAGAAGCGCCCATCGGTGCTGCCGAGTTAGAGATGGAATGGACGGTGGATACAGTGCTGAAACATCATCGCAGCACAGTTAATTATTTTATTCGCGGTGATGGAAAATTTGTCAATCTTAACAACGGCAATTAATTTTTTAGAAACCTTTGTCAAAAAATTATTAAGAGGGCGCTAAAAGCGCCCTTTTTTTTTGCCAAAAACTTAACAGCAAAATCAACAAAATCCCCAATAAAAAACTGATGATAAAATGAGAATGAGAAGGTGGGTTTTGATCATCGTCGTTGCCATTGGTGATTAAACTAATGGTTCCACAACTTCCCAATAATCCTCCAAACTTTTTTTCGTTTGGATAAAGATAGGCGACCGCATCGGCATCATCTTGTGACAAATTATTATAGATAGAACCTGTGGAGAAATACATCAGGGCAAATTCTTTTTCACTATGTCCAATGCCAATAGTATGACCAAGCTCATGGGCCAAGGTGGCAATTTTTTCAGATTCAGAAAGCCCTGGCCAAGGAGAATCAGCACGATCATTAATCCTCATCATCCCGCGCGTGATGCCTTCAGAAGGTTGTTGGTCGATGGTCGCCGAAGCAATCGTACCACTGCCCGCACTAATACCATCCTGACTGCAGGCCACTGTGACTTGATTATCGCCGGCATTGAGTATTTGCGAAGTGGTGGGACTGTTTCCTCCTGGGACTGTTTGTAAATCATCTGAGACCACAAATTTTAAAGCCGAAATGGAAACGGTATTCCAGTACTGGGCGACTGCTAGCCTGGTCAAGGCCTGCAAGTCCGAGGGGCTTTCAGTGTTATTTACACAACTGGTTGAACTAATTTTGATGATGACGTTTTCAGGATCGGTATATCGCGGAGGAACTTCTGGAAATAATAAAAATGCCAAAGAGGTCGTGGAATAAACGATTAGGCCTAAAAAAAATTTTTTCATAAAAATAATACTCCTCATTTCATCATCGATGACTATCTTAAAAACCAAAACCTGGAGGGTAATAAGTTAAACCAATAGAAAAAGAGATTTCTCGTCTTTCGGATTCCAACAGCTGAAAAATATAAACATCCGCTCGCGTGGCAAAACCTTCAAGTAAAGAAACTTCTCCACCTAAATTCAAAGTCGAATTATAACTGGAGACACTTTCACCAGGAAGATAAAAGGTGGCCGTACTCGCTCCATTATTTTGTTCTTTGGCACCTCCCTCTCCACCAATTTTAGTGATAAAGGTTCCAATGCCAAAACGAAAAAAGAACTGAGGATAAAATTCGTAACCAAAGTTATAGAGCACATAGATGGTTCGTTTTTTATACTCTTCTGAACTCTCCACTTTATTAAAAACATAACCCAGTTCTGGCATGGCATAAAATTGCGGAAATAAAACGGGAATTTTGGTAGTTAAGGATAAATAGGGATTAAAGGTGAAACTAGCGGTATTTCCCTCGGCATCATCTTGGTATTGGCCAACAGAGGGAGAATAAGAACCAATACTTACCACTGCCAAGACTGACGATGAAGATAAACATAGTAAGCAGAATAAAACTCGCATCAGTTGCTCCAGCCAGTATCGGTATAGATTATTTTTATGAATATTATGTGTTAACAAATGGATCTTGATAAGATTTATTTTTAGCACTGAGGTTTTTTATGTCTGACAAAATGAAAATGGAACGTTCATGGTTCACTCAGCTCAAAAATCTTTTTGAAAATCCTATCATGAACAAATTAGACGAGTTTTTGACTCAGGAATTAAAAGCGAGAAAAATTATATATCCAGCGATGGCAGAAATTTTTCAAGCTTTTTTTCTGACTCCCTTTGACCAAGTGAAAGTGGTGATCATCGGTCAAGATCCTTATCACGGCGAAGGGCAGGCCCATGGCCTGGCTTTTTCGGTAAAACCGGGAGTGGCCATTCCTCCAAGTTTACTTAATATCTACAAAGAGCTTAAACAAGAATACAACCTGCCTCTTCCTGTCCATGGTCATCTGCTCGCGTGGGCGCAACAAGGTGTGTTTTTGCTCAATCAAGTTTTGACGGTGGAAAAGGCCAAGCCGGCCTCACATCAAGGAAGGGGGTGGGAATTTTTCACCGATCAGGTAGTGCGCGTGCTGAGTGAAAAGAAAACCCATTTAGTTTTTGTTCTTTGGGGTGCGCAGGCGCAAAAAAAACGTGAGTTGATCGACGAAAAAAAACATCTGATCCTCACCTCGCCTCACCCATCCCCTCTTTCGGCGCATCGAGGATTTATGGGCAACAATCATTTTAAAAAAATTAATCAATTTTTAAAACAGCATCACCAGGTTGAAATTGATTGGAGTCTTAGCGAGCAGTCCGCAGAGTCACAAACTCTTCCGCGGAAGTAGGATGAATGCCGATCGTTTGATCAAATTGTTTTTTGGTCGCTCCGGCAGTCATCGCCACGGCAAATCCTTGGACAATTTCTGGAGCATACTCTCCCACCATATGCAGGCCCACCACTTTATCTGAGGCCTGATCCACGATGAGTTTCATGGCGGTTCTCGCCAATTGACTGGTCAAGGTCAATTCTAATGGCCGAAAGTCAGTCCAGAAAACTTGGATTTTAATATATTTTTTTCTGGCTTCTTCCTCCGTTAAACCGACAGTAGATAATGGGGGATGAGTAAAAATTGCGGAAGGAACTTGAGTAAAATTGAAATCTCGATTCATCTGCGGGGCAAATAATTTTTCTGCTAACATTGTTCCCTGAGCGGTAGCGATGGGCGTGAGATTGATCTGATCGATGCAATCGCCAATGGCATAAATATGATCGATCGACGTTCTCCAGTTATGATCCACTTCGATCGCCCCTTTTTTATTCACCTTCACTCCGGCGGACGCTAGCTGTAACGAGGCGGTATGAGGAATTCTGCCAATCGCCGCCAAGGCATGAGTGGTTTCTAAAATTTTCCCCGAGGCGATGGTCGTAGTTAAAATATTTGCCGATTTTTTGGTTATTTTTTGAATGTCATCTTCCTGGTAAAAATGAATACCTTTTTTAATCATTTCATTTTGTAAAAACTGAGCACACTCTTGATCAAAAGAACTGAGAATAATATTTTTGCGAAAAACCACATGAACTTCAACACCTAATCCATTGAGTATGGAAGCAAATTCGAGGGCAATATATCCCGCACCTAAAATAACAATGGATTGGGGTTTATGTTCTAAATTAAAAACTTGATTGGAATCTAACAACAGCTCATGCCCTAAAAATTGCGGCATAACCGGTCGTGAACCCGTGGCAATAACAAATTTTTTGGCGCTGATTTTTTCATTGCCGATTTGTAGGGTATTGGAATCGAGAAAAAAACCTTCCCCGGAAAATGACTGCACTTTATTTTTATCTAAAATTCCCTGATATAATTGTGATAGGCGGGATATTTCTTTTTCGCGTTTTAAACGAAAATCATTCCATGAAAAATCCCCAATAGTTAAATCCCATCCATACTCTTGCGCCTTAATCATTTCTTGATGGTAGTTTGAGGCATAGGACATCATTTTTTTGGGAATGCAACCGCGAATGACACAAGTTCCTCCTGGTCGATCACATTCCACAATTCCCACCTTCGCACCAAGTACCGCCGACCACCTGGCAACTCTGACGCCGCCAGACCCTGCACCGATGACAAAAAGATCAAATTCTTTCACTGCGGACAGGCCATTTTTTGGTAAATTGGATTTTCTAAAATTTGATGCTGATGCTCTTCAACTTCTACAGACCAAGGCCCTTGATTTACTTTCGTTTTGGCGAAATAGGATTTTTTATCAATTTTTTCGATTTTAAAGTAAATAAAATATTCACCATGGGCATAAGCCAGACACTCACTGACTTTAAATTTAGTTTCAATCTTTGATTGGCAAGAAAGGGTCAAAACTAAGATCGATAACAAAGCTTGGCAAAAGATTTTTTTCACAGGACTTCCTTTTTTTATTTTTATTGAAGATAATTTACCACTAATCAAAATGGCCCGCAACAACAGGAGATTTATGGAATATTTAAGAAATTCTCACCCCCATGGAGATAAAATTTCGATTCGCTTAAATAAAGGCGACAATCTCTTTGCCTCGTTGGAAAGATTGGCACTCAAAGAAAATTTAAAGGCCGGGCATCTTTCAGGTATTGGGGCAGTCACCAAAGTTGAAATGGGTTATTATGAGTTAGCGGAAAAAAAATATTATAAAAAACAGTTTAACGATATTTATGAACTCTTAAGCCTCGAAGGGAATCTTTGTTACTTTGATGGCAAACCTTTTTATCATATGCATGTGGTCCTTTCCGATCATACTTATCAATGTTTTGGGGGGCATTTATTCGATGCCACCTGTGCCATTGCCGTAGAGCTTAACTTTCGAGTTTTTGAAGGGGAAATCACGCGAAAACTCGATCCAGAAATTGGCCTGGGTACACTTCAGTTTTGTTCAATTCCTAACAAGTCTGATTTTAAAAGCTGATGAAAGGCATACATGGGGGCCTCATAATGAGGAGCATAGATACCTTTTTCATAAACTCCCGAATTTAATCCAGCTTGGACCATGTCACAAATTTCCGTATCTTCTACTTGCACTTGATGGGATTGCTCTAAAGCATGAGTCAATTGCTCTGCCCCAATATCACCTAGGTAATAATACTGAAAGATCACGTCACAAGAATCCACTCCGGTGGGGATAACCAAATTGGTATCCATCCATGATCCATAAAGATTGATCATAAAATGAGGATAGAGCCAGGCATAAAGCGCGCCATGTCCCGATAATCTTCCAGCTTCATTTTTATCTGAATGACATCGCTGAATCGAAAAGTTGGAAAAAAGTTCTGAATAATAAGAAGATAAATCCAGTTGCGATGCCAAACGTGGGTGCATATGAGCGACGTGATAACCACCATCTAAATAATTATCTACAAACACTTTCCAATTGCAGTTCATTTTGTATTTTTTTTCTGCCACATGTTTTAACTGCGAAAATGAAAAGTCCTTATCCATGATTTTTTTTAGCATGCCCCACTGATCAAGAGAGGGGGCATCAGCGGAAAAGTTGAGCGCACAAAGAGGTCCAAACAACTCCAAACGAATTTCTTTTAAATTGAGATTTTTTTCTCTTAAATCCTGAATCGCTCCAGCCTGAGGGGCCTTTTTTAATTTTCCTGATAAATCATAAGTCCAGCCATGATAAGGGCAAACAAATTCTTTTTGATGGCCTTCGCCTTTGGCGACACAAGTTCCATGATGAGCACAAACATTATAAAAAGCGCGTAACTTGGATTCAGGATCAAGACAAAGAATAATCGATTTATCTAAAATTTTTTCAGTGACGAAGTCCCCTGTTTTTTTTAAACGGTGGTGCGAGGATAAAAAGTGCCATGATTTTTGCAAAACGTGGTGTTTTTCTAGCTGGTAAAAATGCGGGTCAGTGTACCAACTGGCGGGTGGAGTCCAGGCATCCGAGAGTGGGGCCGTTCCATCAAATCGATCTAATTCTTTTTTAATTTTTAAAAAATTTTCAAGTATCACAGTTTTTAACCTCAGCATCAGATTCTATAATGCTTCTGGTTTTTATCGCAAGAGAGTTTGCGTCCACTTTATATCCTAACTCACAAAGGCCAGCATAAAGAGTTGGTTGCAGCCCACAAGGATAAATGGTCATTAGCATTTTTTTGGTGGACTCTTCTAACGTTATATTAAGTGCAAGCCCATGCATCGTGATCCATTTTTTTATTCCCACGCCAATGCTGCCCACTTTATGGGGTCCGTGCCACAAACCTAAAGGATTTTTTTTAGCGGTTAATACCAGACCTGTCATTTCATAAACGGCTTTGATGACAACTTTTTGCATCCAACAGATATGGTCGTTCAAAGTGTAATGATTCGCGGATATTTTTTTTATAACATAAAAAATAAATTGCCCTGGGTTATGAAAAGTCACCCCGCCACCACGATGAATCGCATAAAGCGGAAGACCAACATTCGCCAAGATCGCTTGATCCGTAGGAATCAATTTTTCGGGGTTTTGCGAAGTCTCTCTCAATCCTTTGCCCATGGTGAGCACTGGATCATGATGACAAAATAAATAAAATGACTGCTCGGGATGAAGTTTAACCTGCTCAACTAATTTCTCTTGAAAAGCGTTACACTCTGGATAAGACCAATTCCACTTGGTTAAAAAAAAATCTTTTTCATTTTGGGATTCAAAAACTAAATCACTACCGAACTTCATGCCCCTGGCCTTCTAAAAAAGTCAGATAGTCTGCTGCCTTATATGAACTTCGCACCATCGGTCCTGAGGCGACAAATTCAAATCCTCGCTCGAGCGCTTCATTTTTTAACAGCTCAAACTCCACAGGAGAATAATAACGTTTCACTTCCAAATGATTTTTTGATGGCCTTAAATACTGTCCAAAGGTGATCAAATCCACCCCCGCTTTTCGTAAATCACTCATCGCCTGACTGAGCTCTTCTCGCGTTTCACCTAGCCCCACCATTAAAGATGATTTGGTTTTTATTTCTGGATAATAATTTTTATAAAATTTTAACACCGACAAAGTTTTCTGATACCCGGCCCGGCGATCACGCACTGGATGAGTTAGCCTTTCCACCGTTTCTAAATTTTGCGCAATCACAAAAGGATGACTTTGCGCCAAGATATGCATGTATTGTTCTACCCCATCAAAATCGGGAATTAAGACTTCCACTTTGGTATGAGGATGAACTTGCCTGATCCGTCTCACCACATTGGCAAAATGAGAAGCGCCGTGATCCCACAAATCATCGCGATCCACACTGGTGATCACAATATATTTTAGGCCCATGGTTCCCACCATCGCTGCTGCTTGTTCAACTTCTTCGCGGTTAATGATTCCTTTGGGATTTCCCGTTTTCACATGACAAAATTTGCAAGCGCGCGTGCAGGTATCACCTAAGATCATCATGGTGGCAGTTTTCGCTGCCCAACATTCGGCAATATTGGGACAACTGGCCTCTTGGCAAACAGTGTAGAGGCCACGTTTGGCCAATTCTGTTTCTAAGGCAAAATAATTATTACTAGTAGGAATTTCTCTTTTTAGCCAGTCGGGCTTGCGCAAAGGCAGAGAATGGTGGATCGAGGTTTGCATGGGTGCATACGTATCATTTTATGATTTTTTTGAATAGCACTCTCTCTGCAAAGTTACTGATCATCTACTTAGAATTTAAATAATGCAAAACAGAAGAGTAACTCCAAGTTAATTCTCGAGCAGACAATGGCAATCCAGTGCTTTTATCTACCTGCTCTGCTAATCCGCCATGAGCAATGAAATGATCGAGCACTCTTTGCCAGTAATTATCCGCTTCATGCGAAAGCATGGCGATAACTTTGGCAAAATCCGCATGACCATGCTGGTAGGTTCCCGTCGCTAGCTCCGGAAATAAATAAACCAGATCAGCGGTCATAACAAATTTTTTTTGCTTTTGAATTTGCGTTTGTAAAGCCTGAAGGTAACTGGCCATCGCCATAGTAGTGAGAATCCAAGGATGACCACCATAATAATAATCTTCGGGATAACGACCAACTAAAGGGGACTGAGAAGTGGCATTGATCGGATACAAACTTTTAAAAGTTGTTTTAAGTTTTACATAGGTATTGATCACACTAGCATCATCCGCTTTAAAAGCCCCTTGCCCATCAGTATGCAAAATCGCCAATAAAACCGCAGTATCTAGATTGCTTTTTTTCCCATCGTGGCCATCCACTATGTTTAAGTGCGACCAAATAAAATCTTTTTTAAAGTCCTGCAAAGAGTTGGCAATCTCTTGCGCCGTTTGTCGATAAAATGCCGCAGCATAAGGATCAAAATATTTTTCCGCAATGTCAGCACCGATGCGCAGGGCATACTCTTGCACCATTCGGGTGTAAAAATGGTCTCCCTTCACTTCTTCCCAGAGATCAAAATTAGATTCGCGCCAGTGATGGGCGACAAATTCTAAATCGCGTTTGAGAATAGTTTCCGCTGGCAGCTCGGCCCGATAAAAAAGACTAAAGGCCAAATCCCACTGTTGACGTTGTTCTAAAATCGCTAAAACTTTGGCCAAGGTAATCACCCGTAATGCTGGCCCATCATTTTGCGGTCGCCCCCAAGGGCCATTAAAAGGCTCACTGGAAACTAAAAACTTTGGTTCACCCAGGCCGGTCAGGGTGTAGGTTTCTTGATGCTGTTTAACTCTGTAAGCGTAATCCAGCAGCATCTTTAAATACTGAATTTTATTATTTTGATGATTTTCTTGATAAAGGTCTACCACCGTATTCATCACTAAAGCAGCATCTCTTTCCCAATGAAACCAATAATCCGGATCTTGTTTGGAAGGAGAGGCCACCACGATTCCCGGCAACGTTTCATCGGGATGAATATTGGCGAGCATTTTTTCCACCATAACGTTTTTTAATGCAAAAGAATTTTGGATGATAAAAGTAAAACTAAACAACAAAAACCAGATAAATTTCTTCACTAGGACTCTCCTCATAGCAATCTATTATAGTGTGCGAATTTTGATCCGTGGATTTTCTGGTCGGTATAAAAGGGCAACCACATCCGCCAAAAATTTTGACCAATTTTGAATCACATTCTGCAAATAACCTGTTTGATAAATTTGAGTAGCGTAAGTGGGGGCGGTTTCATAGTACATCGTAACAAACTGTCGACCCCAATTCGATGGCAACAAAACTTCATCGCGAAAGGCGCGAAAAAAATTGACGGTGGGATGAATCGTACCAAAACCGGCAGAGAGTAAATAACAAGATTGCTCTTGTAAAAAAGTATCAATCGCTTGAGGAGTTAAGGTGGTGGCCACCGACCCTACCGTGGCAAATTGCCATTTATTCACTGTCACTAAAGAAAAAATATAAGTCTGATTATTTACTAAATTATTGACCGTGAGCTCTTGCTCTTCGGCGGCAGGAAAGACAAACATCTGGTTTTTACTCCCAACTAATTGAGCGATATTACGGATGGGTATGGTATTGTTGGCGAGGGAAAAAACTCTCGTTTCTAATAAGTCATCTAGATCCATATGAGACATAAAACCTACGGTGTATTTTAGCTTGACTTGAGCATCACCTTTTTTGCCAAACAATAAAATCGGGAAAGTCGAGGCATCAGTGCAAGTTCCAGCAGCACTGGTATTGCACCCTTTATTGATATTACTAAATTTTACATCAAAGAAAACACCATCGGGATAATCATCAATAGGATCGATAGAACTGTTAGGATTGTCATTAACTTCTGTGGTAAAACCATAAAGAATAATATTTTGATTTTTTTTAAGATCGGTATCAGTACTCTCGATATTGCATCCTTCACCTTTGTCATCACTACAAATTTCATATAAATCTATGATGACTTCACAACTTGCACCTGAGGCCACTGCAAGACAAGCGGCAGTAGGTGTCAGTAACTCGAAATCGTCATCACCCTCCTTCACCGCTACATAAATTTTACGGTTAGCGCCATCATTATGATAAATAGTCATGATGATTTTTGGTATCCGTCCGCCAGAAAGAGCATTATCCACGAAGGGCAAAATATTTCGAGTTTCTAAACCATCCGTTAGCCCCGTAGCTGCAATCGTTGAGAGATGTTCGTTGTTCTTATTGGCCGAACTACAGACGGGAACACAA
>JBIKWR010000238.1:0-3352 GCA_044356225.1 Bacteriovoracaceae bacterium | reverse complement strand
TTTTCCAGTGGATCTTCGCCTCAAGCACGCAATCTTGATTCCCAAAAATCTTCGATTTGCCTCTAGGCAAACCTCATCTTTTTGAAAATCAATCTTGCGCACCTGATACAAAGCTTTCACTTGAAATCTCAACCAGTACCGGTATATGGTGAACATTTAGGTCTTGGGGAACCTGCCATAAATTTACTTTTAAAACTTCGATTGGGCCCATTTCTTGTTCATCATAGTGATCCTGATTGTGATCGTGCCATCCAAAGAACCATCGCAGGATTTGAACTATTAACCGGAAATGAATCGAACTTTAACCTGTTATCTCTCAGTGATAAAATTCAGTCGCTTTTGCTCGCAACCTTATCATCTCAGGTTCAATTAGAAGTTAATCGTTCTGGTCTCTTTTATCAAAAGACCCTTTTGCTGGCCTTAGATCTTGCCACCAATGATCCCGTAAATAGGACGCTTGCTATCACATCAAACAACTTGGCCTGTGCTTTAGAAGATAAAGCGATGCAATCAGAGTTAACTGAACACGAAAAAGATTTAATGCTAAGTGCTGCCATGACCGCCCGAAAATACTGGGAAATCGCCGGTTCATTTTTAGAAATAGAACGTGCAGAGTATCGACTTGCTCAGTCCTATCGAAAATTAGGTGATTATCAAAAATCATTTGTCCATGCATCTAAGTGCTTAGAGATTGTTCTCCATCATCAACTGCCTGACTTAGAGATTTTTTTCGCATATGAAGTTTTAGCACTAGTAGAAAAAGCGCAAAAGAATACTCGGTCTTTTGAAATGCTAAAACTGAAAATCCAAGAGGTGTTTGATCGTTTAGAAAAAACCGACCAAGAATGGTGTCAAAAAACTATTTTAAACTTGCTAGAATAATTTCGTGAATAAAATTTTTAATAAAAAAAACTAAACAATAATGGGGGCCTCACCACTTTTTTACCCTCGGCAATCTGGTTTAAAATATACTGTTGATAAGTATCCACCACAAACCACAGGGCCATAAAAGTGAGTAACGCTAAAAGAACCTCCATCATCGGAAAACTCTCGCCGTAAAATCTTAGATGAATCTCTTTAGTCATTTTATACTCATGATAGGCAAAATAAATTCCCAAAGTAATAATCGATAAAAAGAGAATCCACAAAAAGTGAGGAATCACCTTTTTATTCGCAACTGTATTGATATCAGAAATTTGCCGCACTTGAACCCATAAATTCCAAACTCCAAATGTTAAAAAGGTTAGTAAGATATCTAGCCAGATAGTTTTTTTCTCGA
This sequence comes from Bacteriovoracaceae bacterium, assembly GCA_044356225.1. Taxonomy (GTDB): domain Bacteria; phylum Bdellovibrionota; class Bacteriovoracia; order Bacteriovoracales; family Bacteriovoracaceae; genus JBIKWR01. Next base: position 2,073 of record JBIKWR010000238.1, on the reverse strand, counting down.
TTCCAATACGAGCATTGCTAACATCCATTGATTAACTCCAGACTTTTTCTTGTTCAGTTAAGGCCATCATATTCGGTCGTGACTATATCACTTGTCAATATAAGTTTCTGGGCATTTCTTTTTACCCTAAGACTGAATATTAAGATGTTTTTATGCGAATAAAAGGCAACAAAATCAGCCAGTGAATCCATAAAAATTTGGGAAGTCGATATTCTTTCAATCCGATGATCAGCTCCATTTCGCTGGAGGAATTAGCGAAAACTTGTATTTCTAAATCATGTGATGAGCCTGTCGTGTGACTTTTATTATGACTGTCGACGTATTCTCGGTAGGTTGAAAACCATTTGTCCCAGAATGAAAAACAAAAACCAAAATTCATTTTCATATTCGCTGACTCTATCGAATGATGAATTCGATGCATATCAGGAGTGACAATCAACTTTCGAATGATATGGTCCCATTTTTTAGCAGGTTGTAAATTACTATGATTAAACATCGATAAAGAATTGAGTAGGATTTCAAAAATGATCACAGCTAAAATTGGAATTCCTAAAAGATAAATCACTGCCATTTTCAAAAGTAATGAAAAAATTATTTCTATCGGATGAAACCTAAATCCTGTCGTGAGGTCTAGTTCTAAGTCGGCATGATGGACTTTATGAAATCTCCAAAAATAGGGAATCAAATGAAACATCCGATGCTGAAAATAGATAACTAAATCAAGAATAAAAAAACTGATGATCACTATAATAAAATCTGGAATTCTTTCGAAGTAAGACGAATGAAAAATTCCTCTCTTAGAAATTTGGGAAAATAAACTGATATCGACAGCCGAAAAAGTAAAAATAATTTTTATCATGAATTGATTCAGTCCCGACAACAGAAAATGAGAGGTCCATCTTATCAATCTTGATTGTTGAAGTTTTATTTTTGGGCTTTTCCATTCAAAAAAAATCAAGAGAACAATAGTTATCCCAAAAGCTAAAAGCCTTAAGTGGTCGTAATTATATTGAATTGGATTTAGCAAATTCATAGTTGGTTTATGGTAATTTATGCAGGTTACTCAAATTATACATGCCAAAATACATAATTAAAGGCATAATCCGCACTCATTTTGTGTTTCTCACATCCATTCACTAAGGAGTATTTTTATGACTAAAATTTTCATGCCTTTAATCGCAATGGCCTTAATCAACATTTCGTTCGCATCCCAAGCTGAGTTACAACCAGTACCTTCAGTAGAAAACGGGTTTATGAATGTCAACGGTAGAGTTGAAAACACTTATGTGGGAACTCCGAAAATAAAAATATGGCATGAAAATGGTCGGGCTTATTGGTTAGGAGCCGAAAAAGAAGTAGAAGCCGTCACCACGATTACGACTCAAGAATTAAAAGTTAACCAAGCTGCTCCTACTCGTCCAGCTCCAACTCCTGCGGTTATTAACCTCAACGTACAATTTAATCTAGGAAAAGCTGATCTGCTTAAAAACTCATTAAAAGATATTGATCAATTGGCCAATGTACTCACTCAGAATCCCGAAATTAAAGTAGAAATTCAAGGGCATACTGATAATACTGGATCCACTCAACTTAACCGTGATCTTTCTGAAAAAAGAGCAAGTGCTATTGCTAATTACTTAGCTCAATTTCACCAAATTTCATCTGATCGCCTTTCCGTTGTTGGATACGGAGCTGATTTACCAATCGCCTCTAATGACACTGAAGCAGGAAGAAAAAGCAATCGTCGAGTTCAAGCTCAAATAAAGTAATTATAAATTTTCATTTGTCTGCATAGGAATCAAACCTATGCAGACCTTGATAGTTCTATCATTCCTCAAAACTTTACTTTAAATTGAACTAATGAAAGGTACGATTATTTAATTGTCTTTTAAATGATCAAGAATTCGTTGATTAAGTTCATAAAACTTTTCTTCACTGAGCAGTTCTTTAGTATTGGGATCATCATTAAAAATCGTACTTGATATACAAAGCCACTGTTTAGATTTTTTTTGTCGAACCAGATGGGTTAGCTGAAAACTAATTGGAGTAGATCCGCCTTTATGTAAAACCGAA
>JBIKWR010000237.1:0-3393 GCA_044356225.1 Bacteriovoracaceae bacterium | reverse complement strand
ATTTGAGAGCTGATTTACCGGTGGTGGTGGAGATTTCCAGTGAAGGCTTTGTCTCAGGTGCGCAAGATTGATTTTCAAAAAGATGAGGTTTGCCTAGAGGCAAATCGAAGATTTTTGGAAATCAAGATTGCGTGCTTGAGGTGAAGATCCACTGGAAAACTCATCCAGTGCTGGTATATACTATTTCGATGACTGAATATTCCAAAGTTCCACTTAAAACTGTGATTCCAGAAAAGCCACTTCCTACTGATATCTATGTATTTTTATCTGGCAAGTATCTTAAGTACCTCTTAAAAAACACAGAGTTTACTGCTGATCAGTACAATAAGTTTATTGGGAAAAAAGTCCAAAACGTCTATGTTCACCAAAACGAAATTCAAACCTTTCTCAAATGGTTGATGGACGAAAGAGATTCTATTATTGAAAAAGATGCTCAAAAAGTTGGTGGAAAATTACGGGCGATTTGTGAAACGAATTTAGAATTAAGGGAAAAAATTTTTGAAGTTTTTTCTGGCGAAGAATTAGACGACATCAAAGTTGGAGCTCTCAAAAATCAGGCCGATGATTTTGTCCTTTCATTAAAAGAAGATCCCTTGGCAATGGCCGCCATTACTAAACTCGCCAAGTATAATGGTTCGATTGCAGACCATTCGGTCAATGTGGCGAATTTGTCGGTTTTTTTAGGCATGACTCTTGGTCACGCCCATCCCTTAGTTTTACAAAATTTATATCTGGGTGGACTTTTTCATGATATCGGCAAAACCAAAGTTGATCCTAAATATTGGGAAAATACTCATCAATCACAAACCCTCTACTCACAGGCATTGCAAATGCACCCAGAAATGGGGGCCAAATTGTTAGCGCAATCAGGTACATTTCCAGATCAAGTCATCAATATCGTTCATCAGCATCACGAGATGTTTGCGGGTGGTGGATTTCCCAAAGGTCTACAAGGAAAGAACATTTATGAACTTTCCAGAATTGTTACCATGGCGAATATTTTTGATAACGCTTGCAGTGAAAAGAAAGATTCTTCTCTGAAAATGAAAATTCAGCGCGCCTTAAAAATATTTGAGTATGATCGAGGAAAACAATTTGACCCAGATTTGTTAGAGAGAGTCACCGTCGCTTTAAATTTTGCCTATGCCGAAGATTTAAAGTGAGTCAAAACAAACTTGCCAAATCAGAGCTAGAAAATATTTTTAATCTGGCGATTAATGATCAAAGTTCTTTAACCGATGAATCAGCTTATATCCTGCAGTTAAAAATTCGTCTTGAAGCGGCAATCCTTTATTTACTCGATCACCAAATCGAAAAACTTTTTAACATTCTTTATCGAATTGATGTTTCAGATAAAGACACTAAGGCCGCTCTGGAATTGGGACTTCCCCAAAAAATTGCTCAACAGTTGGCGCAAAAAATTATTGATCGAGAAATAAAAAAAAGAGAATCTCAACGGAAATACCGTGGTGACCACGATCAATAGGGCCTATTATTTTTAACTAACGCATGGGAAGTAAAAAAATTGTTAAGATCATTGTGAATTGTGACTAAGAATTATTTAACGGCCTTTTTAGATTTATCAATGACGCGTTCAAAAGCATCTGACAGAGACTTTAATTCATCTTCCGACATATTCAAATTTTTTTGTAATTTAGATCGATCGAGTACAAAGGGTTCATCTTTAGCAGGTACCGAACTAATAGTTCGCTCTTTTTTTAGTTTACCAACTCCTGTCAATTTATTGGAATTATTTTTATTTTCTAATATCATAGAATCTTCAGTTACTTGTATAACAGAATTTGGAGTCGGATTTACTAATTGATTATTTATCTCTGAAGTGGATTTCACTTGGTCTATTTCTGGTAGTTTTTTTTCTAAGGTAAAAAAGAAGTACCCCAGCAAACTGACGGACGTAAAGACAGTAAAAAAAACCAATTTTTCCACGATTAAGCTACCTTATTATTTTTTTTATCATCATCCATTTTGTCCATTTTTTCAGTATCAAGGTATTGATTGATATATTCTGGAACTTCTGGAAAAAAATCACCTTCTCTAAATTTTAATGGATACAATTTAGTTCCCGATTTGAGATTTTCGAAATACTGACAAAGACGATGAACAGGGCCAGCAATTTTATGTGATAAAACCAATCCCCCGATCGCTAAAGCGGTAGTAGATAAGATTGACGTCACTAAAAAAATTACATTCATTAAGTTTTTTTGCTCTGTCAAAAAACGAAAAAAAACATGATCTGCTGGCAATCCTAACTCGATTCCACTGCTATGAAACTTCCAGAAAAAGACGGTTACCGCAGCATAAAATATGGCGATCGTGGATAAGGATAGTGCTAAAAAATATCCTAATAGTTTTAACTGAAACTTCGGGTTTAAAAGTAAACTTTTTTTACTGCGATTACTCATGGATGACTCCTGGCCAACGTAAAGACTCTTATCTGCTCTGCTTATCGGATTAAAAATGCCAAGTATGACTAAATTATTAAAAATTATCCAAAGTCTTAAATACTGAGACATTCATTTTAAATCGGCATTTATGAAAACTTTTATGAGTACAGTGATTTCCTAACCTTCGATTATCAGGTCGTTAATCTAGATTTCAGCTAATCATGATAGAATTCTCATCATCGTCGGGAGGTTTTGCGAAAAATGAACACAACACAGATCACCAACCTCAAGCTAGGCCAAATGGTTTCTAACTTATCTAGTCAACTTCCAGATCATCATTCTAGTCCTAGTCATCAACAATATTTTTTAGAATCAAAAAAATCAAAAGAAGAAAAAAATGATTCACTATCCCCAATCATTCATGCCTGCCGTGAAACATTTCCCAGAAATAATGGCGCTAAAAATCAACTTTGTGAAAAGACTATAACTCGTTTGGATCTTTCTTTAAAAAATGCATATTTGTTACTTAATCTATTAGAGTAATATTTTCTGATAACCGCAAATCCACAACTTCTTCTAATGTTTTCTCTGGCCTAGGTGTTGGCATAAAATTCGTATTGCGGTGATCAGAATAATAAAGTTTAAATAGTTGCACTCTATCGCTGCTCATAGAGCGGTACTGGTTAAGATTTCCAGTGCTGGTATAGAGCGGTGCTGGTTGAGATTTCCAGTGAAAGCTTTGTCTCAGGTGCGCAAGATTGATTTTCAAAAAGATGAGGTTTGCCTAGAGGCAAATCGAATATTTTTGGGAATCAAGATTGCGTGCATGAGGCGAAGATCCACTGGAAATCTCAACCAGCACCGCTATATATCAAAAAAGGTTGTTGATTAAACAAATCTAATAATCATTTCAACATTTATGAAATGCGCAATCAAAGTGGATAATCTCTTAGCTTGCACGAATTTTCCTACCACATTCGGTTTGGCC
>JBIKWR010000236.1:0-3435 GCA_044356225.1 Bacteriovoracaceae bacterium | reverse complement strand
GTCTTTTATGACAAGTACGCGCTGTACTTCATCGAAATGCCCAAATTTCACAAGGTTGAGAGCGACCTGGCCAGCCAGCTCGAAAACTGGCTTTACCTCATCAAGCATCTGGAGGAGTTTCCAGACGTGCCCGCCAAATTTCAGCACACCATTCTTGAGCAAGCCTTTGAAATTGCTGAATTGGCGCATCTGACTGAAAACGAGCTGTCGGCCTACGAAGAGAGCCTTAAACATTATCGAGATATGATCAATGTTGTAGACACCGCCAGATTAGAGGGTTTACAAGAAGGCGAGCTAAAGGGCAAAAGAGAAACGGCTATCCAGATGAAAGCCGATGGAATGCCTGCCAGCAAAATCGCTCAATACACGGGCCTTTCCGAAGAAGAGATCGCGGGTCTCTAAAATGGCTGTGCCAGCCAGACTTTTTCCCGTCTCGCCTGCCAACAATCCGCTTCAACCTGACTTGCTTTGCTGCGCAGGTTAAGCGGGGTGTTGGCCAGGCCTGTCGGCTCTCAAACCTAATAGTGGAGCGCTTATGAACCCTTTTATCATAGCGCAAATCCCGCCAGGCTGGCCAACTAACTGCCTGATCTTGGCTGGCGCAAGATATTTTACTTCATATAAGGGAATACCAAATGGCCGTTGATATTGAATTATTCGACATTCATAAAGGAATTTATCTTACTCGAATTGACAACTTCAAATCTGATTTCCATTCTCATCCAGCGATAGAAATAATTTCAGCAGAAATTGGTGATTTTGATCTTTTAGTGAATAATACTTATTATAAAAAAATTAAATTTGCCGCCATTAATGCAAATAAACTGCACAAAGTTTTGATTTGCAATTCAAATACAAATTTTTTACTCATAGAAGACAAAAATAAATACATTGAGAATTTTTTCAACAAAAATGGCATCATGATGAATGATGGATTTTATTCTTGTTATGATAATTAAAAAGAAAAAATTATTGAAAAATTATTATCATCTTTAAGCCATGAGTTTATGGAGAATGAATACGACTCAAGAGTTCAGCAGGTAATTGAATACATTAAAAGCGATCCTTTTAATTATTTTGGCATAAAGAAAAATTTAAGCCACATTATTAATTTATCAGAAAGCAGATTATCTCATCTTTTCAAAGAAAATGTTGGTATATCAATAAAAAAATATCTTACTTGGCACATGTTAAAACTATCGATTCAAAGTCATTTAGAGTGCGATGGAAAAATGCTGGATTCGTTATTGGATAACGGTTTTTATGACCAACCTCATTTTAATAGAGTCTACAAGTCATTTATTGGAATTAGTCCTTCAAAAATATATAAAAACAGAATTTCAAATGAATAGCAGAATCTTACAAGAAAATTCGAGATGAAATAGGTAATATGGTTATCTAAAAAACTTGAAAAAAGGCGTCAAATGAGAGAAATAATTAAAGAAGATTTAAAAGATTTAAAGGAAATAATTGATTCGAATGAGTTATTTCCATCCGACTTACTTGATGAAATGACAGAAACATTCTTCAATGAATCAAAAAAATCTGAAATATGGTTAACTCAAGAAATTAATCAAAAGCCCATAGGCGTCGCTTATTGTGCTCCAGAGAAGATGACAGAAGGAACATATAATCTATATCTTATTGCAATACATAAAAACTTTCAGGGTCAAGGATTTGGTTCTAAAATCATGGCAGACATAGAAAATAAGCTTAAAAATCAAGGAGCAAGAATATTAATTGTTGAAACATCGGGCCTTCCTAGCTTTGAATTAACCAGAAAATTTTATGACAAACTTGGATATCATAGGGAAGCAAAAATTAGAGAGTTTTATCAAAAAGGGGAAGATAAAATAATATTCTGGAAAAAGCTTAATTGATTTGTTTTTTACTATCTTGGCCAACATGTGCAGATCGTGAGGCTGACGCGATAAGTCGATACTAAACACTCCTGTACACTTGGCGTCTAGCGAGCTTAGCAGGCTAACTTTACTAAGCTCGTTTTGCTTCACACAGACTCTGTAAAATCAATATTTCAAAAGCTAGAAAAAATATAGTCTGTCCCAAATCCTAAATTCACTTGAACAAACCTTTCAAAAGAGCTATAATTGTGTACACAAATGATTACTCAAAGGAGTTGAATTATGATGGATGAACGTCTTAAAAAGGAACTCTGGCAAATGTCATGTGCCCTAGAAAACCGTCCAACCAAGTTTGTCGGAACCCGCCAACTCCGTGAGCAGCTCAAAGAAGTGCTTGATAACTCAGAAGTTCAAAACACCCTGATTTTAAACCACGGTCAGCCACGCGCAGTTGTATTGGATTACGAAACCTATGATCTCATGTTGCGAATGATCCGCAAAGTCACTTTGCAACTCAGTGATGTATCTTCTGAAGAGCTTACAGATGAACAATTTAAAGCTCTTTTAGCTGAAAGAGAAGCCCAACGTCCCAAGCAACGTAAAAAACAAAAGGTTTAATTCAGTTCTATGAAACCTTTTTGGTGCATTATTGACGCAAATATTATATTAGAAGCCATTCGATATAAGTCTTTACCCCTAAAAAAACGCCACTATCCAGAAGCCTTTAAGGTACTTGAATATTTTAGTAACGGTGCCTTCATCTGGGTTTACAGTGAAGCAATCTTGAGAGAATATCGAATTCAGTTTCATTTGCTGAAACAAAATGTTACTAAGAGCAAAGATAAGCGGTCTTTTGATACTGGATTATTTAATGCCCTGCTGAAGACGATTAGATTCGGACCTGGTTTGGTTGAGCCTACAGAGAGCCAAAATCAGGATGCAAACGAAGTTATCATGAATCCAAAACGAGCGGAACATCTGAGAGATCCAGATGATTATCCTTATCTATCTGCCGCAGATGCCGCAAAAATTCAGGGCGTAGACATCTTTGTATTGGTTGCTTCAGAAGATAGCGATCTTTATACTCTGAATAAATACAAAGGCATCCCAATTATAACTTTAGAGCAGTTGCTAAAAAGTTTAGATTCAGCAGAAACAAAAGCGTTTGATGTCTTCCCGGAGCTTTCTGCTTTTATGAATGAAATAAATCCATTTCATAAGAAATAAAATGCAAAGCAGCCAACTTTATATGCCATATCATGCCGTAAATCTTTTAAAAATAAGAGAGTTGGGCTATTGGCCAACTAGCGACGCCATCAACCAGACGGCGCTACGCTCTGCTGGTTATGGCGATCGTTAAACTCTAGCAAAGTACACTAGAAATTCTTTTAGAGGCCGCCAATAATGTCGATTGAGTCTATACTCTATAATCCCATCAAAAAATTAGTGATGATGGGAGTAACTGTAGTTTCGGAGAAATCATGAGGCACAAAGCCGCATGAAATCATCGAGGGAAATATTTTCTGTAGGCACCTCCTGTTTGTGTAACCCCTGAAAAATTCGCAAGGCTTGT
>JBIKWR010000093.1:0-12024 GCA_044356225.1 Bacteriovoracaceae bacterium | reverse complement strand
GGACGAAAGGGAGTGGCTTCACCAGGATCGATTTCATAAAGATTATCATGGTAGCGTTCGGTTGCAAAAAATGGCCCGATACCAAAAAAAATAGTGCTACGGTTAAGTAACAAATTATCGTGAGCAAAATGAAAATAAGGATGAAAAACTAGACCTTTATCGCGAACTTCATCAGGGTCAAAATCTAAAGACGTGGCATACCGCAAAGGAATTTCGATATAAGCGCGATATGATTTACCACGATTCGCCCTCTGAAAATGCCAAAAAAGGGCAGGGCCAATTTCAAAAACGGTATCAAGATTTTCCATGCCAGCACGGTTAGGATTATCACTCGACTTCGCTGGCAACGAACCACCAAAACTAAAATCCACTTCCCATTTTTCTGAATTAAAAAATCGCGCTTTAACTCGACCATCCTCTCCCGCTCGAAAAGTTTTTCCGCGATAGAGAAAAGTAGGAAAAGGAATCGTCCAATGGCGAATTTGATCTGATCCTGGATAATCTGGAAATTTAACAAAGATAGCACCCGCCCCTGCTTCCCACAATGGCAACTTGTCACTATTCACGGGCCTAGTATCTTGAGCAAAAGAAGTCGCTAAATATGTGCAAACAAAAATCAAAATTTTTCTCATCCCATTATCATGAACTTAAATGAAGCTGTTTGGCCAACATCAATCAAAATGCCCTACCACCACAGAATTTTTGGTCAAATTGAGTGCTGGGCAGGAAGACAAGGCGAGAAGCTGAGGCATACTCCTATATGCCGCAAGCGCACGAGTCCGCAGTCTGACGAACCCAGCATCTCAATTTCACCGAAAATTTCCGCAGTCTGACGAACCCAGAATCCCAAACTCACTCAATTAAAACTAAACCCACTTGAACACCACAGAATTTTTGGTCAAATTGAGTTCTGGGCAGCCAGAGTAAGACGTCAAGGCCCGAAGCCGAGAGAGACTCCTGTACCTCACAGGCGCACGGGTCCGCAGTCTGACGAACCCAGAATCTCAATTTCATCAAAAATTCAGACTTGCTTAGCATCGGGCCCAAACACCCACTTGTGCTGCTGACCGATGACCCTAAAGGGTGAACCTAACGATTCATTATGATGGAGAATTTCCACAAAATTTTCCCGCGCTAAACTCTCCCCAGGGTTATAGACCGGAGTTAAACACCAAGGAAAATCAATTTCGCCTAATTCTTTTTTGAGCCATTGATATGCGTTCATGGCATAATCAAAATCGATTTTGTCGGCGACCACCGCTTTAATTTGAAATTTGCCAGCATAGTTTTTCGCCAACGTGACAATATGTTTAAGCGGAGTTTGCACTTGGGTGGATGGTGTCTTTAAATCAAAACTAATAAAATCCACCAACTCAAAAATACTGGGAACGATGCGAGTTCCTGCGGCTTCAAGATTCACATAAAATTTTTCGTCTTTTAACACTTTCAATAAAGTGACAAGACCAGCTTCAAATTTGGGATGAAGTGGGTCACCTCCGGTAATTGAAACCCGTCTGAGTGGTACTTGTCCGCGGTAAGCATGTAGATTGATCTGTTGCAAAACCTCACCTAAGGTCGCAGGTGGAACTTGCTCAAAATCCCAAGTGTCTTTGGAGTCGCAATTCACACAGCCAATAGCACAACCTTGGTAGCGCACAAAGATTTGAGGGGTGCCCACATGCACACCCTCGCCTTCAGTTGCTTTGTAAATGGAATTGATTAAATACATGATTCGTTTCTAGCATGAAGCTTTAAAGCGTCCTAGCATGCGCGGTGCACAGTGAAATTGCTACAGGCCATCTTGGATTAAAAATGACTTTCAAACAGCGAAAGGACACCTCCCACCGGTAAAAAATGGAGATTGTATTCCACGGTGACTTCCACATGCTGATTTTTAAACTCTTGCATCAGAACTTTTTTAAAATCGGACTCTTGGAATTGAAATTGTTCATGTAGGACAACTTTCAAACTGCGCGCGCCGACAGAAGAGAGGTCTTTGATTTCCAAACGATTTTTGAGCACTTGGGTCGCCAAACTTAGTTGCGAAGAATTTTTGAGATAGATAATCATTTCCCCTGGTATCACTCCTAAATAAGCTCCCGGGAATTTTTCTGGATTAGAAAATACTTTTTGAATGGTCAGATCCGGTGCTCGTTTATCAGCGAACTGGTTTTGTTCGACTAAAAGAATGTAGGCCTCATCATGAGTTCTCCAGTTGATCAAAATCCTTGAACCGGCGGCATGACAAAGAAAAAAAACTTCCAGTTCATGTTGATCACTAGCGAGTTCTTTTTTTCTTAATTTTTCTAAGGAAGATTTTAAATCGATGATATCATTTTGCTGAAACCACCATTGAGCTTGATCACCAAAACTGACAATTTTCCAATTCTCACTTTGCTCTTGATACCAACAATTTCCTTGCTCCATTTCTTCTATGGTATTTTGGGCAAAAAGATTTTCGGCAGGTAATAAATGAATAAGTAAAACCAGGATTAAGGACCATTTCATGAGTGGATCTCCTCATCATAAATAATATTTTTTTTGGGCCTCATCCTTGAAGTGCAAAATTGTTTGACTAAAGTACGCTGTCTTCTCGGTTGATTAAAAAAGAGTTTTAGAAGTTGACCAGATCGGTCTGAGAAACATGTTTATTTAATGAGTTTATCCATTATTCCGCCTTAGTAGGTCGTTTTGCTTGATACACTTTCTGCACAAATCGCTCTAAGGGAGGCTCGCCAGTAACATCATCGATGACCCAATTGCGCACGTACCATTGATCTATTCGTTTTGCTTCTTTTCTGGCGGCATCAAAAGAATTAAATTCCACAAAAATAATCTGGAATTTTAGTACTTCGGCGCGCACCACCTTCATACACCCATCACCATATTTCAGTTTTTCACATAAATTGAGCGTGGTTTCCGCCAGATCCCCAAGCACCGGTTTGGCATCAGGATCTTCAGTCAAGGCCATATTGTACATATCCTCTTGGTAATAAGGGATTTCTTTCTCACAACCCTGAAGCATAAGCATGAAAATAAAAATGAAAAAATATATTTTCATAACTTTATGGTAACGAGTCTCAGGCTAGAAGGCCAAACGTAAATTAAGTCCATGGATAACTGCGGTTTTAAAACCATTGATTCGACTATCCAGTGGTTTTTTAACCATGTACTCCAACTGAAAAAACCATAAACGAAACCGAGGATGCAAAGTAAAATATAAAGGATCGATCATCGCCACTCCAGAAAAGGGCAAAAACTCCGATGATATTTCAGCACCAGCATAGACACCATCCCCAATATCATAACCTTCCCTTTGATGAGCTCCACCAAACAACACTAAATCAAGGAGCTTTAAATCAAACGTGTATTGGCCTTGGAATCGCGCTAAGGGATCATAACCATAAATTAAATCACCCACGGAGCTTTTCTTATCGGATAAAACCGTTATGCGAAACTCTTCCACTGCCCCAAAAAATTTCCATTTTTCATTTTTCCAGCCTAAAGTTAAATCACTCGCCACCGCATTTTGAATGTTCGAATTTTTATCCAGATCAACGACTTTGTTATTTTGTACAACCTCGGAGGCGATGACTATTTCTGATCGATCCCAACGATACAGATTGTAGAGATAAACATTAGAAAACCAGTTTTCTCCTAACTCTAAGCCAAGGTTAAACCCTGCTTTGAAATCATTTTTCACATAAAGCTGTAAGGCATAATCCGTCAAGGTAAAGGAAGGAAACAATTCAAATTCTTCGGTTCGATTAGTTAAGTTCATAGTCGTACCAATATCGACACTGGCACGAAGATCGGGAGTCACACCGATACCTCCCATTTTAAAACTGGGCAGCGGAATCCCTAAATTCAAATTAAAATAAGCAAAATGTTCAACATCATTATTCGCTTCCAAAATCTCAGTTACCGCGGCGATTTTTTGCGCTTCTGTTCCTTGGACTTCTGAAGCATCTACCATCTCATTGATAAAGCCAATCATCCCACTAGTGCCCCAGCCATTAACATCAAAAATAAAATCATGACCAAGAGGACGAAAAAGCTGGTCATTGCTCATTTTATCTTCAAGCTGCCAATATCTTTCCACGGTATTGATCGCCTGACTTTTTTCCAGCAAGCTAAAAAAGACCAATAAACATAAAATAATTTTCATAAATTTCCTTAAAAAAAAGTTATTGTCTTATTATCCTTTTAGAATAAAGCGAGATTGCCCTTCTTTCATCTTTCTTTTTGAGCTGCAATAAGTGCCTTTTCTTTTTTTATTCTTTTGCGATAATTCCAAGGACGTTCAAATTTTTTTACCGACCAAACTCCTTCTCTCTGTTGTTTTGCCAATTTTTCCATTTTTTTAAATTCTTTCAGTTGGGTTCTAGTCAGTTCAGTGGAAAATGGATAAATCACTGCCCATCCTTTTTTGACCATCTCTTGATTGAGATTAATTTTTTGATCAAACAATAAACCTAATAATCGACCATAATGATCTCTTTTAAACACCACCACTTTAACTTTTTTGTTTGCTAATCTTTGCTCGAGATACCGTTTTGATTTTTCACCCATTAACCCTTGCCCCATTTCTGGAGCATCAATACCCAAAAGGCGAAGGCGATGATTTCCAATAATAAAGGTATCGCCATCGAGTATTTTTTTCACTGAAGTATAAAAAACTTGGGGATGAAAACAATCACCTAAAAGACATTGGTGAGAAATAAGCATCTGCCCTAAATAGAGCAATGATGAGAAACCCATAACTTGGATAAAAAGCGATTTTTTCATGGCCCTAGGAATTGGCAAATTTTCAACCACCATCGACACTCTAATGGATCAATTTCATTGATTAAAATATCCATTGGAATAAATCTCTTATTCTGGTAAAAAGCTTCACCATGCTCAAATCTCAAAATCCTATTATTGCTGCAAATAAAAACGCCTTTTCATTTGAAATTGTCGCCCAAGATACCAAAACTAAAGCGCGTGCCGGCTTGATCAAAACTCCTCACGGTGACATCCCTACCCCCGTTTTTATGCCGGTAGGAACTCATGGAGCGGTCAAGGCCTTACAACCAAAAGAACTGGAAACAATTGGTTGTCCTATCATCCTTTCTAATACTTATCATTTGCACTTAACACCTGGGTCAGAGTTAATTGCCAAGTTGGGCGGTCTTCATCAGTTTATGTCATGGCCTAAGCCTATTTTGACTGATTCTGGAGGCTTTCAAGTTTTTAGTTTGCAGAAAAAAAATATCACGGAAGAAGGGGCGGAGTTTAAAGATCAAAAAGGCAAAAGCATTTTACTCTCTCCTGAAAAATCTTTAGAGATTCAACAAAACTTAGACAGTGATATTATGATGGCCTTCGATGAATGTATTCCCTATCCCGCCACAGAAAAATATGTCGCCAACTCCATCGCCAGAACTCATCGCTGGCTTGATCGCTGTATCAAAAGTTGGAAAAATTCTCAGCAGTCTCTTTTTGGCATCATCCAAGGAGGAATTTATGAAAAATTCCGCGATGAATGTTTGGCAGAAGTGGTCGCCAGAGATTTACCTGGATACGCCATCGGTGGAGTCTCAGTGGGCGAAGGCCCTGAGCTGATGGAAAAAATTGTCTCTTATACTGGTCCCAAAATGCCTCAAGATAAACCTCGTTATGTCATGGGTGTGGGCCATCCAGAAGATCTTTTGATGATTTGGGAATACGGTATCGATATGAGTGATTGTATTATTCCCACCAAGTATGCACGCGGAGGAACGGTTTTCACCAATCGCGGAAAAATTCGTATTGCTCATAAAAATTATCGCCATGATAAGTATCCTTTGGAACCTAATTGTCACTGTTATACTTGTCAAAATTTTTCTCGTGCCTACGTGAAACATCTTTTTGATTCTAACGAAATTTTAGGGGCCATTTTGGTGACCACTCATAATATTGCCTTCTATAAAAATTTAGCGGATCGTGCTCGCGCGGCAATTATAGCGGGAAATTTTTTAAACTTTAAAAATGAATTTCTTAAAAATTACGATAAAGGTCAGCGAGGAACAAACGATTCTTCTAAAGAATCTAAAGATTTTTATGACGACTTTTGATCTCCATCACTCTTATCCCCCTGAACTTCCCACAATTTCCATAAAAAACATTCATCAGCTTTTTCCCCGGACCACTCTTTTACATCTTCCAGGTTCAAATCCAAAACTTCCCGCCTTATTCATAGGCACTCTGATCCATGGAAATGAAAGCACTAGTTTTTATGTGCTCCAAAAATTGTTACAAGACTATGAAAAAGAAAAATTTTCCAGGGACCTAGTGATTCTGATTGGCAACCCGCAAGCCGCGGCCTTGGGTCTGAGACAACTTCCTCAAGGTGCTGATTATAATCGCCTATGGAACGAACAATTTTTTCACGAGCATGTTTTTATCAAGGATGTCACAGACTATCTTAAATCGTTAAATCTTTATTGTGCCGTTGATATCCATAATAATTCCGGGAAAAATCCACCTTATTCTTGTTTATCCGATCGGCAAAGTGAGACTTTGCATTTGGCCTCTCTCTTTGGAACGCGCATGATTTTTTTTGATGGGTCGATTGGCACACTTTCGGCTTATTTATCCAAAAAATGTCCTGCCATCACCATTGAATGTGGTCGTGGAGATTATCCCCATGCTCTGACTTATTTAGATTTTGCTTATCGAGGTATTAAGAAAATTTTATCGACAGATTGTAAACTAGACCCACGATTTAATGCTGATCATTTAAACATGAAAACCATCCTGGCCAGTGTTCATCCAGTGTCTCATTGTGATTTTGATTTTTCCGGTTCTGAGAATTCTGACTTAACTTTAAGTTTTCTCTCAACTCTTGAAGAGTTTAATTTTGAAACCATCCCTGCGTCTACCATCCTGGGTTTTTCCAAAATTCAAAACCCGTTGATCATTAAAAATTTTCATCCACACATTAACCATGAAAATGATTTTTTTGAAGTCAGAGATGGCCGTTTGATCACGAAGATACCTTTACTTTTTTGTATGCTTCATACTCATAAAGATATCGCCCAAAGTGATTGTTTGGGCTACTTGCTCATTTGACTTTCTATTAAAAAAGAAATGCATTGAGTGAGTTTTTTTAAATCCTCTAGCGCGATATTGTAAAAAAGGGCAATTCTCAATTGATTTCGACCTAGTTTTCGATAACCATCGATATCTTGAGCGATTCCGTCCTGTGCCAGTTTTTTGGTTAACTCATCCACTGGCACTCGATCATCAATATCAATCGTGACCACGACATTTGAACGATACTTCTTTTCGCTGACAAATAATTTTAAGTAATCTTTTTCTGCCACCCATTTTTCAATCCAGCTGAGCTTTTCAAATCCATTGGCAATCACTTTTTCAATTCCTACTGCATTCATTAACTTGATTTGCTGATTGAGAAAAAAGAGTGTGGTCAAAGCCGGAGTATTGTATGTTTGGTTACCTTTAGCATTCTCTATCGCCAATTCCCAACTCATGAAAATGGGACAATAACGCTGACTCATTTTTTTTACTTGGACCGTTCTGGCAATCGCTTTATGGGACAAAATCGCCACCCACAATCCTCCTTCCGAGGCAAAAACTTTTTGAGGGGAAAAGAAAAACAGATCCGTTTGGTTGACATCACAGGGGACTTGACCTGCTGCGGAGGTGGCGTCCACGGCAACCAGAACATGAGGATATTTTTTTCGATCTTCACTGGTTGGCAATTGGTCTACGATCACACCGGTGGATGTTTCATTCAAAGTGCAACAGACCATATCACTGTCGCCATCGATAAAAGGAGTCACCCCGGAACCAAAATCGACTTTACTTAAGGCGGTCGAAATCCAAGGTATCGCCTTATGGGCCTCATACCATTTAGAAGAAAATTCTCCGGTGACAAAATGGTGGGATTTTTTTTCCACCATTCCTAAACCTATCATATCAAAGAGCGCCGTCGCTCCACCATTGCCCAGCACCACTTCATGCTGATCATCTAACTGAAAATATTTTTTTAATCCAACTTGAACTTCTTTAACCAAGTTTTTGACCACTGGTTTTCGATGGCTTGTGCCTAAAAGTTTTTTGCCAGTCTCTAGTAGCTCTTTTAAAAATATCTCTGGTACTAAGGATGGCCCAGCTCCAAAACGTGAATCACTGGTCTTAAGGTGAGAGGGAAGGCCGATTTGCTCAAACATAAAATCCCCAAAAAATTGGTTGGTAATTTATTCACTATAACATAAGCCTATGAAATCCTGATAGTTCTACCATGTGATTTTTTCCTGGTTTTTTTCCGAGCATAGTTTACATAGTGACGCTAATGTCCTTTTGCGTTATGAACAGACCTAAGGAAATTGTAACTGGGGTTAAAAAATGCAAAATAGGGGTTTAGCGTCTAGGACGTTAGTTTTCATCTACACGTTTTTGATTTTCGCCGAAGTTGCTCACTTTGAAATGAATATTTCAAATGCCGCTTCAAAGTCAAAAAAAGGTAAGTCCAAAGTGGTTTTTGATAGTCTGGATCAAGCCGATTCCAAGACGATTTTAAAAGAAGTGGACTTAGATTACAAACGGGCAGAAAAAAAATTGAATCTGCCCATGGTGGATTTATCGAATTTTGATATTGATGAAATCGCCAGTGATATTAGTGCTGATGATAGAGTTAGCACGTCTCATTCTGGCTTAAGAAATAAGCATACTAAAATTCAAAGTCCTAAAAAACAGCTGTCAACATCTGCTAATCACAATATTGATAATGACAATGGTGAAGTGGATTTTGATACACTGGATTTTGAAAATCAAATGAATAATGAACCCTACTCCGCTAATGAATTATCCGAGCTCGAGCAAACTGAAGTGAACCAAATTTTAGAAGAGAAAAAAAACGTAGATTTAGATCAAACCACCAAAGATGATTTTTCAAATATTGTGCTATCTGAAGAAGAGTTGGAAATTCTCAACATGAAAAATGATAAAAAAGAGTCAAAAGCGATTCAAGTCGATCCTGCTCTTAACAACTCAGAAAAGCTTAATAACATCGAAGATAATCAAGTCAGCACCGATGTAGATGCAACTGCTCCCACATCCGAAAATCTTCCTGAGTTAAAAGTTAACTCGACCACCGATCAAGTGAAAACCAAAAAAGCAGCACCTAAAGCTCAAAACCAGGGCCCGCTTGGTGGTTCAGCTCCGCTTTATTAATTTTTTTTGAGCAAACATCCTGTTTCTGGATTCATAAACTGTGCACTCCCAGAAAAAATAAACCAAGAAGAATGAACTGTTTTTTGTTCCTCATCGATTAAAAATCGATGAGGTGCAATCACTTGATGATGATAATTAACACAATAATCTTTTGTTTGCTGAACCACAAAAAGACAAGAGCACACTTCTTTAGAAAAATATCCTGAGACGGCGTAAGGGAAACGCCATCGTCCTGAAACCGCTAATATTAAAATCGTTATAAAAAACAATAAGCATAAAAAAAGTCCGATGGCTTTCAAAATTTTTTTCATTTTTTGTTCAATCCACTTTCATTTAACAACTTTTTTAACATTTCATTTTTGTTGATCGGCACATTTTTATCAGTTCCCGTTCGTATAAGAATCAATTTTTGAGTGGGGAGAATAAACATCATTTGTCCATGATGTCCGGAAGCAAAATACATATCATGAGGAGCATCGGGATAGGGTCTACTCAATTTTTTTTCAGGTAAATCTTGATTGAGCCACCAATGGAGTCCATAAGACTCTTGATTTTCAAATCCTGGCAAGACTGTATGAAAAAAACTGGGCACAACTTTGGTGGTTTGTTCTATCCATTGAGCCGAGAGAATGGTTTGAGCATTCCATACTCCTTTATTTAAATAAAGTTGTGCTATTTTAGCTAAATCTCTCAATGACATATAAAGATAGCTCGATCCAACAACTTCAAAGGATCGATCTTGCTCCCAAGTAAAGTCCGAAATACCTAAGGGTTGCAGCAGCTCTTGTTTAAAAAAATCGAGAAGTTTAATTTGTTTTTTTTGCGCTAAAATTTTACTTAAAACGGCGATCAATAAATTAGTTTCTCCCGAAGAGTAATTAAATTTCTCGCCAGGTAAAAAAGCAAAATCTTGTTGCATGGTAAACTTCGCCATATTTCCTACACCCAAGTAGTAAAGCATCGCCACCACATCACTTTCTAGAGGATTTGATTCATAGGTTTCACTCCAGTCAATTCCTGAACTCATTTGTAAAAGATGGAGAATCGATAATTCTTTGTTTTTAACTTCCGGAAAATAGTTAATCACTTTTTCATTGAGATCCAAAAGATTTTGGGTCAAGGCGACACCTACCAAGGTGGCAGCGACAGACTTTGTCATACTCCATAATCGTTGTTTTTGATTTGGTACAAAACCTCTTTGGTACTCTTCAAAGACTAATGTCCCTTCATGATAGACGAGTAAGGCATTTGATTGAAATCCTTCTTGCGTGGAAAAAACATAATTTCGTAAAGGCCCAAAATCCAAGGAAGGAGCACTCTTGGCCAAGGCATAAAATAAAAAAAAGGAAACTCCTAATATCTTTTTAAATTTGGCAAGAGAGATCAACATAAATTATAAAAATGATCTTTGTTTTTTTTGGCACGCTTTTTCATATTGGTCTAATTGTTTAAGTTCGATTGAACTCAATAATGACTTTTCGATTAAGTGATGATCAAGACCAATATAAACTAAAGATTCAAAATAAATATAACTACTAAATTCAGGATGAGAACGAACAACATAAATATTTTCTATTCGTACTCCTCCAAAGCCTGGCAGGTAAATGCCTGGTTCAATCGAGACTACTTGGCCTGGGCGCAAAGGTAAAAGTGACGAGGTGTGAATTCTCACTCCTGGTTCATGCACATGAACCCCTACCCCATGTCCGGTACCGTGCTGATAATTAAATCCATATTGATAAATTGGTGCCCGCGCCATGCCGTCAACTACACATCCCATAGTGCCAACTGGAACAATGGCGTGACTGGCCGCCAGTAATCCTTTAAGGACTAAAGTGTAAATTAATTTTTGTTGCGAATTGGCCTCACCTTGGTCGCTCGCCAAAAAAGTACGTGTACAATCCGTGGCAAATCCACTTTCATAATAAGCACCAGAATCCAGTAACATTAAATCATTTTTTTGCGCCAAACGGTTTTTTTCAGGTTGATTAAAATGAATAATGCTTGAATGATCTCCAATCGCCGAAATGGTTTTAAAACTTTGAGCGACGGCACTTTCATCCCGATAAAATTGATTCGCCTGTTGACAAAAATCCCATTCACTCACATTTTGTTGATTACTCATCATTTCGCGCACCCAACCGATGGTGTTGTATATAGCACGATCAGATCTTTCAAAGGCTTGTTTAAAAAGTTCAATTTCCGTTTCCGTTTTTATACTTTGAACCGAAATTAATCCATCGCCTTGGTCATCTATATTCAATCGCAGCTTAGCAGAAACTTTTTGCCAGCAAATAAAATCGGCCAAGGTTGTCGAATGACCATTAAAAGAAACTTTTTTAACTCCTTTAAACCACGAAGCTTGGATCAACTCATCCCAACTTTGTAAATCTCCACTGATAAACTTCACTCCTTCAATTTCTTCAAGTCCCACATTCAAAGGACAATCTAAGGGGACAAAGACCACCACCAAGGAATGAAAGACTAACGCTTTTGCACGAAAACTACTCATGTGCGGTAAATGATACCCTCGACAATTGGTTAACCAGGCAATGGTATCGAGCGCCGATATAAAAAATGCGGTATGATTGGCTGCGATTGGATTTTTATTTTTTTCAAAAAGGGCCGTAGATGAATAAATTCTGTTAAGTTTTTCTATGGTTGATTCTGCCGTTGCATCTTTTTTTGTAGGGAAAATTTCTCGCAAAGGATCGGTATCTCGTAAAGGAATAAATAAATCTAACTCTTTATGATCAAATGATACGACATTAACATGATTCAAAAATTGACGATAAAGATGCA
>JBIKWR010000092.1:0-12027 GCA_044356225.1 Bacteriovoracaceae bacterium | reverse complement strand
CAATTGGCCGCGATGGTGGCGCAGTTAGTTGGCGCTGATGTTCTGGTTTTACTCACAGAAACTGATGGGGTTTATGATAATGATCCTAAAGTAAAAAAAGACGCACAACCGATTGCCCTCGTGCCTTATCAAAGCGACCTGTTAAAAGCGATTGATACGCGCGGAAAAACTACCGCCGGCAAAGGTGGCATGAGCACCAAAATTATCGCCGCCAAAAAGTGTAGTGAAATTGGGATTGAAGTGGTGATCGCCTCTTATGATAAAACGCGACCTTTGATCAGTGCTTTGACTAAACCACTGGGAACTTTTTTTTCCAGTTCTCAAGTCTCCATCGCACAACAAAAAAAATCACGCATCTATGCCACCGCCAAAAAAAATGTTTTTATCGAAGTGGATCAAGGCGCTTATAATGTCTTAAAAAAGAATGCGTCTTTATTGCCAGTGGGTATTAAAAATATCCAAGGTCAATTTAAACGAGGTGATTCGGTGGCCTTGAGTTTTCATGGCGAAATATTTGCTTATGGAATTGTGGAGTTTGATTCACTCGATTGTTTAAAAATTTTGGGAAAAAAATCAGCGGAAGTAAAAAATCTTTTACCTTTGGCCCCGGCCAGTGAAGTGATTCATCGCGATTTTCTCTATTTGCTTTCAACCCAAATTTGTTAATAAGTAAGTTAAAAAAAGGGTGGTGAATCCATGATGTCAGCGGTGGGCAAAAAAGCAAAATTAGCAACCTTATCGCTGCTGGCCGATCCCAGTGACCAAGGTGAGACCGCACGCGTGCAGGCCTTAGCTGCGATCGTCCAAGCGCTTTCAACACATGAACAAAAAATTCTCAAGGCAAATGCCAAGGATGTCGCCTTAGCGAAAAAAAATAAATTAGCAAAAAGTTTAGTGGATCGACTGACTCTTTCGCACGATCGAATGAAGGCCCTAAGGCAAAGTGTCACCGAAGTCGCAGCTTGGCCTTTGGTCGTTGGGGAAGTGGTGGAAAATTTTTTGCGACCCAATGGTTTAACAGTGAAACGTCAGCGAGTACCCATCGGTGTATTTTGTCTGATTTTTGAGTCGCGTCCCAATGTAATTGTGGAGGCAGCGGCTTTGGCGATTAAATCAGGAAATGCTTTAATCCTTAAAGGTGGCAGTGAAGCTGGAAATTCCAACCAAATTTTAGTGAAGATTATTCAACAGGCAATTGCCGCCTTCTTACCCAAAGACTCCCTGCAACTGGTTTCTTCGAGAAGACATGTGGATGAGTTGTTAAAACTCCATCAATATATCGACATGGTGGTTCCTCGAGGTGGGGAAAAATTAGTTAAACACGTGAAGGCGAAGGCGACCATGCCGGTGGTGGCGCACGATAAAGGACTCTGCCACGTTTATGCTCACGCCGATGCCGATGCCAAAATGCTCATTCCCATCTTACTGAATTCCAAAGTGGCCAGACCTGGGGTGTGCAATGCTGCCGAAACTTTTTTATGGCATGAGGATTTAAATCCCGATTTGTTAAAAAAACTTTTTTTATCTTTGCATGATGCGGGAGTAGAAATTCGCGGCTGCCCCAGCACCAAAAAAATCTGGCCAAAGGCCAAACGCGCCACCATCAAAGATTTTCAAACGGAGTACTTGGATAAAATCATCTCGGTTAAAAAAGTAAAAAATTTAGATCGTGCGATTTTGCATATTCAAACCTATGGCAGTCATCACACAGAAGTGATTCTCACCTTATCGCCAAAAGCTGCGCTAGAATTTCAAAACCGCATCGATGCCTCTTGTATCGTAGTCAATGCTTCCTCGCGCTTTAATGATGGTGGGGAGCTGGGGCTTGGGGCGGAGCTAGGGATTTCCACTTCAAAAGTTCATGCCTATGGAGCGATGGGCGTGCGGGAAATGACGATTGTGAGAACCATTGTCGAAGGGCATGGCCAAACACGTTGAATTTTTTACTTGTTCATAATAGTCACCAACACTTTTTATCCAATTATTCATAAAAAATACCTGTAGATTCTAAACCCAGGCATAATTCTATTTATTTTCTGATTCACTATAACCGGAGAGCGACCATGTTAAAAAAATTACCTAAACACTATTTTTCGCGAATATCCATTTTAGCTTTATCATCTTTTTTCATGCTAGCTGCACCGATCGCTTGGTCCAAAGCAACGAAAGAAAAATTAACGATGCAAGATTATTTAAAAGCGCTTGATGCAAAATCTGAAAAAAAAGATTTTGAGTCAATGGAAATTAAAGATTTTTCAATGAAAACAAAACTCAAAGGATTCATCGACGGATTAGAGCAATACCAGCTTGATCAATGGTTCCATTATATTGAAGAAGGAAATAAAGATTTAAGCGAAGTAGAAGGATTTGAAGACAAGGATGAAGATCAACGTAAAAAAATGGCGGTGGAGAAACCTTGTAAAGTTCTTGATTGCAATAATGTTCTAGAGATCGAAAACGTTTCGCAAGTTAAAACAAAAAAAGATAATGAGGTAGACGGATATGTAGTCGGATATATTGTTTCGTATCGAGATAATATTTTTAATGAAATTAAAGGATTTAGTGATTTATCTACGGTCTATGTAGATGCCAAACAAACGATTAAAAGAGTTCGTACTTGGCATAGATAAAATGAACTTTATTTAAATAACGAAAAACCGCACTTTCCTAAGTAAACCCGCTGCCAAAAGCAGCGGAGGCGACCGAGGTCAAATTTTATATTCTACCGCTTAATTGAATGTTCAATTGCCGAGAATATTCTTGTTTATCAAGTGATTTTATTCTTAAATTTCTGCTCAAAAAAATCAAACCGAAAGACATTCTTGAGCCATAGTAAACTTTGTTGTGGATTTTAATTCTTTGATAAAATTTAGAAATCTTTAGAAGCGTAATCGCTAAACTCTTTGAACTTTTTACTTGTTCTTATTTATTACAAACAAATTATTAAAATAGTTTTATTTTTTTATATAAATATTTTTTTAATAGGGCATAATGCAACACTAACAGAGAAAAATTTTTTCAAAACTTTTAGCAACAAGGAGATCAAAAATGAAAACGAAGTTTGCGCTTATAGGTATTTTAACATTTATGAAAATTTTTACGAATGATTTAATTGCAAATGAAAATCGAAAATGCTTTGGCCCCCAATTGACTAGGCACCTAGTTTGATTTGTTTTTTATACTCTAGCGGGCTCATCATTCCAAGTCCGGAATGTGGCGCAACTTCATTATAATCTTTGAACCATCCCGGTAACATTTCTAAAACAGTGTCAGCATCGAAGCAGTCCGATGTGTAGACGTAATCTCTTTTTATAGTCCCTACAAAAGCTTCAGACATACCATTTGATTGCGGACTATAGGCCGCAGTAAAACAGCAAATTAAACCAAGTTCTCTTCCTAATTGTTTAGTGTGATGTGCCCTATAAATCGATCCTCGATCACTTAGCCACTGAATGTCCCTTGGTGTTTTTCCACCATCAAATCTGGCGTCTACACTTTGAATCATCAAGTCTTGGATGTCAGTCGCCAGGAGTGCTTGTTTACTTGCCACATATGAGATGGCTTCACGGTCATGGCAATCTAAGGAAAATGCTACGTAAACTTTTTCGCCATTGAAGCATTGAATTTCAAAACCATCGGAACACCAACGAGTATTAGAATGAAGAGTGATTATTTTTCCAGTTTTCTCGTGGTCTCTAAGAACAATTTCTTTTTTTAACAGCAGACCATTTAGTTCCATCACTCGATAAACTCTTTTTCTATTAAACTTCGGTAGTCCTAAAAGTGCTCGCTTTTTATTAATCATCGCCGTCACTCTTTTGTGACCATAACTAGATCTCACTTCTAAGACAGAATTAATTTCCAGCAAAACTTCTGAATCTGATTCTTTTGTATATCGAATACGTTTCACATTATTTTCCTTTTTCTTCCAATACAAAGACGCCCTGGAAACCATGAGATCATTACAAACTCTGGACTTGGAATAAGTTGGCCCGAGAATTTGTATTACTTCTTTGGCGACTTCAGTTTTTCTGATCGCTGATTTTTTTTTAGAACATCATTGGCCGTCTTTAAAATTTCGTTGGTGATCGCCAAGTTTCCGACGGCTTTCTTGAGGTGGTTATTTTCTACTTTTAGTTTCTCAAGTTCTTGAAGAATTTCATGAACATCGATTGAATCTTTTTTGGTTTCTTGGGACATGTCTCTCTTCCATTTGTGAATCGTCACGGGGTGAATCCCATGCTTACGAGCGAGGGTAGAAACTGTCATACCACCAGATTGTAGCTCATTCAAAAGTTCAATTTTTTGGAATTTTGTTCGGTAGGTCCGTCGTGTGGTTTCAATCGTTTGCATTAATCCTCCTAGTTTGGAGGTGTCTAGTTCAAATGGGGGTTACGAACAAATGTGTATTAAAAGGAATTTACAGTTATTCAAAGAACAATATTATAATTATCTATTTGATTGCTAGAATAAAGAAAGGAATAGTGTATGAGATCTAATTTTATCATTGCAATAATGCTAATGACTAACATCCTGAAGAGTAGTGAAGTTTTAGCTGATTATAAAATTTCAACAAAAAATTTTAAAATTAGATTAGAGACTTCAGATGGCGTTCCTTTAAAAAATTTTCCAATAAGATTTGAATTAACGCATAAAAAAAATGTTTGGAAAATAGAATACTGGGAGAATTTAGGAATAAATGTTCCTGTATATGGGCCTAAAATTTTTGTTTATAAATCTGAGAAAAAAATAACTGATGATAAAGGTGCCGCATTTTTTGACGAAAAAGTATATGTAAATAAATCAAGCAGTGTAAGTGATCCTATGATTTCATATGACATTTATCTTAAGTTCAAATGCTCAACGGGCAATGTCAAAGAATTTAACTTAAACTTAAGCTTATGGCATAAAAATAACTCTGATAATGATATCGATCGAAGAGGTTGTGTTTTAAGTGCTGCCAATACTAA
Organism: Bacteriovoracaceae bacterium; assembly: GCA_044356225.1. Taxonomy (GTDB): domain Bacteria; phylum Bdellovibrionota; class Bacteriovoracia; order Bacteriovoracales; family Bacteriovoracaceae; genus JBIKWR01. The sequence goes on along the minus strand of JBIKWR010000092.1, from coordinate 7,057 downwards.
GTACGATAAAAAAGCAATTGAGACATTTTATCAAAATTTAGCACCAGAGATCGTATGTGCAACAGATGAAACTTATTCAAGGCTTCAAGATCAAATAAAGCATTATACTGATAATAACTGCCAGATTGTAGAAGAATAAAATAAAAGGCTTATAGAAGTTTTGGACTATCGTCGTAAACACATAATATTTTAAATTCTCGATTTAGATTTTAATTAAAAAAAGAAACTCTCACTCTTTTTAAATAAAAAGAGTGAGTCAAAAATCTTCATCTCGAATCATTTCTCGCATTTGTCTTTGATCAAATTGATTTAAGGTTTTAAACACCACCCGAAAAACTGCAGGATCAGTGCTAAATCGATCCAAGGTCGATAGCAGGCAGGAAAAAGTTAAAAAAACTAATCCAATATTTTTCTTCCACTGTTGCTATCGCAACAAATGTATTGTCTTTTAAGCGACAAATATAGCAGTACCGGTTTAAATTTCCAGTAAAAATAATTTAGCCTTTTGTATCAATCGTTGTAACATTTCTCAAGATGGGAAAATTCCTTTCAAAAATTCAACGAGATGAAATTCTACAAGAACTAAAACATGAACGCTGCCGCAAGTATGCCGATAGAATTAGGATTATTCTTCATTTAGATTCTGGGAAAACATATCTCAGTATCGCTGAATATCTTTTTATCGACGAAAGTACTATCGCCAATTATCGAAAACGCTACAAAGATGGTGGGCCTTGACAATACTTCCGTCGATAAGTTTCCATTCCATGTCAGGGTCTTTAGCCAAAGTTTTAAAAATAAACATGAACTTGTCGCAGCGGGACCAGTGATTAAATCGTTTATAAATTTTATTCCAATTACCAAATTCTTTGGGAATGTCGCGCAAAGGGCATCCAACACGTAGACGATACAGAATGGCTTCGATAGTTAGACGAAGAGATCGCTTGTCATAAATGCCAATATTTTGCAGAATAGGCGATAGCTTCGACCAAAACTCATCAGTGAGCATAAGTCGATTCATAGGTAAGTCCTTTTAGATTTTTGTTAGCACTCTAATCTTAATGACTTACCTACTTAATTTCATATGGCCCTGCGGCCACGGCCCTAAGTCAAAACGTCAACACGCCCTATTAAAATAGCTTCAATTTTTTATAGTTAAATTTTTTTTATGTGTCAGACTTCAGGAACTGATTAAGAAATATTTTTTCAAAACTTTTAGTAACAAGGAGATCAAAGATGAAAACGAAGTTTGCGCTTGTAGGTTTATTAACTTTCATGAAAATTTTTACGAATGTTTTTGCGGCATCAGATTTTGATAAGTTAAGTTTTAGTGGTTGTGCTGTTAAACAAATAGTTACGAAGACTAATTCAGAATTTGTTACTGTTGTTTTAGGAAGTTTTAATTCTGCTGACAGAAAATCTGAACTTAGGTGTGAAATTACAACAAAAGGAAAAGCATTTGATCTTAATTTTGATAAACAATTATTTTTACATTATGGATATGCACGAGCGCACTCGGTTGAAAATGTTGATCTGAGTCTTAATATCAATAATTCGCTTCATTCTCATGTATTGAGTGAGTTAAAAAGAGCTCAGATTAATAATTTACCTGTTAAACTAGCTTTGCTTACACAACAAGATAGTGACGAAAACAATTCTGCTCTTGAATCAATGGTGAAAATTATAATATATCCAAAGGAGCAAACTGATATAGTAGAAAAAAGGCTTGAATATAATGATGCAGAAGTGAGTGTTGAAACAAAGTAAAAAAATTAATACCGAAAAACCGCACTGGCCCAAGTAAACCCGCTGCCAAAAGCAGCGGAGGCCACTAAATCACCTTTTTTAATTTTTTCCGCTTTAATCGCTTCATGCATCCCCAGCGGAATAGTGGCGGCGGTCGTGTTGCCAAATTTTTGGATGGTATTAAAAATTTTTTCTTCGGGAATTTCTAATATCTCGGCGACTTTACTATTAATTCTCAAGTTCGCCTGGTGAAAAAGAAAACAATCGATATCTGCAATAGTTAAGGAATGTTTTTTAAGTGTTAAGGTGAGACATTCACTCATGCGTTTTACCGCGTGGACAAAAACCACTTTGCCATTCATCACCGGATAATGTTTTTTTTCTTGCAGCATTTTTTCATTTAAGCGCTCGGCCCCGATCGCATTGCCGGGGGCCTCAATCCATAATTCTTTGGCGTGTTCCCCTTGGGCAAACAAATCATGGCCGATAATACAAGAATCCACTTTAGGATTTTTTATTTCTTTGCGGCCGACAATAAAAGCGCCAGCGCCATCGCCAAAAAGGACGGTGACTGTTCGGCCTTCGGGGGTTTTATCTAAACCTTTGGAATGGATTTCCGCTCCCACCACTAAAATATTTTTATGAGTGCCAGCTTTAATAAAATTATCGGCGATGGAAAGCCCGTAGAGAAAACCGGTGCATTGTTGACGAATATCTAATACTGCCACTGGGCCTAAGCCCAATTTATGTTGGAGAAAACAACCCGTGCCGGGGAAATCATAATCCGGGCTCAAGGTGGCGAAGATGATCATATCAATTTGCGATTTATCAATTTGGGCATGTTCAATCGCCTTAAGTGAGGCTTTCAGTGCCAAACCCGAGGTACTTTCATGTTCATCCACCCATCGTCGCTCCTCGATGCCGGTGCGTTGGATGATCCAATCATGAGAAGTGTCTAATAATTTTTCTAAATCCTGATTAGTCACGACTTTGGGGGGAACATAAGAACCTACGCCAATAATTTCGCTAGCAATCATAAAACTCGTCCTCGTCAATTTTATTTTTCATCTTACTAAAGGCATACTTAAAAGAAAAACTAAACTCTTAACGATTACTAAAGAAAAGGTCAATTTTATGTTAAATGTGCAAAGTTTTGTGGAAGGCCAGTGGGTTAAAGGTCAAGGCAGTTATGCTGATCTTCATAATGCTATCAGCGGTGAAAAGATTGGCGAAACATCCACAGAGGGAATTAATTTCAAAGCAGTTCACCACTATGCCAGAAAAACCGGTGGGCCAGCTCTTCGCGCTCTGAGTTTTCATCAGCGGGCGAGGCTCTTAAAAGCGTTAGCACTTTATTTGACCGCTCATAAAGACCAATTTTATCTCATTTCAGCTTTCACTGGAGCTACCAAACTCGATTCCTGGATTGATATTGAAGGGGGAATTGGCAATCTTTTTGTCATGGCCTCCAAAGGTCGTCGCGAATTGCCCGACACGCCTTTTCATGTGGAAGGCAAAGCCGAAATGTTGTCCAAACAGGGAACATTTATTGGCCACCATCTCTGTGTGCCGTTAGAAGGAGTGGCGATCCATATTAATGCTTTTAATTTTCCGGTGTGGGGCATGCTGGAAAAAATTGCTTGTAATCTTTTGGCGGGAGTACCCGCGATTGTAAAACCAGCAACGGCAACTTGTTATTTAACAGAGACAGTGGTGCGTGCGATTCATGAATCAAAAATTTTGCCAGAAGGTTCATTGCAATTACTTTGTGGATCGGTGGGCGATTTGTTTGAACACCTCGATTGCCAAGATGTGGTGACATTTACCGGTTCGGCGCAGACGGGATTAAAACTTAAAGGCCATACCAACCTGTTAAAACACAATGTGCGTTTTAATCAAGAAGCTGACAGTTTAAATTTTTCGGTTTTGGGTCCAGATGCCCATCCCGGCTCGGCAGAGTTTGATCTTTTTATTAAAGAACTGACCAAAGAAATGACCATCAAAGCCGGCCAAAAATGTACGGCGATTAGGCGCGCTTTTATTCCTAAAAAATGGGTGGAAGATGTGCAAAAGGCGATGACTTTAAAATTGCAAAAAAATATCGTCGGCGATCCCGCCAAAGAAGGGGTGCGCATGGGGCCTTTGGCCTCGCTAGCACAAAAAAAAGATGTGCTCGAAAAAATTGCCCTGTTAAAAAAATCTTCGGAGCTTTTTTACGGTGATGAAAAACATTTTGAGGTGGTGGGTGCTGATAAAAATAAAGGCGCTTTTATTTCACCAACATTGCTTTATTGCGAAAAGCCTTTTGATCGTAAAAATCAGATCCATGATATTGAGGCCTTTGGCCCGGTGACCACATTAATGCCTTATGAAACTACCGATGATGTAATCGAACTTGCTAAAAAAGGCGGCGGCAGCCTCTGTGGATCACTCATCACGGGAGATGATCATTTTGCGCGCGAAGTGATTTTGGCCACCGCCGCTTTTCATGGCCGCTTAATTGTCATCAATAAAAATTGTGAAAAAGAATCCACTGGCCACGGTTCACCTATGCCGCATCTTATTCATGGTGGCCCAGGACGTGCCGGTGGTGGTGAAGAGATGGGCGGCATTCGCGGCATTTTCCATTACATGCAACGAACTGCTATTCAAGGCCATCCTACCACCATCACTCATATCACCAAACAATTTCAAGCCGGCAGTGAGATGCTTCATGATTTGGTTCACCCCTTTAAAAAATATTTTGAAGAGTTAAAAATTGGCGAAACTCTCATCACTCATAAAAGAACCGTCACCGAAACCGACATTGTGAATTTTGCCAATATCTCCGGCGATAATTTTTACGCCCATATGGATGAGACATCATTAGCCGGATCACTGTTTGAAAAACGGGTGGCCCATGGCTATTTTATTATTTCTGCAGCGGCAGGACTTTTTGTCGATCCCAAAAAAGGCCCGGTGCTCGCCAATTATGGCCTAGACGAATTGCGGTTTTTAAAACCAGTTTATATTGGTGCCACCATAGGTGTGCGTTTAACGGTGAAAGAAAAAATCGCGCAAGAACAAAAAACTCCCGATGACATTCCTAAAGGAATTGTTAAGTGGTTGGTGGATGTTTACGATGAGACTGGTGAGACTGTCGCTTTGGCCACCATCCTGACCTTGGTGGAGAGAAAACAAGCAGCTTTAAGTTGATCAGCATTTTTTACTGAACATTAATTTGACTTGGAAACTGAAAATATTCTCTAAGTCTTAAAAAATAAGACTTAACCAAAAATAAAGTAAATAAATTATTGAATTTTTCGAAAAGTATAGACATGAAATATGTCTATACTTTTTGGTTTGTCATGACGATTTTTGTGCCTTTCGCCCAAAGTGAACCGATTCCCAAACATTTTATGCGCATGATTCAGGCATTGCAATCTCCCGCCAATGTTTTAAATAAGAGTGTTGCTCCTCAGTGTTCTTCGGGTTCCTCAGATGTTAAGCCCGAAATTAAAGTAGAAACTACAACCACCAAGAATGAAGTTGTCTGTAATTTAACTATTCCGGTTAAAAAAATCAAAAAAGAGGGCCAGGAGTTTCTGGAATTCCCGCAGGCCCAAAATGCTCAAGGTGAAAAATTAATTTTTCCGCTTACCACCAATGAGAAAAAAACAACCGAAAAGCCAAAGGGAAAAGAAATCACGGCAGAATATGGAAATGATAATCCTGTTTATGATCCCTTGGCCGGAAATGATCAAGGTAAAACGGGAAATATCGCGCTAAGTTTTAAACAAGGAGATGCAAAATCCTTTTTTCGTTTATTAGTCGACGTGGCGATGTACTCAAAGATTTTACCTATGGAAGAAGCCTCGTCTCAAGCCATAGGAGATATGTTAGCTAAAAAAAAATATCCCATAGAAGTGCGCGAAGTGTACAAAGTTGGAGTTGAAAAACAAGAAGGAGTTGGTCGTTATGAGAGTGGTCCTTATCGACGTATGGGCGGCCAGCTCATTTATGAATCCAACAAACCAGGTATAGCGGAATGGGCACAACGAGAAATCATTCATCCCTTGGCCAGAATTTTAGGAACTGGGGCACCAGAGTATAATGCCGAGACGGGAGGGGAGTGGGTTTATGCTCCAGGTGCGCCTAATTCAGATGATGATTCAGAAGATGATTTTAAATCTGGAGGTGGATTTGGATTTGGGACTGGGTTCGGAACTGGATACGGAACTGTAGAATTTCGGCCCAATAAAGGATTTCATACCGTATCGATTGGCGCTGAAGTGGCGCAAGGTTATCAGTGGAAACTCACTCCTGAAGGTCAATGCGTTGTTTATGGAGAATTAGGTGCGGGCGTAGAACTTGAAGTTTTAGGAAATAACCCCGATCGCTTTTTTATCCAGCCAAAAGTCTTTGGACAGCTTGGTATGCGGGTGGATTTAGGAGATCCACATAATCGCACTTCGGAATTTGAGTACGGAAATATTGAACTCATACCTTGGCAATTGGATGTGACTGCTTTTCTAGATTCGAAAGGAGAAATGCAATGCCGAGGTTCTGCCTACACGGGTTTTGGTCTCAATCTAACAGAAAGTTGTCGCATGGAAGCTGGTCTTGAATTCAACAACCTGTTAGATGATCCTGCAGAGAACAATCAATTTGAAGATCAAGATTCATACTTTACACTGCGTCTTCGCATGTCTTTATAAAAATAGAATTTCTTTTATTTTCACCTTTTTTTTTTAATGTGGTGAAATGTAGGAAGACCATGAAGCTGAACTGTGTTTTTTATGGTGGTATTGGCGCTAAACTTGAAACGGAAGTGCTAGGTAATAATCCAGATCATAATTTTTTTACGCCGTCCTTGTCTACCCGAGCAGGAATTCGTGTGGATCTGGGAGATGCAGAAAAAAGAAAATCGGCTTTTGAATATGGCAACTTTGAACTCATTCCTCTCGAGATCGAGTTTTCTGCCGAACTTAACCGCGATGGTGATTGGGTTTGCCAAGGAACTGCGATGATGGGTTTGGGGGCCAACATCAGTGATTCCTGTCGTCTGGAAATCGGGATCTTTAAAAATACTCTCTTAGGGGATCCGAACAAGGATAATGAATTTGAAGATAAGGACACTTATGCAACTTTGCGAGTTCGTTGGGGTCTATAGCGGTGCTGGTTGAGATTTCCAGTGGATCTTCGTCTCATGCACGCAATCTTGATTCCCAAAAATATTCGATTTGCCTCTAGGCAAACCTCATCTTTTTGAAAATCAATCTTGCGCACCTGAGACAAAGCTTTCACTGGAAATCTCAACCAGCACCGCTAT
>JBIKWR010000235.1:0-3446 GCA_044356225.1 Bacteriovoracaceae bacterium | reverse complement strand
AGAGTTGATGCTTCAGTGTAAAAACTTGGCCTTTTCTGCGAGCAGTGCTTGTGCCAGTGGCTCGCAAAAACCTTCTTATGTCCTAACGAGTATTGGGCTAGATCCAGCGCAAATTCATTGTAGTTTTAGACTTAGTTTAGGGCGATTTACTTTAGAAGAACATTTGGGGTTAATCGTGAGTGAAGTTTGTCAGCAAGTGAAGGCGATTCAAAGTCGGAAAATTCTTAGTTAGCATTCAGTATACATAACGGCGTTCGTTTTGTTTACGAACATCACTAACGTGAACAATTTTCGCTATGCACTAATAGTGGTTGAGCCAATAATAATCAGGCTCTAATCTAGCATCAAACAATTTTAACTAGGGAAACCGATGAGACTCCATTGCTGTTTATTGCTTATTGTATTGATCTCTTTTTTTATACGTGAATCACAAGCGCAAATACTTTCTTCGGTATTGGATAATAAAAAAGACCAATCACCTCTTCGCGCCTTGTTTATTTGTGAGGTGGCGAATGTGGCTCACTCCAGACAAAATCCCGTTAAACTTCCAACCATTGAAACTCGTTACAATGATCAATTTCAACTGATAGTTCACTCCCTGTTTGCTGGCCCGTTGGGGTCCAATGATGAGTATAAACAAAGAATCATAGGTCCCAACGTTTCCGAGTTTGGTCTGGATTTAGAGTTAGCTCAGTTACCTAACTATATTCCTGATAGAAGTTACTCCATTTATAGAATGAGTTTTGATTTAAAGGCCAAGGGTTCAAAGGCCTTAGTCACTTTTGATAATGGCGAGCGTGGTTTTTATGAATGTCGTAATCAAACCGCCCAAGAAATAATGACCAGACATCCACAGTTCTTTGCCTTAAAACTAGGAAAAAAATCGCAAAAAATGGCACCTCTGCCAGGTCCTGTCAGTACTCTCGTTGGTCCCATCAATCATGCCAGACAAGAGTTGTTGTTTGTTCATGATGCTTTTTCTATTAAAGAAAGAAATGATAGCGCCAATAGCAATCAAAGCATTACTTCCAAAGAGATAGAACTGCATAATTCTCATTTCACCTCGATGGCTTCACCCATGCAAGGTGTGGCACCCATTTTAGATTTGGCCCTTTCCTCGATTGATCACAGCTCCATTTTAAGTGTGTTTAATCATTGGGCGTCACCCTTTGATATTACTCCGGATTTTTATGAATTTCTTTCAGTTAAAGCTGGGATGGAGGGTTTAGCTGCTCAGTATTTTGCTCCCGAAGCATATGAAAAAGGTGTGGTGCTTAGAGGGCAGTTAGAAAAAGATTTTAACCAATTGGCAAAACAAATTGGTTTTATCGATCCTTTTGATGCCAAAAAATACGATTTTGTCATGCTTGGTGTTTTTAATAAAGAACAATATAAATTAGGCGAACATCTTCGTTTTGATTTTAATGCTCATTTAAAAAATCTTGAACATAGTTGGTCTAATACCAAACAAACTCAAAGCGCGGTGGAGAAGGATCAAACATATTTATTAAAAGCGATAGAAAATATTCTGGTGTCCGTTTTTGGTGAACGACAAGATCAATTAGGTTTAGATAAAATGTATCTGAATTTGTTAATGGAAAAAATCACCCATCATCATGCCGCCTATTTGTTACTAACGTTGTTAAATGGTGAGCGCTCAATCCAAGGTTCATCAACTGATACTCTTTTGATGAACGTGTTTGCCTACTGGCCAGTTTTGAGTCTGCAAAATAAAAACTTTTTAGAAAAAAATGTTTTTCCCAAAGTGGCCACTTTCCCTTGGGAAGTCTTTGAAGAATTTAAAAAAATAGCTCATGAGGATCATGGGGATAAATTTAGAAAAAATCTTGATATTCAAAATGAAATTCACAAGATTATCGGAATTGATAAAAACTCGATCTCTTCACCATCAAAAAAAGAAAATCTCATCCTGTTAGCGCAAGCGATGGGAGCATCCGCTGTGGTGGATTTAGTAAATGATCAGACCCGTGATCGATTCATTTCCCCAGCACTACAAAGTGCCATCTCGCTTTTTTTAGATTTTATTAAAGAGGGTAAAATTAAGTATGAAGATGAATGGAATGCTCAAGATAAAAAAATGCAGTTAAAAACAGTCGCATTTTCTGAAGAGAATAAAGACCTGACAATTGCAGATTTAAAGGCTAATTGGAAACTAAAAATAAAATATAATCATGAATTATTCACTCATGTTCCCTTTGATACCGATCGTCTCTGGGAAGATTTACTGGAAGATGCTCTGGCCTTTCATGAAAAAGAAATCGCAGAAACAGCGACGAAAAATTGGAAACGCTCTGATGATAAATTATGGCATCAACATCCAATCATTGGAAAATTTCCTTGGCTAGTTTCAGCTGGTTTTAGAAAAACTTTGGGCCCTTTAATGGTGGATACCGCGCAAAAAACTGGCGAAATGATCAATCAACTAAGCAAAAAATATTCTAACAATAACTGGGAGCGAATGGGCTTTGCTTTGGCGGTTGGCGGAGCAAGTACCAGTTTGGGTCTGGCCGCTCCTTGGATCACCAAAGGGCTAAGTGCAAAAACGCTATTGAAGTTAGGTGCTGGTGTGGCCTTTTATGAAGTTTACAACGCTTCTGGTTTGGCCGAAAAAGTAGCACGCTTGTCGCAGCAATTCAGTGATACCGGCATGGGGATGTTAGGACTTGCTACCAATGCGCTATTGGTAGGAGCTCCCTTGCTCTTGACTAGAAACATTGGACCAGAGACTTTTAAATATTTAGCACCCAGGTGGCTAGCGATGAACTCGGTGCTGGGATCCATGAGCACGCTAGATCATTATGCCGATTATTTACTGGAACATGAAGACGGTGATTTTGTTAGTTTTGTGACGGCGATGCCTGGATCTATCTTTGGCCATTTTGGCCGCACCAGTATTAATTCTGCCCCTTACATGTTGGGGCTGATGTTTGTGGGTGGACGTTATAGAGCGATTGCCGTGGGTTCAGAGTTGGCGGATTTTCATCAAGGTATTTTTGCGGCGATGGATGAATTTAAGGAAACCAATAATCACAAAGCGTTTTATGCTCGTTCTGGTGCCGTGATTTTAGATTTAGGAGAGATTGGTCCAACGCAAATAGCGCATAAATTTATGCAACTCAAACGCGCCTTAATGGACATGAATGTAGCAAGAGATCCAGTCTTAACTAAGCTCATCGGCCAAGCGGATAAAAAAGATTTTGATCGAGAGGTTTTGCCTATGATTATTGAACATTTGGTTAAAGATGTTCAGACTCCTGGTGATTTAAATAGCTTAAGCCAGCGATTAGCATTGAATTCAACCATCCCTGCAAAAGCTAAAAAACAAATCATTGAAGGCGTGAATCAGGCGAATAACTTGATCCCCGATCTCTCTGAAAAAAGATCAATTGAAGAAGAGGGTTCTGCTTACAGTGAAAATACAAATG